>NZ_JBIKIL010000021.1:0-37818 GCF_044361645.1 Limnohabitans sp. | reverse complement strand
GCGCGGGGGGTGTCGCTGGAGTTGTCGCGCCAAGAAGACATTGAAGCGGCCTACAACATTGCCCTGGCCGAAGGCAGCGAGGTGATGGTCGAGCGCTTTGTGCTGGGCCAAGAGCACCGCTTGCTGGTGGTAGGGGGCCAAGTGGTTGCGGCCAACAAGGGGGAAACCGCCAGTGTGTTGGGTGACGGCGTGCACACCGTGCAAGCGCTGATTGAGCTGCAACTGAACTGCGACCCGCGCCGGGGCGAGGAAGAGGACTTTCCCCTGGACACCATCCGCTTGGACCAGCACGCGACCTCGTTGCTGGAACTCAAACGCCAAGGTCTGAGTGCCGACAGCGTGCCCGAGGCCGGCCGCCACGTGCTGGTCATGCGCACGGGCAATATGTCCATGGATGTGACCGATCTGGTGCACCCCGATGTGGCCGCGCAAGCGGTGCTGGCTGCGCGGGTGGTGGGCTTGGACATTGCTGGCGTCGATTTGGTCACCCAAGACATTGCCAAACCTTTGGCAACCCAAGGTGGTGCCGTGGTCGAGGTCAACGCTGGCCCGGGCTTGCTGATGCACCTCAAACCCGCGACAGGCCAGCCGCGCCCGGTGGGCCAGGCCATCGCCCGGCATTTGTTTGCCGAACATGACAACGGCCGCATTCCCGTGGTTGGCCTCATGGGCGATGGCGACACCACCCGCATGGCCCGTTTGATCGCTTGGTTGCTGCACTTGAATGGCTGGAACACAGGCTTGTCATGCGCCGATGGTTTGTTTGTGAACCAACGCCAATTGCAAGCCACCGAGGGCATGGACTGGGCACAAGCCCAGCGCCTGCTGATCAACCGAGGCGTGCAAGCGGCCGTGTTCGAAAGCGATGCCCGCCACCTGCTGTCGCAAGGTCTGCCCTACGACCGTTGCCAAATTGGCATCGTGACCCGCATGCCAAGCGCCAGCGGTTTGGATGACCTGTACCCCGGGGGCGATGACAAAATGCCGAGCTATATCCGCACGCAAGTCGATGTGGTTTTGCCCGAAGGTACGGCCGTTCTGAATGCGGCCGAGCCCGAAGTTGCCGCATTGGCAAAGTATTGCGACGGTCAAGTGATTTTTTATGCCGACGATGAGCACAACGAGCGCTTGCAAGTGCACCGCAGTGAGGGTCACCGTGTGGTGTTTTGGCGCGATGGGCAGTTGCTTTTGACCCAAGGCCTCAAGACGCAATCGGTGCTGTCCAGCCAGCGGCCAGCGGTGGCCCGGCTTTTGAAATCCGGCAGCCTGAGCCCCAAGGACATGTTGGTGGCCGCCAGTGCGGCATGGGCGCTGGGCATGGGCACCGACTTGGTTCGGGCCGGCATCAAGAGCTTCGGCAACGTGGCCACGGCCTGATGCCAAGGCCCGCATCGCCAGCCGCTTCACCACACCACCACACCACCACACCACCACACCACTGCAACACTGCGCTAGCGCACCACCCCCACGCGCCACTGTCCACCTTGCACCCCTTCTTTGGAACACCCGTCATGCAAGTCTCCCGCATCCGTGCATTGCGCGGCCCCAATTTGTGGAGCCGTCACACCGCCATCGAGGCCATCGTCAGTTGCACCGAAATGGACTGCGGCTTGTCGGCGCAACACCCTGTCGAGCAGCAACTGCGGCGCATCTTTCCTGAAGTCGGTCCGCTGGATGGGCCCCGGCCAAGCGATACGGTCACCTTGGCCCATGCGATTGAAAAAGTCACCCTGAGCTTGCAAGCCCACGCGGGGTGCCCCGTGTCATTCAGCCGCACCACCCCCACCGAGGAGCCGGGTGTGTTCCAGGTGGTGGTGCAGTACACCGAAGAGGCTGTGGGGCGTCTGGCCTTGAACTTGGCCGAACAAATGTGCTTGGCGGCCGTGGCCGGGCTGGGGTTTGACTTGGAAGCGGCCATCGCCCAGCTGAACGAACTGGATGAACAAGTGCGCCTAGGGCCCTCCACCGCAGCCATCGTTGATGCGGCCATGGCGCGTGGCATCCCGATACGCCGCTTGACCGATGGCAGCTTGGTGCAATTGGGATGGGGCTCTAGGCAACGCCGCATCCAAGCGGCCGAGACCGACAGCACCAGCGCCATTGCCGAGGCGATCGCACAAGACAAAGACCTGAGCAAGAGCTTGCTGCACGCCGCTGGCGTGCCGGTGCCTTTGGGTCGCCCAGTGCGCAGTTTGGACGAAGCCTGGGCCATTGCCCAAGAGATCGGTATGCCCGTGGTGCTCAAGCCACAAGACGGCAACCAAGGCAAGGGCGTGTCGGTCAACATCAGCGAACGCAGCGCCTTTGACAACGCCTACGCCAGCGCTGAACGCTATGGCACGGTGATGGTTGAGAGGTTTTTGCCAGGCCACGACTATCGCTTGCTGGTGGTGGGCCGCCAACTGGTGGCCGCCGCTCGCCGCGAACCCCCCTTGGTGGTGGGCGACGGCAAGCACACGGTGCGCCAGCTGGTGGACCAAGTCAACGCTGACCCGCGCCGGGGCGATGGCCACGCCACCGCCTTGACCAAAATTCGCTTTGACGACATCGCCATGGGGCGACTGCACGCGCAAAACCTGGAGCCCGAGTCGATTCCCGCCAAGGGTCGCCGCGTGATTTTGCGCAACAACGCCAACCTGTCCACCGGCGGCACAGCCACCGACGTGACAGACGATGTGCACCCCGAAGTGGCCGCCCGTGTGATCGCAGCGGCGCAAATGGTGGGGGTAGACATCTGCGGTGTGGACGTGGTGTGCGAATCGCTGTCTCGCCCGCTGGAAGAGCAAAACGGAGGGGTTGTCGAACTCAACGCGGCCCCTGGCTTGCGCATGCACATCAGCCCCTCATTTGGCAAGGGCCGCGATGTGGGCAACGCGGTGATCGACCACATGTTTCCAGACGGCAGCAACGGGCGCGTGCCGGTGGTGGCGGTGACTGGCACCAACGGCAAAACCACCACCGTGCGGCTGATCGCCCATTTGCTCAAGGCCCAAGGCCTGCGCGTGGGCATGACCAACACCGACGGCGTGTATGTGAATGGCCGCCAAACCGATTCGGGCGATTGCAGCGGCCCACGCAGCGCGCGCAACGTGCTGATGCACCCGGATGTCGACGCGGCTGTGTTTGAAACAGCCCGGGGTGGCCTGTTGCGCGAGGGCTTGGCCTTTGACCGCTGCCAAGTGGCGGTGGTGACCAATTTGGGCGCGGGCGACCACTTGGGCTTGAACTACATCACCACACTGGAAGACCTGACCGTGCTCAAGCGGGTGATTGTGCTCAACGTCGAGCCCTCTGGCATGGCGGTGCTCAATGCCAACGACCCCGCCGTGGTCGCCATGGCCCGCCACTGCCCTGGCGATGTGACGTTTTTTGCCCTGGATGCCAACCACCCCGTGCTGGCCACTCACCGCGCCCAAGGCAAGCGCGCCGTGTACGTCGAAGACGGGGCCATCTTGGCGCAATGCGGCGTCAAAATTTTCCGCATTCCGCTCAGCCAAGTGCCCTTGACGCGCCAAGGCCAGATTGGTTTCCAAACCGAAAACGTGCTCGCGGCCGTGGGCGCTGCTTGGGCCGCTGGTGTGGACTGGGACGCCATCTCACGCGGCCTGGCCTCGTTCATCAGCGACATCCAAGGCGTGCCCGGTCGCTTCAATGTGTTTGACTACCGCGGTGCGACCTTGATTGCCGACTACGGCCACAACCCCGATGCCATCGCCGCCTTGGTGCAGGCCGTCAACAACATGCCTGCACGCCAGCGCGTGGTGGTCATCAGTGGCGCGGGTGACCGGCGCGACCAAGACATTCGAGAACAAACCCAAATTTTGGGCCAAGCCTTTGACGAGGTGTTGCTCTACCAAGACGCCTGCCAACGCGGGCGTGAAGACGGCGAGGTGCTGCGCTTGCTGCGCGAAGGCTTGCAAGGCGCATTGCGCACCACGCATGTGCAAGACATACAGGGCGAGTTCAAGGCCATCGACACGGCCTTGGCACGCTTGTCACCGGGTGACCTGTGCCTGATCCTGATTGACCAAGTTGAAGCGTCTTTGGCCTACATCGCAGCCCAGGTCCAAGCCAGCAAAGAAAGTTGAGCAAGCACGGCCCGCCTCAAGCCATGGCCAGCACAACACTGGCCCCAAACACTGTGGTCCAGGCCAGCAAGCGCCGCCCAGTGGGCGCAGCTTGCGCCACCCAACGGTGCAGCGCCGCACCCGCCAACAAAGACAGCAGCACAGACACCCCCATGCCCAGCGCATTGGCCCACAGCGCGCGGGGCCAGTGCCAAGCCACGGTGGCACTGACGGCCAAGCTCACGCCAAAGTGGCTCAAGAACACGGCATAAGACACAAGCGACAAATTTTGCACGGCTGAACGCCAACGCGAAGGCCCCAGCGCCTGGCCCGTCAACCACGTACCAGGCACGGCGATCAACAGCGCAGCCACAGCAAAGGCCACGGCCATGCGCACGCGCGGCTCCAGCCACCAAGCCAGCATGCCCACCAACAGCATGACCAGACCTGCCGCCGTCCTGCTGACCTTCAGCCAAGCCGCATGCCCGGTGCGGGCCGGCTCAGCGTGCTGACGGACTGCCCAGGCCCACAGACCCAAAGCGTAGGAGCCCCAAAAGTAGACCCCCAAATGGTCCTAGTCGGCATGCAAGTTCCACCACCCCAAAGAGGCCAACAAGCCACCCAACCAGAGCCCCCAACGCAAGCGGTACGCCCAGTCCACGCTCAGCTTGAGGCCAGCTGGGCGAGGCCAAGCCTTCACCAACACCAAGCTCAGCAAAGCCATCGCGTACAACTGAAAGTCAATCGCCACGTACCAAATACCCGCCGACAATGCCTCCAAGTCCAGCACGTCCTGCAGCAACAAAAGGTGCGCCAAAGCCTGCCAAAGATCGGGCGTGGCCGACAAACTGGCGTGCGCAAAATAGGGCCGCAGCCCTTCAGTGACCCCCAGCGTGAAAGTCAGCGCCGCCAACAAAGGAATGGCCAGTCGCAGATAGCGCTGCCACGCCAAATGCAGGGCTTGATCCCAGCCGAGCGACTCAAAACGCGACAGGCTGCCGGCCGTCAAAAAGCCCGCACACACCAGAAAAAACTGCACCGCCAAGCGGCCGTGCGCATACAACCAGTCCATCGCGGTGGGCCAAGCGGCGGCCACCACGTCCGACATCGGGCCATAAAACGCCAAGTGGTGGCCAACAATCAGCAAGCAAGCGCAGGCCTTGACCGCGTCGATCAAAAAATACCGATCCGAGCTGCGCTCTGGCCGACTCAGGCCAGCTGCCGGTGGCTGGCTTGGCTGAGGGCAATTCAAGGACTCACGCACCACGGCGCTTGGTCGTGCACCAAGCCCATCCACAAAGCCCAAGCCGACACAGCCGCCAACGCCAGACCCGCCAAACGCATGCCCCAAGCCCCGTCGCCCAGGCCTTGCATGCGCAAAAACAACCACGGTCCGGCCCACAGGCTGATGCTGCTGCCCAGCGCAAACAAAGCCATGGTGGCCGCACCCTCAAGGGGCTGACTGGTCAGGGCGGCCACCATCAAGGCCGAATACAGCAAGCCGCAAGGCATGAAGGCCCAAAGCCCACCCACCAACCATGGCGCGGCACGACCCCAGCGGGTGTTGAAGGTCCGCACACGCGCCCACAAACGGCGCGCTGCTGCATCAAGCCACACAGTTTGACGCGCTTGCACCATGAGCAGCAAGCCCAACACCAAGGCCGTCAAATGCAGCAAAGTCCAGATCGGCCGAATGGCGGCCGACTGCGTGGTCAACCAACCCAAGCCCTGCACACTGGCAGCGGCCACAGCACCCAACAGCGCATAGCCGCCCAATCGGCCCAGTTGAAAGGCCAACAAGGCCTTTGCACGCCGCTCGCCCGCGGCCTGGCCCAGACCCGCGCAGGCGGCACCGCACATGGCCACACAATGAGGCCCGCCCAGCACCCCCATCATCAAGGCCGTGATGGCCAAAGAACTTTGCATGCTTTGTTTGCTTGAATGAAATCAAGCCGATTGTCGGCGATGTGGCCCAAGGCCGGTGGGCAGCAAACTCAGATGATTTTGGAAAACTGCGAACGCTGGCGATCGGCCTGGATAAAGCGGTCAAACACCATGGCCACACCGCGCACAAAAAACCAGCCAATGGCCGTGACCACAATCCCCTTGTCGCTCAACTGCACCAGGCCTTGCGACTGCATGTCTTGGAGCTGCACCAACTCCTTGGCAAACAGGCTCTTGAAGTCCACCATCCAAGCCAGATTGATCGACTCGAAGGGCACGTGCCCATGGCACATGATGGCCATGATGACGGCGCGGCGGACAAGGTCATCTCGCGTCAGCGCCAAACCCCGAACCACTGGCAAGTGGCCCTGCTCAAGCATGGCGACATACTGCTCCAGGGTCTTGGCGTTTTGGCTGTAGCTCGAGCCGATGCGGCCAATGGAGGAAACGCCCAAGGCGATCAGGTCACCCTCGGCTTGCGTGCTGTAGCCCTGAAAGTTGCGGTGCAAGCGGCCTTGCCGCTTGGCCACCGCCAAGGCATCACTCGGCAAGGCGAAGTGGTCCATGCCTATGTAGACATAAGCCGCAGCGGTCAGGGCCTCCAGCGAGCGCGAGAGCATGGCCACCTTGTCCGCAGCTGAGGGCAAATCCGATGGGCGAATGCGGCGCTGTGGCTTGAAACGTTCAGGCAGATGCGCATAGGCATACAGGGCAATGCGGTCGGGACGCAAAACTTGGACCAAGGCCAAAGTGCGGTCAAACGAATCAGGCGTTTGCAAAGGCAAACCGTAGATCAAATCAAGGTTGACCGACGCGAAGCCCAAACGCCGCGCTGCCGCCACCAACTCGAACACCTGCTCAGCGGGCTGGATGCGGTGCACCGCCTTTTGTACAGCGGGCTCGAAGTCTTGCACGCCAAAGCTCAGGCGGTTAAATCCCCATGCCGCCAACTTGGCCAGGCGGCTTTCGTCCACGGTGCGCGGGTCCACTTCCACCGAAAGCTCGCTGCCCGGGACAAACACAAATGCCCGCCGCAACAGGGCCATCAGCTGCTGCAATTCGTCATCGCTCAAGAAGGTGGGTGTGCCCCCGCCCAAATGCAATTGACTGACCGCCTGAGCGGGCCCCAAGTGGCGAACATACAAATCCACCTCTTTGGCCAAGTAGTGCAAATACGGCGCGGCACGGTCTTTGTGCCGGGTGATGATTTTGTTGCAGGCGCAGTAGTAGCAAAGCGACTCACAAAACGGAATGTGCACGTACAGCGACAGCGGCTTGCCCACGCTGCCAAGCTGGCGCTGTGCCAAGGCATGCAGCAGATCGACCTCGCCAAAGGTATCGACAAAGCGGTCTGCCGTGGGGTAAGAGGTGTAACGCGGGCCGGGCACGTCAAAGCGCGCCAGCAATTGAGCTGTGATCACGGACATGTGTCTGTCCCTTTGTTCAAATGTGTTCAGATGCAGCAGACTTTGCCCGTTGGCACTGTTGCGGGTCTTGACTCAACGCAAAGCATGGGCAGATGCAGCGCGTGCATGCACAAAAGAACACAGGCCTGTGCTTGCAAGCTGCCATGCCACTTGACCCCAAGCTGGTCACTACCGGTTTTTGATGATTTTTGGCACAAACCCGTTAACGCTGAGCCTTGTCTGTTGTTTGGGTTTAAGCTCAGACCTTGATCCAAGGCAAATCCATTGCGTCACCAAGAGATAAACCATGCATCCCCAAGCCATCAAAGTCGCCTGCTCCAATTGCAATTTACGCGAGCTGTGCATGCCCATAGGCTTGAGCGAGCAAGACCAGCTTCGCCTTGACGACTTGGTCGCTGTGCGCCGCAAGGTCAAACGAGGCACGCATTTGTTCAGCAACGGCGACAGGTTCAATGCCATTTACGCCATACGCACTGGCTTTTTAAAACTTGCTTGGCCACCGAAGACGGGCGCAGCCAGGTCACGGGCTTCCAAATGGCCGGCGAAATCATGGGTCTGGACGGCATCGTGAACGACCACCACAGCTGCGATGCGGTCGCACTGGAAGACGCCGAAGTGTGTGTCATGCCTTTTGACCTGATAGAGGAAATTTCACGCGAGGTCGCGGCTTTGCAGCACCATGTCCACAAAATCATGAGCCGAGAAATAGTGCGCGAACACGGTGTGTT
Source organism: Limnohabitans sp. (assembly GCF_044361645.1). Lineage (GTDB taxonomy): Bacteria > Pseudomonadota > Gammaproteobacteria > Burkholderiales > Burkholderiaceae_C > Limnohabitans_A. Next base: position 29,652 of record NZ_JBIKIL010000021.1, on the reverse strand, counting down.
GCTGCTTTTGGGCAGCATGCGGGCCGAAGAGCGCTTGGCCGCTTTTTTACTCAACTTGATGCAACGCTTGCATGCGCGGGGATTTTCGCCATCGGCGCTGGTGTTGCGCATGACGCGCGAAGAAATTGGCAGCTACTTGGGTTTGAAGCTCGAAACCGTGAGCCGCACTTTTTCAAAGTTTGTCGAAGACGGTGTGCTCGAAGTCAAACAGCGCCATGTGCGCATTTTGGACGTCGACAGTTTGGAGCGCTTGGTCAATCACCCTTGTCGTTGAGGCCCTCGGGCACGCTTGTGGCCGTGTTGCTGCCCTTGGGTGTGGCGCTCAGATCAAGCGCCGAAGGCGACAGGCTCAGCAGGGTGGTCAGTCCACTGGACAACATGGCCAAGCCCCAAAAAACAAAAAACGCCAAGGTGTAAACCGCCTCTGGTGACAAGGCCCAGCCTTGTGCCAGGCCACGCAGATCCTGCGGGTCTACAAAAGCAAACACCACCGCCTCCATCAGCCCAGCGACCAAAAAGGCGGGCCAAACCACCCACATCCACCGATGCGAGCGCAGCCCGTCAGACCGAGGCGTCATGGCTTGGGTGGCACCGGTTGAGGCGCGTTCTCAGCAAGGCTCTCAGGCGCATCGGCATCAGCGGGCAACTCGCCGGTGGCGGCATGGTTGCGCCCTTGCATGGCGGGCACATGGGTGATGCCTTGGCGCTCTTGCATGGCGGTGCGGGGCGTCGCTTTGATCACGGGGTCGGGGTTGACGATGGCGATGTAGAGCGTGCTAAAACCCGCCACGACCACCACAGCCGGACCACCAAAGACCATCCAGACCAGGCCAAAGCGCCACCATGGCAGGCCTTCGCGGGGGTTTTGCAGCGCATTGGACATGTCAGTCTTTCTAAAAAAATAGGCCTGGCTCAACGGGGCATCAAGAACACGGTTTTTTCACTCAAGCGCCCAAGCCATTCACCATCGGTCGTGGAGGCGCTGATGCGAAAGTCAATCGGGTGTGAACCCGGCGGCGCAGCGTCATAGGGCAGGTGCAAACGCACAGAAACCCAACGCGAACCGATGGCGTCCACATCGACCTGCAATGGCGTTTCCATGCTCAAGCCCGGCAAGCCATCGGCCGCCAACTCAAAGCGCAAAACTTGCTCTGCAGCGTTCATGATTTGCAGGCGGTACACATTCTCGATCTTGCCGCCCGCAACGATGCGGGCCATGGCCGCGCGGTCGCGTTCGATGTCCACCTTGAAGGGCTCTCGCAGCCACAGCGAGATGCCTGTGGCGGCGATGATGAGCCACAGCACGGTGGTGTAGACCAGCACCCGGGGCCGGAAAATTCGGCGCACGATTTGGCTCCAGCGCCAGCCCTTGTCCATGGCGTTTTGCGTGGAGAACTTGATCAGGCCGCGCGCGTAACCGACCTTGTCCATGACCTTGTCGCACACGTCCACGCAGGCGCCACAGCCAATGCATTCGTATTGCAGGCCTTGGCGGATGTCGATGCCCGTGGGGCAGACCTGCACGCACAGCGTGCAGTCGACACAAGCGCCCAGTCCCAGTGCTTGGGGGTCGGCTTTTTTGGAGCGCGCACCCCGGGGCTCGCCACGGGCCTCGTCGTAGGTCACGATCAAGGTGTCTTTGTCAAACATCGCGCTTTGAAAGCGTGCATAGGGGCACATGTATTTGCACACCTGCTCGCGCATGAAGCCTGCGTTGCCATAGGTGGCCAGGCTGTAAAACAAGATCCAAAAAATTTCCCAAGGACCAAAACCCAAGGACAAGATGGACGCCGTCAACTCACGAATCGGTGTGAAGTAGCCGACAAAGCTGAAACCTGTCCAGAGCGACAACACGATCCAAGCCAGTTGTTTGCCGGTCTTGCGCCAGACCTTGTTGAGGCTCAAGGGCGCCGCATCGAGCCGCATGCGCGTTGAGCGGTCGCCCTCGAACTGGCGCTCGATCCACATGAAAATTTCGGTGTACACCGTTTGCGGGCAAGCAAAGCCACACCACAAACGCCCAGCGACTGCCGTGAACAAAAAAAGCGACAGCGCCGAGATGACCAGCAAGCCCGTCAGGTAAATGAAATCCTGTGGGTAGAGCACCAGGCCAAAGATGTAAAAACGCCGGGCCTCTAAATCAAACAGCACCGCTTGGCGCTGCCCCCACTCCAGCCAAGGCAGGCCGTAAAAAACCAGCTGCGTGATCACCACCATGAGCCATCGCCATTGGGCAAACACGCCCTGCACGCTGCGGGGGTAGATTTTTTGGTGCGCCTGGTACAGCGACACCATCTCCACATCGCCCTCTACGGGCACGACGGTGATTGGAATCACGCTGCGAGAGGAGCGATCTTCAGGGGTGGACAAAATGCAGGCCTTGGTTCAAATCCAGCCTCAGGTCCAGCCTGATGCAGGGGGTTCAGATCACTTGGCAGGGCTCAGCGCGGCGCTGGCCGCTGCGTTGTTGGACAAGCCCCAGACATAAGCAGCCAGCACATGGATTTGGCCCTCGGTCAGCTTGTCGGCCTGTGCGGGCATCTGGTTGAGCTTGCCCTTGTTGATGATGCTCACAATGGCCGCCTCACCCCAGCCGTGCAGCCAAATGTCGTCGGTCAAATTGGGCGCGCCCACGGCTTGGTTGCCTTTGCCATCCATGCCGTGGCAGGCCGCACAAACGGTGTAATTGGACTTGCCCAGTTGCGCCCGCAAAGAGTCGTGCGGACTGTCCGACAGACTCATCACGTAGTGCGCCAGGTTGCGCACATCTTCAGGCGTGCCCACGGCAGCGGCCAAAGGCGGCATATTGCCAACACGCCCCTGAACCAAACTGACTCGAATGGCCTCGTGCGTGCCGCCGTACAACCAATCGGCATCGGCCAAATTGGGAAAGCCCTTGCTGCCGCGCGCGTCAGAGCCGTGGCATTGGGCGCAATTGTTCATGAACAAGCGGTCGCCAATGGCCAAGGCCTGCGGGTCTTTGGCCACAGCTTCGGGCGGCATGGCCAAAAATTTGGCATACAGCGGGGCCACTTCGGCATTGCCTTTGGCCACTTCAGTGTCGTACTGGCCACCCGATGACCAGCCAAATTTGCCCGCATAGTGGCCCATGCCGGGGTACATCGCCAGGTACACCAAGGAAAACACGATGGTGATGATGAACAAACCCACCCACCAGCGCGGCAGTGGGTTGTTCATCTCACGCAAATCGCCATCCCAAACGTGGCCGGTGGTGTTGTCGTGGTCGGTCATGGCTTTGGCCTTGCCGCTGAACCACAGCAAAAACAGGCAGGCCAAGATGCTGACCAGCGTGATGCCCGCCACGTACCAGTGCCAGAAGCTGCTGACGAAGTCACTCATGGAAATTCCTTGTTTTTTGGGTTTGCTGCCAGACCATTCAATCGTCTTGCCTGAAGGGCAGCTGCGCCGCCTCGTCAAAGCTGGCCTTGTTGCGGCTTGACCAAGCCCACGCCCAGATGCCAACAAAGCAGCACAAGGCCAGCACGGTCACAATCGATCGCAGTGTGTTGATGTCCATGTCAGCCCTTTATTGACGGTGTATGCCAAGCACTTGCAAGTAGGCAATCAACGCGTCCAGCTCGGATTTGTCTTTGACCTCATTGGCCGCATTCGCGATGTCTTCGTCGCTGTAAGGCGCGCCCAAGGTGCGCAAGCCATTCATGTGGGCCTGGATGCTGGCCGCATTCGCGGGCGTTTTTTCCAGCCAGGGGTAAGCGGGCATGTTGGACTCGGGCACCAAGTCGCGCGGGTTGATCAGGTGAATGCGGTGCCACTCGTCGCTGTAACGGCCGCCCACCCGGGCCAAATCAGGCCCAGTGCGCTTGCTGCCCCATTGGAATGGACGGTCGTAGACAAACTCCCCGGCCAAAGAATACGGGCCGTAGCGCAAAGTCTCTGACCGGAAGGGCCGAATCATCTGCGAGTGGCAGTTGTAACAACCCTCGCGCACATAAATGTCGCGCCCGACCACCTGCACTGCGGTGTAGGGCTTGAGGCCCGGCACCGCCTCGGTGGTCGATTTTTGGAAGAACAGGGGCACGATTTCAACCATGCCGCCCACCAACAAGACCAGCAAGATCAACACGATCATGAGGAAGTTGTTGGTCTCGATTTTCTCGTGCGACAAGCCGCTGGATTTGGGGTTTTGAGCCATGTTCAGTTTCTCCTCAGGCGTGGGCTGCTGCAGGGGCCAAAGAGGGAATGCGCACATCCACCGGGCGCCCCTGCATCACCGTTTTGTAGGTGTTCCACAGCATGATGACCATGCCCACGAAATACAGCGTGCCCCCAAGCAGGCGCAGCACATAAAACGGGTAAGTGGCTTTGACCGACTCGACAAAGGTGTAGGTCAAGGTGCCGTCGGCATTGATGGCGCGCCACATCAGGCCTTGCATCACGCCGGCAATCCACATGGCCGCGATGTAGATCACGATGCCGATGGTGGCGGTCCAAAAATGGACCTCAATGGCTTTGACGCTGTACATCTGCTTTTGACCGAACAAGCGCGGAATCAGGTAGTACATCGAGCCCATGGTCACCAGCCCCACCCAGCCCAAGGCCCCCGAGTGCACGTGGCCAATGGTCCAATCGGTGTAGTGGCTCAGCGCGTTGACGGTCTTGATGGACATCATCGGACCCTCGAAAGTCGACATGCCATAGAAAGACAATGAGACGATCAAAAAGCGCAGGATCGGGTCGTCGCGCAGTTTGTGCCAAGCACCCGACAAGGTCATGATGCCGTTGATCATGCCGCCCCAACTGGGGGCCAACAAGATCAGCGAAAACACCATGCCAATCGACTGCGTCCAATCGGGCAAAGCGGTGTAGTGCAAGTGGTGCGGGCCGGCCCACATGTAGACAAAAATCAAGGCCCAAAAGTGCACGATCGACAAGCGGTACGAGTACACCGGGCGCTCGGCCTGCTTGGGCACGAAGTAATACATCATGCCCAGGAAACCAGCGGTCAAGAAAAAGCCCACCGCGTTGTGGCCGTACCACCACTGCACCATGGCGTCTTGCACCCCGGCATAGGCCGAGTAAGACTTCATCATGCCCACCGGCAGCACGGCCCCGTTGACCACGTGCAGCAATGCCACCGCAATGATGAAGGCACCAAAAAACCAATTGGCCACATAAATGTGGCGCACCTTGCGCGTGCCCACGGTGCCAAAAAACACCACCGCAAAAGACACCCAAACCAAGGTGATCAAGATGTCAATCGGCCACTCCAGCTCGGCATACTCTTTGCCTTGGGTGTAACCCAATGGCAATGAAACGACAGCCGACAAAATGACCAACTGCCAACCCCAAAAGGTGAAGGCCGCCAGCTTGTCACTGAACAGCCTGACATTGCAGGTGCGTTGCACCACGTAATAGGCCGAGGCGAACAAGCCACAGCCGCCAAACGCAAAGATCACCGCGTTGGTGTGCAAGGGCCGCAAACGCCCATAACTGAGCCAAGAAATGCCGAAGTTGAGCTCCGGCCAAGTCAGCTGGGCGGCAATGATCACCCCCACCAGCATGCCCACCACGCCCCAGACCACCGTCATGATGGTGAACTGCCGGACAACTTTGTCGTTGTAGGAAGTCGCCTGCATATTGGCAAATTTCATTTCCACCTCTGTTTTGAACACATATCAATTTGCGCAGTTTGACCTTGCACATCGCTTGAACCCTTGATCGAGATCAATCGTCATGCAAAATTCGCTCGCCCTCGGACTCGATGTCTTCAAATTGGCCTCGGTCAATGGCCCACCACAGGCCCGCCAAAATGAAAAACACCAAGGCCACCGACAGGGGGATGAGCAAGTAAAGAATGTCCATGCTGCTTTCTCAAGCGGTTTGCAAGGCGAACAGGGGGCGCACTGAGGCTTGGGGCAAGGCCTGCGACAGGCGCAGCGCATTGAGCACCACCAACAAAGAACTGAGCGCCATGCCCAAGCCCGCCGCCCACGCGGGCAACCAGCCCGTGAGGGCCAGGGGCACACACGTGGCGTTGTAGGCCACAGACCAAAGCAGGTTTTGCTTGACGATGCGCATCGTCTGGCGACTGCGCAGCAAGGTGCTGACCAGCGCATCGAGTTGCCCCCCCATCAAAACAAAATCGGATTTGGACTGCGCCAGCGGCACGGCTTGGCCCAGCGCAAAAGACACATCGGCCCCGGCCAGCACCGGGCCATCGTTCAGGCCGTCCCCCACCATGGCCACTTTGCGGCCTTGCGCTTGCAAGGCCTGCAGGGCTTGCAGTTTGCTGCTGGGGCTGCAGCCGCCTTGCGCATCGTCAATGCCCAACTTTTGCGCCACTTGGTTCACCGCGTTTTGACCATCGCCGGACAAGACCTTGACCGACACACCCAGCTTGCCCAAAGCCTGCACCACGCCAAGCGCCTCAGGGCGAAGCTCTTCGGCCAGCTCAAAACTGGCCAGCCAACCTGTCGCATCGGCCAAGCTGACCTGCAGGTGCTGCCCCGCATAAGCCGGTGCGGCGCAAAAGGCGGCCGAACCCAAACGCAGCGCCATGGCGGCTTGCACGGCTTGCCCTGGCCAGACCAAAACGCCTTGCACACCCTGCCCCGCGTGCTCTTGCACCTGGTGTGCGCTGAGGGATTCAAGCGCGCTCAAACGGCCCGCTGCCTCAGCCTGTCGCCGGGCTTGCGACCACAGGGCACGTGACACCGGGTGCAAGGAGTGCCGGGCCAAGCTGCTGGCCCATTGCAAAGCTTGTTGTTCGCTGACCCCTGCACGGGTGTGGGTGCGCACCACCTCAAAGGCATCACGCGTCAGGGTGCCTGTCTTGTCAAACATCACGGTGTCGATGCTCGCCAAGTTTTGCAAAGCACTCAAGCTGCGCACCAAGACACCGCCGCGCGCCAAGGCCCCGGCTGTGGCCAGCATGGCAGCAGGCGTGGCCAGCGACAAAGCACAGGGGCAGGTCACGATCAACACCGCAACGGCCACCATCACCGCGTGCGCCGGGTCGGTGGGCCACCAGTAAGCAGCCGCGCCGAATGCCGCCAACATGACGGCCAGCAAAAAAGGCTTGGCCCAGCGGTCCACCAGCAAGGCCATGGCCGGTTTTGAGACCGAGGCGCTGGCCATCAAGGCGACGATCTGCGCATAGCGTGTGGACGCGCCTGTTTGCTCGATTTGCACCTGCAGCGTGCCGCTCAGGTTGTGGCTGCCGGCGATCACACGGTCCCCGGCTTGGCGCGCCAAGGGGCGCGACTCGCCGGTCAGCAAAGCTTCATCCACTTGGCTCAAGCCACTGAGCACCAAGCCATCGGCCGCAAAAGCCTCGCCGGGCAAGACCTCGATCACATCGCCCACTTGCAGGCGGCGAATCGAGATCAGGGCCCAACGGCCGTCTGGCAAACGCCTGCGCACACTGCCCGGCAAGCGGTTGAGCACGGCCTCTAGGGCCCCGGCCGTGCGGTCGCGCATGCGCAACTCCAGCCATCGGCCGGTCAGCAAAAAGAACACAAACATGGTGAACGAGTCAAAAAAGACCTCGGCCCCAAATGGCCCCTGAGGCTCAAACGTGCCCAGGGTACTGACCACAAAGGTCACCACCATCCCTAAGGCCACCGGCAAATCCATGCTGATTTGGCGCTCACGCAAATCACGCCACGCGTTGCTCAAAAACGGGGTGCACGAAAAAAACATCACCGGCAAAGACAGCACCCAAGAAGCCCAGCGCAACAAATGCAAGGACTCGGGCTCAATATCGCCCGGTGAGGTCAGGTACGTCGGGGTGGCGTACATCATGACTTGCATCATGCACAGCGCCGCCACCGACCAACGCCAGACCATGCGCCTGGCCTCTTCGCGCCTGCGTGCATGGGCATGCGCATCGTTGGCGGGCAGGGCTTTGTAGCCCAAACGCGCCACCGCCTGCATCCACTCAGAGGGGCGCGTGTGCTCGGATGACCACACAATTTGCCCCCGGTGGCTGGCGCCGCTGATCTGTACCGACTGCACGCCTGGCACGGCGCGCAAAGCGTTTTCCAGGTTGATCGCGCAGGCCGCGCAGTGCATGCCCTCCAACACCAGGCTGGAGCGCCAACAGTTTGCGTCGCTGGGGTCGGGCCAACTGAAGGCCGCCCACTCCTCGGGCGTGTCAAGCAGCTGCAAAGGCGACTCTGCTGCTGGGTCTGCGGCCACAGACAAAGCGCTTGCAGGCAGCGGTGCAGGCCCCAAAACGTCGGGGGCCGGCACCGACGGTTGGGGCAAAACAAGGGCGGGACTCATGTTTTGAAGATACGACAGCCGACTTGCCGGAAGCTTGATTTGAATCAAGTGTCTGCCCAAGTTGCGCCCCTAAGCTGGATTTTTTCAGCCCCAAACAGGATCACCCCATGTACCAACGCATTCTCGTGGCCACCGATGGCTCCACCTTGTCTAAAAAAGCCGTGCTCAGCGCCATCGATTTGGCCGCCACCTGCGGCGCAGAACTGATTGCACTGAAGGTCGTGCCGCGTTACCCCCAGGCTTACTTTGAGGGCAGCATCCCTTTGTCACCCGAGGATGTCGCTCGGGTCGAAAAACAATGGGATGAATCGGCCAAAGTCCAGTTGGCAAGCGTGCTCAAAAAAGCCACGGCCAAAGCGGTCAGCGCCAAAGCCATCACCGTCAAATCGGACGTGGTCTCTGATGCCATCATCGCCGCAGCCAAAAAGCACAAAGCCGACCTGATCGTCATGGCCTCGCATGGCCGCAAAGGCATCAAGCGCTTGCTATTGGGCAGCGAGACTTACCAGGTGCTGACCCACTCGCACACGCCTGTGCTGGTGTTGCGCTGACTCGCCAACGATCGAGCCATCCAGCACGATCGGCCAAAGCTGAGCTGGCAAAAACCCAAGCAACAAGGCAGCTGCACTCCAAGTACTTAAAATGTGTTCTTTTCAAGTTGAGAAAGTCGAGCGCATCAGCCATGAACACATTGATCGGGCCCTGCAAGGCACTGGCCCATGCTTGGCAACACCTTGGCCGCTGGCCGATGCTGAAGGCCTTGGCAGCAGGACTGGTTTTGAACTTCGGCTTGGGACTTGCTGCTGCGCAAGCTCAAACCTTGCGCATTGAAAGCTGGCGCAAAGACGACCAGATTTTTTGGGACAAGTACCTGATCCCCGCATTTCAAAAGCTGCACCCCGAAATTCAACTGAAGTTCCAACCCGAAGCGCCGCTGGCCTACGACACCCAACTCGAAGCCAGACTGGCCACCCGGCGCGCGGGTGACTTGATTTTTTGCCGCCCTTTTGACGCCAACGTGCGCATGCAGGCCAAATCTTATTTGCTGCCCTTGGACGAGGCCGCGCTGAAAAATTTCAAGCTGCAAGCCCGTCAAGCTTGGACCTCGGACAATGGCAACACCACTTTTTGCCTGCCCGTGGCCTATGTGATGCATGGCTTGTTTTACAACAAGAAGGTTTTTCACGACCTGAACCTGCAGCCCCCAAGCACTTGGAGCCAACTTTTCCGATTGCTCAGCCAAGTGGCTGCCAGCAAAACCGTGACCCCCTTGGCCCTGGGCACTGCCGACATGTGGGAGTCCACGCAAGTGGTGTTCACCGGCTTGGGGGCGAATTTTTGGGAAGGCGAAAAAGGACGTTTGGGCTTGATAGATGGCAGCGTCAAATTCACCGACCCGGGCTTTCTCAAGGCTTGGCAAACGATGGCCCAGCTCAAACCCTACATGCACCCCCAGCAAAACAGCATGACCAACAGCGACATGCAACTCTTGTTTGCCACAGGCCATGCAGCGGTTTACCCCTCAGGCTCTTGGGACATCGACTTTTTGCGCAACACCAGCTTTGCCTACAAAAAACCCATCGAATTGGGCGTCTTCAAGCCACCGCTTGAGCATGAGGGACAGACTTGTCACATTTCGGTGCACCCCGATTTCGGCATCGGCGTCAACAAAAGCAGCCCCAACCGGGCTGCTGCGCTCAAGTTCATCGCTTGGCTTGGCTCTGCCGATTTCGCCCAACTTCTGACCGACACGCTGACCGGCTACTTTCCTTTGTCCGACCACCCGGTCAAAATCAACGACCCTTTGGGGCAAGAAATGTTGAGCTGGCGACAGACGTGTCAGGACACGATTCGCCTGAATGCCCAAAAAATCAACCGCGTCTGGCCCCCGATGGAAGATGAGCTTTGGTATGTCAACGTCAAAGTGCTGAACCAAGAAATGAGCCCTGAAGAGGCGGCCCAGCACATTCAAAATGTGCACCAAAAAAACAATTACCTGAAGTAGCAAGGCCAGTCGCGTTCGCGCCAAGAAAGCCGCCTGTTGGCGCTCACTTGTCATCGAGGCAAAAGCCCATCCGTCAGCGCGATCCAGTTTCCCGTCATCGCGAGGCACTTTCCCGTCATCGCGATCCAGTTTCCCGTCATCGCGACCCAGTTTCCCGTCATCGCGAGGCACGAAGCGATCCATGGACTGCCACGTCGCTACGCTCCTCGCAGTGACGGATAGTTTAGGTGTCATCGCGAGGCACTTTCCCGTCATCGCGAGGCACTTTCCCGTCATCGCGATCCAGTTTCCCGTCATCGCGAGGCACGAAGCGATCCATGGACTGCCGCTTCGCTACGCTCCTCGCAGTGACGGATGGTTTGGGTGTCATCGCGAGGGGCTTTCCCGTCATCGCGACGGGAGCCAATCCGTCATCGCGAGGCACGAAGCGATCCATGGACTGTCACGTCGCTACGCTCCTCGCAGTGACGGGTGGTTTAGGTGTCATCGCGAGGCACTTTCCCGTCATCGCGATCCAGTTTCCCGTCATCGCGAGGCACGAAGCGATCCATGGACTGCCAAGTCGCTTCGCTCCTCGCAGTGACGGATGGTTTAGGTGTCATCACGAGGCACTTTCCCGTCATCGCGAGGCACGAAGCGATCCATGGACTGGCGCGTCGCTGCGTTCTTCCAAGTGACGGGAACTTGTCTGCGGCTCGGGGCTGGGAGGGCAGCGAGAACGGGCGGTGTGTCAAAAAAACAGCGTGCCTTGGTCTATTTCAGACATCACAGGGCCGGATGAATAAGCCCAACCCTTGTTTCAGGCCAAAAACAGGTTTTTGTACTGCTCGCGCAGCAGGTTCTTTTGCACTTTGCCCATGGTGTTGCGGGGCAATTGGGCCACCACAAAGCAGCGCTTGGGAATTTTAAAATTGGCCAGCTTGGACTTGAGCTCGGCCAAAACGGCCTGTGCATCGACTGTTGTGCCCGGCTGGCCAATGACCAGCGCCACCCCTACCTCGCCAAAATCGGGGTGCTGCACACCCACCACAGCACTCTCGAGCACAGCCTCCATCTCATTGATGTAGCCCTCGATCTCAGCCGGGTAAACGTTGTAACCGCCGCTGATGATCAAGTCCTTGCTGCGCCCCACGATGGTCACGTAACCGCGTTCGTCCACTTTGCCCACATCGCCGGTTTTGAAAAAGCCATCGGTGGTGAACTCTTCGGCCGTCTTTTCGGGCATGCGCCAGTAGCCTTTGAACACATTGGGGCCCTTGACCTCGATGCCGCCAATGTCGCCCACTGGCAAATTTTGTTGATCGTCGCCGCGCACGCGCAAAGACACGCCGGGCAAGGGAAAGCCCACCGTGCCGCCGCGCCGCTCAGACTGCTGGGCATAGCGCGGGTCGGGACTGCAGGGGTTGGACGTCAACATGGCGGTTTCGCTCATGCCGTAGCGCTCCAAAATCGTGTGGCCGGTGCGTTGCTGCCATAGCTTAAAGGTTTCGATCAGCAAGGGGGCAGAGCCCGCGATGAACAAACGCATGCAGCGCACTGCCGCCGGGTTCAGCGAGGGTTCGGCCAGCATGCGCACGTACAGCGTGGGCACACCCATGAAAACGCTGGCGTTTTGCATGTGGGCAATGGCGCGTTTGGGGTCAAACTTGGCCATCCAAATCATCTTGCTGCCGTTGATCAAGGCACCATGGATCGCCACAAACAAGCCGTGCACGTGAAAAATGGGCAAGGCGTGGATCAGCACATCGCCTCGGCCCTGGGGCCCGCCGGTCTGGGTCCAAGCCCAGTAGTCTTTGAGCATGCGCGCATTGCTGAGCAAGTTACCGTGCGTGAGCATGGCGCCCTTGCTGCGACCCGTGGTGCCACTGGTGTAAAGAATGGCGGCCAAGTCATCGGCTTGGCGCGGTGCAGTCTGGTGCTGGTCGCTGTGTTGCGCTGCCCGCTCCAGCAAGCTGCCAGTGCGGTCATCGTTCAAACTGAACACATGCTGGGTGCCCGCCTTGAAAGCGATTTTGCTGACCCAACCGAAGTTGGCCCCGCTGCAGACCACCACTGCAGGTTCGGCGTTGCCAATGAAGTAGGCGATTTCGGCCGATTGGTAAGCCGTGTTGAGTGGCAAGAACACGTGACCCGCGCGCAAAGTGGCGAGGTAAAGCAGCATGGCTTCGACGGATTTTTCGACCTGCACGGCCACCCGGCTGCCGAGCGGCAAATCGAGCGAGCTCAGCAAATTGGCCACCATGGCAGAGGCCCTGTCCAGGTCTTGCCAGCTGTAGCACAAACCGTCGTCGGTTTCCACCGCCACGGCGCTCATGTCTTTGGGAAAGGCCGCCCGCAGGGCAGAAAACAGGTTGTCTTGGCTCATGGTGTCGCAGTGAGGGCGTGAGAAAAAGGGCCTCATTCAGGCCCGGTGGAAAAAATCCAAGGCAGGCCTCAGTCGAGCTTGGCCCCCGAGGCCTTCACCACTTGGGACCACTTGGTCAATTCTTTCTTGATGAAGGCGTCAAACTGAGCACCCGTCAAATTGGGGAACTCAGCGCCTTGGTTGGCCCAAACCGCTTTGGCCTCGTCGGTCATGCAGGCACGGCGGAACTCTTCGGTGGCGCGGGCTTGGGCATCTGCGGTCGTGCCTTTGGGGGCCCACACGCCGTACCAAGTGGACACGGTGTAATCGGGCAAGCCCAACTCGGCCGAACACGGCACATCGGGAAACGCCGCATTGCGCTTGGCACCCGAGACCATCAAGGCTTTGATGCGGCCACCCTTGATGTGCGCGGCCGAAGAGCCCATGCCGTCAAACATCATGTCCACGTTGCCCGCGATCAGGTCTTGCAAAGCCGGGCCCGCGCCCCGGTAGGGGATGTGGGTGATGAAGGTCTTGGTTTGCAGCTTGAACAACTCACCTGCCAAGTGGTGCGAGGTGCCGCCGCCCGCAGAGCCATAGTTCAGGCGAGCCGGGTTCTTTTTGAGAAAGTCCAAGAAGGCTTTGAAATCGGCCGCTTGCACTTTTTTGGGGTTGACCACCAGCACCTGGGGCACGCTGGCCACCAAGATCAGGGGGATCAAATCGCGCTCCAGGTCGTAGTCCAAACGCGGGTACATGCTGGGCGCGATGGTGTGGTGCACCGCCCCCATGAAGTAGTTGTAGCCATCGGGGTTGGCCTTGGCCGCGATGCCTGCGCCCAAAGTGCCACCCGCGCCGCCCCGGTTGTCAATGATCAGTTGCTTGCCGGTCAGCTTGGAGAAGGCCGCCGACATGGGCCGGGCAAATGCGTCGGTGCCGCCACCGGCAGGAAAGGGCACCACCAGGTTCACAGGTTTGCTGGGCCAAGCGGTTTGGGCCTTTGCGCCGAAAACGCTCAGCGCAGCGGCAGATGCTGCCAGTTTTAGCGCATCGCGGCGGTCAAAGGGTGAAGTGGAAGTGGAAGTGGAAGTGGTCATGAAAGTCTCCTTTTGTTGAAATCAATGGGCGTCTCAAAAGTACAGGTGCTGAACGCTGTCGGCAACCGGCACTTTACCTTGAGCCAAACTTTGGCGGTGCCGGTCAATTTTTCGCAGGTCATACAGGTAGTTGACCATCAAGCCAAACGACTGCTTGAAGCCTTTGGTCGACGGATCGGCCGCCCAATTGATTTGCTCCACACGGGCACCATTGCCCAAGTGAAAGCGCGCCACCGGATCACTGGGTCGGTCATCCTGGAGTTCTTGGCCCAAATAATGTGCTGCGCAGCCCATCAACCACAGACGCAAAACCGATTGCTCGGGCAAGGTGGGGGCTTGGTCCAATGCAGACAAGACATGCCCAGGTGTAATGGGCTCAAAACCCACAGCTCGGCCCAATTGCAAGCGCATTTTTTCAGGCGTCTGCGCCAACATGCGTGCCGCGTTTTTGACCAGCCAGCCTCTAAACCCGGGAATGGGCGACAAAGTGGCGAAGGTTTTGAGCTTCGGAAAATCAGCCCGCAAGGTCTCTACCACCCGCTTGATGAGCGAGTCGCCAAAGCTCACACCTTTGAGCCCTTTTTGGGTGTTGCTGATGGAGTAAAAAATGGCGGTGGTGGCACGCGACAGGTCCACCGCGGCGGCGGCCTCGTCCAGCAAGGGGCTGATGCTGGTGGCCATCTCGTTCATGAACGCCACCTCGACAAAGATCAAGGGCTCATCGGGCAGACGGGGGTGGAAAAAGCCGTAGCAGCGGCGGTCTGAATCGAGCCGGTTCTTCACGTCACCCCAGCTTTTGATGTCGTGCACCGCCTCGTACTTAATCAGTTTTTCAACCAAACTGGCGGGCGAATCCCAGCTGATGCGGCGCAACTCCAGAAAGGCCACATCGAACCAGGTGGTGAACAAATTTTCCAGTTCAGACTCCAGCGCTAGCAGACGTTTGTTGGCCTTGAGGGCGGGCAACATGTCTTGGCGCAAATCCACCAAAAACCGCATGCCTTCTGGGAACACGGCAAAGCGCTGCAGCAAGCGTGTGCGAGTTGACACCATGGCTTTGCGCATGCGTATTTCCGCACTGCCCTCATCGGGCGTGCCCATTGCCGCTTCAAAGTGCTCGCGTGCGGCTTTGACTTTGCTGGCATCGGGCGCGAATTGCTCGCTCATCAAGAGCCAACAATCTTGGCGTTGCTCGGGGGTGGCCTTGGCGTACCACTGCGCAACGCCCCTCGCCCGCCTGCCACCTTCGACCTCGCTGACACTGGGGTCCACGATGGCCTGCAACTCGATCAAGGTGCGCCTCAACACACGGGGCGACAGGGCCTCTTCTTTGTGCCGCAAAGTGGCGTTCAAGCGTTCTCGCGATGAGCGCCCTGGCGTCTCTTTGGCGCCCACCGATGGGGTCAACTGTGCCTGTGTTTTGAGTTCAGATGGCGCTTTGACTTTGCTTAGGGCTTGCCCCCCTTTGCCCGAGGGCAACCACCCTGCCACCTTGCGACCAATCCATTGCGTTGTGTTCATGTCAAACCCTTGAAATCCTTGGCTCTGTGCCCGCCCCGGCGACGCGGCTTTTGTGCTGACGAGCCAGCAGGCGCAACGCTTCGCGCTGACGCGTCAAATGCTGCCGCATGGCGTGGTCAGCTGCCTGCGCATCGCGGGCCTTCAAAGCCGCATAGATCGCCATGTGCTCGTCAAGCGACTGACTCAAGCGGCCCGGTGCATGGAGCTGCTGCAGCCGGGCCAATTTCAAGATCTTGCGCAAATCGCCAATCACCTGGGCCAGCCACTTGTTGTCAGCGATGGCGATGATGGCCTCGTGGATGGCAACATTGGTGGTGTAGTAATCCGTGATGCGGCCTTGTGTCGCGCTTTCTTGCAACTGCTGGTGTAAGAAGGCCAAAGAATCGAGGTCGGCATCACTGGCTTGCCCTGCGGCCTCGTAGGCGCAACGCCCTTCCAGCAAGGCAATGATGGGAAATATTTCGTCCAAATCTTGCTCGGTGACTTCGTTCACAAAGCAACCACGCCGGGGTTCATGCCGTACCAAACCCTCTGCCGTGAGCACCTTGAGTGCTTCTCTCAGGGGGGTTCGTGAAATGTTCAAGCGTTCACACAACAGGGCTTCGTCCAAAAATGTGCCCGGTGAGAGTTCACCCACAAAGATCCGTTCACGCAGTTGATGCGCCACTTGGTCGTGTAATGAGTGGATGCGTCCCGACATGCTGTGTCCTTGCATAATTTTTCATAATTATGCGTAATGATAATCAGACGATCCCATTTGTATGAAAAAAACTACACGGCATAAATACCCATTGACGTGGGTATTTTTTGGCGGGACTTAATGAATAGAAAGAATTGTTCAGCAATGAAGCAAAGCCAATGCCTGGGCGAATGAGGCAGCAGGGCGGGTCACATCAAAATGCACCGTCTGCCAACCCAACGAGAGGGCACCACGCACATTGCGAATTTGATCGTCTACAAACACACAGTCGGCTCCGGTCACCCCAAGCGCCTCGCGGCACTGTTCGTAGGCACGATGGTCAGGCTTGAGGATGCCGGTGTAAGTGGCGTCAATGACCACGTCAAACAGCCCCAACAGGGGCAAGCGAGAACAAAATCCCGCACCATAAAACAGATCCAACTCATTGGACAGCACCGCCAATCGATAACCGGCGGCTTTGGCTTGGTGCACAGCGGCAATGGCCTCTGGACGGATGACGGACGCAACATCGGCCCCCCGGGCCCTTTGCACAAAGGTCTGCATCTCGTGCCAGTCTTCCCCCAACAAACGCCCCACCTCACGGGTGCGCTGCAACCAATAATCCCGCTCGCTGATCTGGTCAGCCTGCATGGCTTGCCACAAAGCATCGGTTTCAGGGGCAAAGGGGCCGCGCCAGGTCAAGGAGCCCGGTGTAAGGCCAAGCGCTGTTTCGCTCAGAGCATGGGTTTCAAACAAGGTGCGGCTGATGACGCCGCCGAAATCCAGCACCAAAGCCTTGTGCGCGGGCCCACTCATGGCCGGGCTTTCAGCACCAGCCCCCGGGCCAGCCAGTCGTCGAACACCGCCAGCACCTGTTGCACAAAACCCGCATCGTTGATGTGTGAGGCAATGCGTGAGACTTGCGCTTGGCCAAAATCGCACTCGGCCATGGCCTGCATCATGGCGGCCAAGCCTTCAGGGTCGTGCAGTGGTGCCCCCTCGCGGTCCCACTCTTGGATGCCGTGCAGCGGCAAGACCAAATGCACAGGCCCGCGCGCCATGCGCAGGCGCTGGGCCAGTTCTTGGGCAAATTCGCCCCGCATCTGCGCGTCGATCCCCACCGAGGCGATCAATCGGTTGTGCGCGTGGGAGGGCTTGTCAGCAAAGCGCTCCGGCATGGCACCCCAAGCCGGGTAATCCACCAAGTCGGTGGCCCCCGGGGCCACGATCATGGGCACTGCATTCAGACCAGCACCCATCAACCGGTGGGGGCCAGCACTCACCACCGAGCCCCCCATTTGGTTGACCATTTCCTGTAAGCTGAAATCCATCACGCAGGCAAACTGGCCTTGTGCGGCCAGCGATTCAAATGCCCTGCCCCCCATGCCCGTGGTGTGGAACACCGCCAGGTCAAAACCGCGCCGGTCGAGTTCGGGTTGGAGCGCCACCATGTACTTCAGGCAGCTTGAGCCCAGAGAGGTCATGCCGACCACAGGCCGATCAAAGCGCGGCACGCGGGCCACCTGGCAGGCCCCGACCACCGCCCCTGCGGCCTGGGCCAGCGCCGACTGGCACAGGCTGTTGAGGCCATACAAGCCGCCCGCCCACAACACCATCATCAAATCGGGCGGCAGGCGCTCGGGCGGCAACAGGGGCGAAAACGCCACCGTGGACAAGACCACTTTGGGCACGCCCAGGGGCAAGCTGCTGGCCACATCCAAAGCCAAATCGGTGCCCATGGTGCCGCCCAGCACCAACAGGCCTTGCATGCGCCCGCTGGCCTGCAGTTGCACGGCCAGTGCACTTGCGCCCTGCGCCATCAGGGTCATGGCGCTGTTTTCGTCGCCGCTGTCCCGCACCTGCTGCAAGCTCACGCCCGCCGCCTGCGCCACCTCGGTGTTGGCGATGTCTGGCCGTACACGGCCGCTGCCCAGCACCCCCACATCCATGACCCGTGCATCCCCCCCTGCGGCTTGCACCTGCTCGCGCAGAAAGCCGATCTCGTCGCTCTTGGTGTCCACGGTGCCAACGATCAAGATGACGGGGCGGTTCATGCACGGCCCTCTTGCACGGCGGCAAAGGCGGCTTCGAGCAGGTCGCACATCAAGTCCACCTCCTCACGGGTGATGATCAGTGGCGGTGACAAGATCAAGTTGGGGCCCGAAATGCGCACCATCAGGCCCGCTTTGTAGGCGGCTTTGGCCACCCGCGCCGGGATGTCGCTGCTGCGGGTCATGGGGGTGCGCTGGGCCTTGTCGCTCACCATCTCGATGCCCAGCATCAAGCCCACGCCCCGCACATCGCCCACAAAGCTGCAGGTATCGACCAACTTGCGCAAACGCGCTTGCAGGTGCGCGCCCAAGCGCGCAGCATTGCCCGGAATGTCCAGCGCCTCGATCTGGTCGAGCGTGGCCAAGGCCGCAGCCGCAGCGATCGGGTGGGCGCTGTAGGTGTAGCCGTGCGAGACCGAAGCCGTGCCCGTGGTGTCGGCGTCGAACACCTCGGCAATGCGGTGGTTGATGGCGGTGGCCCCCAAGGGGATGTAGCCCGACGAGATGCCCTTGGCCAGGCACCACATGTCGGCGTTCACACCCCACAGGCGGGTGCCAAACATTTCGCCACTGCGGCCAAAGCCGGTCACCACCTCGTCGGCGATCAAGAGCACGCCATGCTTGTCGCAAATCTGGCGCACCAAAGGCCAGTAGTTGGGCGGCGGCACAATCACGCCGCCCGCGCCCTGCACCGGCTCGGCAATGAAGGCCGCCACCGTGTCCGGCCCTTGGAACACGATTTCGCGCTCCAGCAGCTCAGCGCAAATTTCGCCCAGGCGAATCGGGTCCTCGGTGTAGGGGTTGTGGTAAGCCCAAGGCGTGTCGACGTGAAAACAGCCGGGCAGCAGTGGCTCGTAAGCGCGGCGGAAATTGGTGTTGCCGTTCACGCTCATGCCGCCAAAGTGCACGCCGTGGTAGCCCTGGCGCAGGCTGATGAACTTGAAGCGGTCGGCCTGGCCCTTGAGCTTCCAATACTGGCGTGCCACCTTCAGGGCGCCCTCCACCGCATCCGAGCCACCGGTCGAAAACATCACCGTGGCCACGCCCTCGGGCTGCATCAACTGCACCAGGCGTTTGGACAGCTCGATGGCCCGCACATGGGTGGTGCCTCGGAACACGTTGTAAAAGGGCAGCTCGTCCATCTGCGCCACGATGGCGTCGCGCACGGCTTGGTTGCTGTGGCCCAGGTTGCAGGCCCACAGCCCCCCCACACCGTCGAGCAATTTGTGGCCGTTCACGTCCCAGATCCAGCAGCCTTGGCCTTTGGCAATGATGTCGGGGGGCGACTTCTTCATCGCCCCCGGGTGGGCCATGGGGTGCCACAGGTATTGGGCGTTGTCGGCTTTGAGTTGCTCGTTGTTCATATCATCAATTACTTTCAAAATCACAGCTGAATCCAAGCCGTCTTCAAGTCCAGGTATTTGTCCAGCGCATGCATCGATTTGTCATGCCCGTTGCCCGACTGCCTCACCCCGCCCAGCGGCACGGTGATGTCGGGGCCGCCATAGGTGTTGACATGCACCACCCCGGCCTTGAGGGCGCGCACCATGCGGTGGGCGCGCGACAGGCTGCCGGTCCACACGGCAGACGCCAGGCCATAGGTCGAATCGTTGGCCAGACGCACCGCCTCGGCTTCATCGTCAAAAGGCAGGACGGCCAGCACCGGACCGAAAACCTCTTCGCGGGCCAGGCGCATGTCGGGTGTCACCCGGTCAAACAAAGCAGGCGCCATGTAACTGCCACCCGCCACAGGCTGCAGCGCACCGCCCCCCACACGCAAGCGAGCGCCCTGCTGCTGCGCAATCTGCACCGCTGCCAGGTTCTTGGCCAACTGGCGTGCGCTGCTCACCGCGCCGATCTCGGTGCTCACATCGAGCGGGTCACCCACGCGCAAACGGGCGGCGATGTGGTGCAGGCGCTCCAGCAATGCGTCGTGCACCGAGCGCTGCACCAAGAGGCGCGAACCCGCCACACACACCTGTCCGCTGTTGCGGTAAATGCCCAGGGCCGACACTTTGGCCACCTGGTCCAGATCGGGCGCATCGTCAAACACCACGTTGGGCGACTTGCCGCCCAGCTCCAGATAAACCCGCTTGAGGTTGGACTCGGCCGAAGCCTTGAGCAACAAACGTCCCACCGGGCCTGAGCCGGTGAAAGTCAGCATGTCCACATCCATGTGCCTTGCCAGCGCATCGCCCGCCTCTGCCCCTGTGCCGGTGACCACATTGAGCACGCCCGGCGGCAAGCCCGCGTCCAGACACAGCTGCGCCAGGCGCAGCAAAGACAAGGAGGCGTCTTCTGAGGGTTTGAGCACCACCGAATTGCCCGCCGCCAGAGCCGGTGCGATCTTCCAAGCGCCGATCATGAGCGGAAAGTTCCACGGCACGATGGCCGCGACCACGCCCACGGCTTCTTTGTGAACCAGCGCCAGCGTGCCCTCGGGCGTGGGAGCGATCTCGCCCTTGATCTTGTCCACACACTCGGCGTAATAACGGAAGGTGCCCGCCGCGCTGCCCGGCTCGGCCTTCCAGGCCATGGCGATTTCCGTGCCGTTGTCCCGCACACCCAGCACCGCCAGCTCGGCGTGGTGGGCCTCGATGCGGTCGGCAATGCGGTGCAAAATTTTCTTGCGCTCGGCAGGTGCCATGCGCGACCACACGCCTTGCTCAAAAGTACGGCGCGCCGCCTGCACGGCGCGGTCGACATCTTCTGCCCCAGCGGCTGCCAAGCTGCACAGGGTCTGCCCGTCGATGGGCGAGACCACCGGCAGCGTCAGTCCCGTCGCCGCTGCTGCCGACTGCCCGTCGATCAGCAAGCCCTGATTGGGGATCGGCAAGTGGCGCAGCGCGTCGATGTGTTGCTGTTGCATGCGGCAAAATCCTTTGGTTGCAAGCATGGTAAGCAGCAGCGGCCTGAGGCATTATCAAAACTGCGCATCCTTGGCCTGAGGTTTACCCAAACAGCCCAAAAAACGAGCTCACCAGCCTCTGGCATTTTCACAAAAACTGTACACTTAACCAGCATCCTTGAAACCCCACGAGGCAACCCCAATGACATTCAGTTCCATCGAAATTTGTGCAGGCGCTGGCGGCCAAGCGCTGGGTTTGGAGCAAGCCGGTTTTGAGCACGCATGTCTTGTCGAAATTGAAACCCCAGCTTGCCAAACCTTGCGCTTCAACCGCCCCCATTGGCATGTGGTGGAAGGTGATTTGCACCATTTTTCAGCCAGCAAATGGCAGGGTGTAGAGCTGTTGGCCGGGGGTGTGCCTTGTCCGCCCTTTTCCAAAGCGGGCAAACAATTGGGCAACGATGACGAGCGCGATTTGTTTCCCGAGGCCTTGCGCTTGGTGTTCGAGTGCAAACCTCAGGCGGTCATGCTGGAAAACGTTCGAGGCCTGCTCGATTCTGTGTTTGACGACTACCGCGCCAAAATCATCAGTGATCTCAAAAAACTCGGTTACATCGCCGAATGGCGCTTGCTCAATGCCAGTGATTTTGGTGTGCCCCAGCTGAGGCCCCGTGTGGTCTTTGTGGCTTTGAAAGCGGATGCCTCCCGATTTTTCAACTGGCCAACACCCGGCTTGCAAACCGCGCCCACCGTGGGCGAAGCGCTGTACGACCTCATGGCTGCCCAGGGTTGGCGCGGTGCAAAAGCTTGGCGCGAATTGGCCTGCGATATCGCCCCGACCCTGGTTGGCGGCAGCAAAAAACACGGTGGACCCGATTTGGGGCCAACACGCGCCAAAAAAGCCTGGGCTACGCTGGGCGTTGACGGCAAAGGGATTGCCGACGAGCTGCCCGCATCCAACTTCGTTGGCATGCCGCGCTTGACGGTGCGCATGGCTGCACGCATTCAAGGTTTTCCAGACCATTGGCAATTCAGCGGCAAAAAGACGGCCGCTTACCGCCAAATCGGCAATGCATTTCCTCCGCCAGTCGCTTGTGCGGTGGGACAGCAAATACAAATGGCGCTCAACGCTGCCGCTCAAGCCAAGCTCAAGCGCGCATAAAAAATGACTTTAGAAAAAAAGCCCAGAGGTGGCGCGAGGGCGAAGTTGCGCGCACATTTTTTGGCCAACATCGGCCGTATCATGGACACCGACGAACTGCGCCAAGTGGCCGAAAACCAATCCGAATGGGCCAGACGGGTGCGTGAACTGCGTACCGAAGAGGGCTACCTGATTTTGACGCACAACGACCGAAGTGAACTCAAGCCCGGTCAATACCTGCTGGAAACAGACAAGCCCCAACCGGCGTTTGCCCGCGCCATCTCCAAGGAGACTCGCGCCCATGTACTCGATCGCAACGGTTTCACTTGCCAGATGTGCGGCGCCGTGGCGGGAGAGGCACACCCTTATGACACCACCCGAAAAACGCGCCTGCATCTGGGGCACGTCATCGACAAGAGCATGGGCGGCACCGATGACCCAGCCAACCTTCGCGCCATCTGCTCGGTCTGCAATGAGGGCGCATCCAATGCCACGCTGACACGGCCTGATCTGCAAAAACTCTTGATCCAGGTTCGTCGCGCTACTTCTCAAGACCAATTAGAAGTCTTGCATTGGTTGATGAAAAAATTCCCGAAACAATCCCAGTTGTGAGTCTTGGCATCGCCCTGCTCAAGGGCGACTCAAAATGGAACGTCAATCCGGCACATGCAGCACGATGCCATCCAGCGCGTCGCTGGCGATCAGTTGGCAGCTCAGGCGGCTACCCGCTTGGCGCGGCGCTATGACGATGTCGAGCATGGCGTTTTCCACGTCGTCCATCGGCGGGCAAGCGGCCAGCCAGGCTTCGTCAACATAAACATGGCAGGTGGCGCACGACAGGCAGCCGCCGCATTCGCCGGCGATACCGGGAATACCGTTGATCTGCGCGGCGTCCATCAGGTTGCTGCCTTCGTTGACCTCGTCGCTCACGCGATCGCCGTTGCGCATGATCCAGTGCACTTGGGGCATGTTGCTGCCTTTCTAAGATTCGAGTCGTTTCAGATGAATCGGATGTAGTGGTCGCGCAACGCGTCGCCTTCTAGGCCTGCCGTGCGTTCGATCTCGTGGCGTTTGATGCCCACATGGTTGGCCACCAGGCCCTCGCCCAGCGCCTGCGTGAGCGCCGTGTCGGCCTCGAGCGCGTCCAGGGCACCGGCCAAGCTTTCGGCCACGCTGTGGGTAGCGTCCTTGTTTTCCAGACAGTCACCCGTTTCGAAAGGCTGGAGTGGGTAAGCGTGGGCCACGCCCAAGCGGGCCGCTTGCAGCACCGCAGCCGTGTGGGTGTAGGGGTTGGCCGCAGCGTCGCCCATGCGGTGCTCGATGCGGGCACCCGGGCCCGATTCGGCCGACAAGCGCACGGTCACACCCCGGTGGTCTACCGCCCAGTTTTGCCAAAAGCCAGACAGGCTGGCCGGCTGCAGGCGCTGGTAAGAATTGCTGCTGGGGGCCAGCAATCCGGCCAGCGCCTGGTGGTGCTGCATCAGCCCGGCGGTGCAGCCCAGCGTGAGGGCGTTGAACTGGCTGGCGTCGTGCCCGCCCGAAATCGCGTTCTGGCCTTGCGCGTCGCGCAGGCTGAAGTTGATGTGCACGCCACTGCCGCCCACCGTGAGTATGGGTTTGGGCATGAAGGTCAGCACGATGCCGTGCTGGAAGGCCACTTCGCGCGCCAGCAGGCGAAACAAAAAGATGTCGTCCACCGCCTTGACCGCACGGTCGTAGGTGAGGGTGAACTCGAACTGCGGCGCGTCGTACTCGGTGTTCATGCTGTCGATGCGAAAGCCCGCTGCCGTGGCCTTTTCCCACACCGCGTCGGTGAAGCCCCTGGGGTCGGCAAAAGGGCCTGTGGAATACACATGGGCGGCCGGTGTGTCATAGGGCTTGAGCGAGCCGTCCGGCTCGATTTGAAAGGCAAAGGCTTCGAGCTCGATGCCCACCATCGGGTCGTAACCCATGGCCTGCCAGTCGGCCACCGCGCGCTTCAAGGCACTGCGCCCGCACATGGACAAGGGCGTGCAGTCGTTGGCTTTGAGGTCGCCAATCGCCACCTGGGTGAAGGGCTGCCAGCCGGGCCGGATGTCCTCAGGGGTGTAGACGGCCTCCATGTCGGGCAGGCCTTCCATGACCATCGCGCCCGGGGCCGGGATCAGCAATTTTTCGTAGCTCACGCCAAAGGTGCTGCGGCAAAAACGGGCACCGCCGCCCTGACCGGCTTTGAGCATGACGTATTTGCCCCGCGCAATGGCCAGGTGGTCGCAATACAGCACCCGCAGGCGTTCTTGAACAGTCGTCATGGTGTTTCCTTTCAAATCAGGTGCATGCGCACAGGCAAACGCTTGATGCCCGAGACAAAGTTGGAGCGCAAAAAGGCGTGCTCACCCGTTTGCTCGATGCGCTCCACCCGCTTGATCAGCTCCTGCAGCAGCACACGCAACTCCAGCCGCGCCAGCCACATGCCCAGGCAAGCATGCGCGCCGCCTTGGCCAAACGACAGGTGCCGGTTCACGCCCCGGTTCAGGTCGACGGTGAAGGGCCGCTCAAAAGCCCGCTCGTCGCGGTTGCCCGAGATGAACCAGAGCAGCACCTTGTCGCCCGCCAAAACCCGCTTGCCGTGGTATTCAAAGTCCTCGGTTGCGGTGCGGCGAAAGTGCGTGGCGGGTGAGGCCCAGCGGATGAACTCGTCGGCCACGCCCTCCCAGGCGGCTTCGCCTTGCACCGCCTTGAGCTGCGCCATCAGGCCGGGCTGGTTGGCCAGCGCGTGCAAAGCGGCGGCAATCGAATAGCGCGTGGTGTCGTTGCCCGCGGCCACCAGCAGGCAAAAGAAGTTGCGGAACTCGGTGTCGCTGATCACATGGCCCTGCGCATCGGGCTGGGTGATCAGGTGCAGCACGCCGCGGGTATCGCCCGTCGCGTGTTTGCGCGCCATCAAGCCCGCCGCATAGTCGTACAGATCCGCCCCAGCGGGGGAGCGAAAGGGCATGAAGCGGTAGGCCTCGGTGTCCATCTTGTCGACCACATGGCTGGTGAAATCGCTGTCGGTGTTGGCCATGAGCGCGTCGCCCTTGTCCACCAGCCAATCGAGGTCTGCTTCGGGCAGGCCCGCGATGCGCCCAAGCATGCGCATGGGCAGCTGGCGGGCAATCTGGTGGGTGGCGTCAAACTCGCCCAGCGCCAGGGCCTGGTCGAGGATGCCGACACAGAGCTCGCGGATCTGCTCTTCGTACAGCGCCATCATGGGCTTGGAAAAGGCCTTGGCCACCAACATGCGGGTGCGCGTGTGTTCGGGTGGGTCGGTTTCTTGAAACGTGCGCCGCGCCAGGTACTCTTCATGCGACTGGTCTTCCATGCGTATGCCCTGGGCAGAACTCAAGCGCTGGTGGTTGCGGTTGAGCTCCAAAATGTCGGCATGCCGCGTGACCGACCAAAAGCCCTGGCCCTCGGCCCAGTCGCACCAGGCCATGGGGTCTTGGTCGCGCAGGCGCTTGAAGGTGTTGTGCGGCGTGCCGTTCACATAGCTGTCATGGCTAGAGATGTCAGCGTGGCCATCGTCGGTGGGGCTCCAGACGGTCATGGGTTTGGGGTCCTTGCGTGTTCAAAAAACTGCACCATCCATTGCCCGAACAAGGGCGCATCGACAGGCTCAGACAAACTGGCGTGGGCTTGTGCCAAGCTTGCTGCATCGAGCTTGTCGGCCAGGTAGCCCAGCAAAGCCTGCATGAACACCCGTGGCATCTCGGGGTGGAACTGGGTGGTCCAGATGTGCTGGCCGATCTGCATCGAGCCGATGGGGCAAAACTCACTGCCGCCCAGACACACCGCGCCTTCGGGCATGCGGGTGACCTGCTCCTTGTGCGCAGCCACCAAGGTGGTGCTGGCTTGGCTGGGTTGCATCCAGGGGCGATCTGCATGCCAGTGCGTGGGCGCGGTGCCCAGGCCCCAGCCTGCGGCGTTGCGCGCCACCTGCCCGCCCAGGGCCCGAGCCACCGCCTGGTGACCAAAACACAGGCCAAGCAGCGGCTGGCGTGCGGCGTGCACGGCGCGTATGAAATCCAGCAAGGGCCCCACCCAGGGCAGGCTGTCGTCGTTGACCGAGGCGGGGCTGCCGGTGATGACGTAGCCGTCAAAGGCCGCCGGGCTGCTCGGCCACACCCCGTCTTTGACCGGCACCACCTCAAAACCCCAGTCGGGCCGCAGGGCTTGGAGCAACTGCACCACCTTTTGCCCGTCGTTCGGGAATTGCGCGGCAAACGCCGAGGTGTCGTCGTTGGTCAGCAGAACCGCGATGCGAAGCTTCATCTGTTGATTTCCGTGTTTTTTCGTAGGGCTGTGCGTTGCTGATGCTAAGCACAAGAGGTCAAAAGGACTATCAAGTTTGGGCACCGTGGACCTCGGGTTTTCACGGCAACCCGGACACGGCCACAGCAGGCAAACTCTGCACATGCCTTTTCCGTCGGCAAGGGCTGCGCCTTTTGGGGCCGATGCCCTTTCGCCAAGGCCCTTTTCGCCAACGCCCTTTTCAAAGCACCCCGATGAACTCCGCCGCCCCCGATGCGCCCTGGGTCCAGGCACTGGACACCTTCGACATGGACCAACACGCTTTGGCCCAGCAGGGCTGGGCGCTGCGCTACGAGCAGCTCTCGCCGGGACAATTCAAGGGGCGCATCCAACAGGTGCAACTGACCGAACTCACGCTGCTGCGCGAGGACACCAACCTGGCCCTGCGCCAACTCGGGCGGCTTGATGACAGCGTGTACGGCTTTGCCATGGCATTGCAAGACTCGCCAGACCTGTTTTTCAATGCCCAGCGCGTGCCGCCCCACGCCATCATGTGCGGCAAGGGCGACGAGGTGGACCTGCGCACGCCCACCCAGTTCACCTTGCTGGCGGTGGTGGTGGAGCGCCGCTTGCTCAACCCGCTGTGGGAGCGCATGTACCACAAGCCACTGGCCCATTGGCTCGAAAAAAAGTTGGTGCTGCAGACCACCGAACTCAAAGCGAACGCGCTGCGCGACCTGCAATTGAAGGTGCTGGACCAAGCCAGCGCTTTGGCCCAACGCGGCCACCCGCCACTGGCATGGCGTCAATTGCGCGATGACATCCTCATGGAATGGCTAGAAGCCCTGCCGCCTCAAGTCGACACCTCCGAGCTGCCCAACTCAGAGCGGCGCAAAAAGCTGGTCGACCGTGCCTGCGAATTGATGCTGGGGCATGCCGACGAACCCTTGTCCATCTTGCAGGTGTGCAGCCGCTTGGGCACCAGCAGGCGCAAACTCAACTACGGCTTTCAGGACGTGCTGGGCACCACGCCCGTCAAATACCTGCGGGCTTTGCGTCTGAACCATGTGCGCCGCGCGCTGCGGCAGGCCGAGCCCGGCACCACGGTGCAAGATGTGGCCTGGCAATGGGGGTTTTGGCACATGGGGCAATTTGCCCACGACTACAAAAAACTCTTTGACGAGTTGCCCTCCGCCAGCTTGCGCACCAGTTTGCGCAGCAAGTAAGGCCGCACAAGGCGCAGCAAAGCTGCATCAAACGCGCAGCTGCATCAAACGCGCAGCTGCATCAAACGCGCAGCTGCATCAAACGCGCAGCTGAGCCAGAGCTGAACCAGCGCAATTGACCGGGGCTCAAGCCGCCCTGCGGCGCAACAGCCAGATGCCCCCCAACATCATGGGCACGCACAACCATTGCCCCATGCTCAGGCCCAAACTCAACAGCCCCAGGTGGGCATCTGGCTCGCGGAAAAACTCGGCCAAGAAGCGGAAGAAACCGTAACCCAGCAAAAACGCACCCGAGACCTGGCCTGTGGGGCGGTCTTTGCGGGCAAACCACCACAGCAACACAAACAAGAGCAGCCCTTCCAAGGCAATTTGGTAGAGCTGCGAGGGGTGGCGGGGCAAATCACCCGCACCACGGAACACCATGCCCCAGGGCAGCGAAGGGTCGGCCACGCGGCCCCACAGTTCGCCGTTCAGGAAATTACCCACCCGACCGGCCGCCAGGCCCGTGGGCACACAAGGGGCCACAAAGTCCATGACTTGCAAAAACGGCCGCTGACGGCTGCGGGCAAACCACAGCATGGCCAGAATCACCCCCAACAAACCACCATGGAAACTCATGCCGCCTTGCCAGACCGCCAAAATTTCGAGTGGGTTGGACAGGTAATACGCCGGTTTGTAAAACAGGCAATAACCGACACGCCCACCCAAAATCACGCCCATGACCCCAAAAAACAAAATGTCTTCGACATCGCGCTTTTGCCACTGCGACAGGTTTTTGAACGGCGCATGCCCCAGTCGGCGCACGCCCAACCAAAAGAACAAAGCAAAAGCGGCCAAGTAAGTCAGGCCATACCAATGGATGGCCAAGGGCCCCAGTTGCAAGGCGACGGGATCAATTTGAGGGTGAATCATCATGGCCAGATTGTGCACTGGCCATGCGCCGCAGCAGAAATCACCCAATTGCGCCGGAGCACCAAACACGCTGGCAGAGAGCGGCCGCCCGGCTGGCCAGCGCAAGGTGCAGCGCTGTTGGCTTGGACAGGGCATTTTTTGCCCGATGTCCGCGTTGGCGCTGCCGGGGCGAAAAAAATGCGCCTGCTATTTTTTTGCACGGGGCGGCAAACCGGTGTGCTGGGTGAGCAACTGGCCTTTTTGGGGTGCTGCCGATCGCTTGCCCGCCGTGGACAAAGACACCGATGACTTGGCCCCCAGGCCTGTGCTGTTTTTGCGCCGCGCGCTTTGGTAGCCGTCTTCGGCGAGCGGCTGCCAGCTCGGAATCAGGTGGTGTTTGCCGTTGCCGATCAGGTCGGAGCGGCCCATGGTTTTGAGGGCTTCGCGCAGCAGCGGCCAGTTGCTGGCATCGTGGTAGCGCAAAAAGGCTTTGTGCAGACGGCGGCGTTTGTCGCCTTTGACCACATCGACTTTTTCGCTGTCGCGGGTGATCTTGCGCAGCGGGTTGCGGGTCGAGTGGTACATGGCGGTGGCGGTGGCCATGGGGCTGGGGTAGAAGGTCTGCACCTGGTCGGCGCGAAAGCCGTTCTTTTTGAGCCAAACCGCCAGGTTCATCATGTCTTCGTCGCTGGTGCCCGGGTGCGCGGCAATGAAGTAAGGGATGAGGAACTGCTTTTTGCCCACCTCTTCGCTGTACTTGTCGAACATCGACTTGAAGCGGTCGTAGCTGCCGATGCCCGGCTTCATCATCTTGGACAGCGGGCCGCCCTCGGTGTGCTCGGGCGCGATTTTGAGGTAGCCGCCCACATGGTGCTGCACCAACTCTTTGACGTATTCGGGCGACTGCACGGCCAGGTCGTAGCGCAGACCTGAGCCGATCAAGATCTTCTTGATGCCTTTTAAGTTGCGCGCCCGGCGGTACATGTTGATCAAGGGGCCATGGTCGGTGGTCAGGTTCTGGCAGATGCCGGGGAACACACAGCTGGGTTTGCGGCAGGCCGATTCGATCTCGGGGCTCTTGCAGCCCAGGCGGTACATGTTGGCCGTGGGGCCGCCCAGGTCAGAGATGACGCCGGTGAAGCCTTTGACCTTGTCGCGGATGTCTTCCACCTCGCGGATGACGGATTCTTCGGAGCGGCTTTGGATGATGCGGCCTTCGTGCTCGGTGATGGAGCAAAAGGTGCAGCCACCAAAGCAGCCGCGCATGATGTTCACGCTAAAACGGATCATTTCCCAAGCGGGGATTTTG
>NZ_JBIKIL010000015.1:0-42199 GCF_044361645.1 Limnohabitans sp. | reverse complement strand
CCTTGGAGCATGCCTGGTGCGGAAAATCAAATTCAAATCGTGGACACCCATGAAACCTTTGAAACCCTTGCCGTTACTCGCTTGGCGCGGGTTGGCAGTCAAATAAACCGGACACTACTGAAATTAGATATGAAATTTTTTAACGCCATCAGTTAAAGCGCTGTTTCCATCACGATGGCAGCGCCGGTGTATTGGGTCCTTGGTTTTCGGTATAGCTCACTGAACCCCTCTCTTTTCCAAAAGCGGAACGCTGAAACGTTTGTCTCGATCACAGCAAGACGGACTGCGGTACATGACCATGCGCGCGACATCTCTTTGATGTGGCGAATCGCTTCAACGCCATGCCCATGGCCTTGATGAGCCTCGGCGAAGAGAAGCAGGCCTAAAAACGCGATGTGAGGTTCAGGATAAGCTCTAACCAAGTCGACGCAACCGATTGGGGTGTCTTGGTACAGGTAGATTCCGATGAGCTTGTCTTTGCGCTCCTTTCCAGCCGGCAGGTCTCTGAACGCTTCGATCCCGTCCGTGGGGGCGGGTAGCCGACCTTCTACTGTGAGCGAGTAGCCCGGGGCTGCCTCAAGCAGCCCTTGAAGCAGCGACACATGGACCGGATTGTGTTCGCTCAACTCTTGGAACTTTAGCATTTCAGCGCTCTTAGGTCAGAATTCATCGGCCTGCGCACGCGCAGGCCCGGTGGAATGATGGGTCTGACCGCATCTTCACTTAAGGGATTGACGTGCTATGTACTGACGAAGAACGCCATCCATTCGTGAATGCCAGCCATCGCCGGTGGCTTTGAAGAACGCCACAACCTCTTGGCTGTAACGCACTGACACGAGTAATTTCTTGTGTTCGGATTTCGGTCTGCCGCGCAGTGCTTTGATGGGAAGCATCGACTTCAGTTGCTTTGGCGTAAGCGGTTGCGCGTCAGGATCACTTCAGGCCGCCGCCGTAATGGCTTTGTCTTCTTCTGCGCCGGTGCCACGGGGCAAGGCTTGACCAGCGTGCTTGCGCTGTTTTGCCCAAGGATGGCACCGCTTGCAAATGCGGGTAAGCCCTTGTCGTTCGAACTGAGCCGCTTGAGAAGGCTTAGGCCCTTCCCCTGCGAAACATGCGCTTGGCAAGTGGCCAGAGCGCCAGTAAGGCCAATGCTGGCCACAAAAGGTAGCCGAACAGGAGGTCTTGGTTTGTTGGTTGCCAAGGTGGGAGCGGAGTCGGCAACAGACCTGCGCTCTGCAGGCGCTCAAGTTCAGGCCCAGAGGGCAAGGGTATATAACGCTTGCTGTCCCCTGATGACCCGAGGACATAACCATCGTCCTTCATTGTGTAAGGCAGCAAGAAAGCGTTCGTAGTGATCTTTCGGCCCAGAAACAGAGGCTCGCCACTCGGGCCTTTCAGCGCCACCGGGGCGACATAGCTCACCCGCTCCTCGGCACCAAATAGAAGCTTGGCCGACGACGCTTGGCTAGCAAGCGACAAGCAAACAAAGGTGAGTGCGGGAAAAGTTCCGAACCATCTGCGCATGAGCAGTACTCCGTGAAAGGTATAAGGTGATGCAGACCCCAAAACCCGCTTGATACAGCCGGTCGCAGTCAATCCGCCGTGTTGTTGAAATCGCTGAAAGCGGCCTGTGCTTTGGCTGACCTACCCCAGCTGGCACCCGGCCCCTCTCAAGCTTGCTCCTGCGCGCTCCAGCACAGCAGGTTGAAGTCACCAACTGTAGCTGTTTTGGCGGTATTTTTAGACCTTTGTTGCTATAAAAATAGCCGAGCTACTTGGGTGGGCCTCAACCCGCCCCGTTACAAACCCGCAGCACTTGCTGGCCATAGGCTTCGAGTTTTTTCACGCCTAGGCCGCTGATGCCGTTCAGGTCGCGCAGGCTTTGTGGGGCGGCCTCGGCAATCGCCGCCAGCGTCGCGTCATGAAAAATCACATACGCGGGCAGGTTGTGCTCTTTGGCCACATCAAAGCGCCAGGCCTTGAGGTTGATGTAGCGCACCATCGCGTCTTGCCCCAGGTTGGCGGCGGCGGGGGATGGGGCGCTGCGGCTGCGCGTGCGCTTGTCGGCGCGCTGGCTGGTGCTCTCGCGCAGCTGCACCGGCACATCGCCCTTGAGCACGGCGCGCGAAGCTTCGGTCAGGTGCAGGGTGCTGAAGCCCTCTTCGGTGTGCACATGCAGCGCACCAATGGCGATCAGCTGGCGCATCACGGCGCGCAGTTGCTGCTCGCTGTACTCGGCCCCCAGGCCAAAGGTGCTGATGCTTTCGTGACCGCGTTGCGCCACTTTCTCGGTTTTTTTGCCGCGCACGATGTCCATGGTGTGCGCCGCGCCAAAGCTGTGGCCGCTGGCCTGGTGGCAGCGGTACACGGTGGACAGCAGTTTGCGCGCCGCATCGGTGCCGTCCCACACTTCGGGGGGTTGCAGGCAGTTGTCGCAGTTGCCGCAGTACGGCATGTACACACCCTGACTGCTCTCGGTTTGTCCTGGGTAGGTTTCGTCAAAGTAGCTCAGCAGGCGCACGCGGCGGCAGTCGGTGGCCTCGGCCAGGGCCAGCAGGGCATCGAGCTTGCCGCGCATGGCCTGTTTGAATTCTTCGCCCGCCGGGCTTTCGTCGATCATGCGGCGCTGGTTCACCACGTCTTGCAGGCCATAGGCCATCCACGCGTCTGAGGCCAGCCCATCGCGCCCGGCGCGCCCCGTTTCTTGGTAATAGCCTTCGATGTTTTTGGGCATGTCCAGGTGCGCCACAAAGCGCACATCGGGTTTGTCGATGCCCATGCCAAAAGCGATGGTGGCCACCATCACCACGCCTTCTTCGCGCAAGAATTCGTTTTGATGGCGCTGTCGCATCTCGGCGGGCAGCCCCGCGTGGTAGGGCAGCGCATGAACACCCGCCTCACACAGCATGGCCGCGATTTCTTCCACCCGTTTGCGCGACTGGCAATACACCACACCGGCTTCTTCGGGGTGATCGCGCTCAATGAAGCGCAGCAGCTGGGTGCTGGCCTCTTTTTTCTCGACGATGGTGTAACGGATGTTGGGCCGGTCAAAGCTGCTGATGAACAGCTCGGCGCTTTCCAGCTGCAGCCGCTCGACGATGTCGGCGCGGGTCAAAGCATCGGCCGTGGCGGTGAGTGCCACACGCGGCACGCCGGGGTAGCGCTCGTGCAGCACCGTCAGGCCCCGGTACTCGGGCCGGAAGTCGTGGCCCCACTGGCTCACGCAATGCGCTTCGTCAATCGCAAACAGGCTGAGCAGCCCGCGTTCGAGCAGCGAATCCATCTGCGCCAGAAAACGCGCGTTGGTCACGCGTTCGGGTGCGGCATACAGCAAGGTGATGTCGCCTCGCATCAGCCGCCGTTCGGTGTCGCTGGCTTCTTCGCTGGTGAGGGTCGAGTTGAGAAAGGCCGCGCTCACACCCGCCTCGTGCAGCGCGCCGACTTGGTCGTGCATCAGCGCAATCAGCGGCGAGACCACCACCGTGATGCCTTGGCCTGCACGTTGGCGCGCAATGGCCGGTATTTGGTAGCACAACGATTTACCCCCGCCCGTGGGCATGAGCACCAGCGCATCGCCTCCGGCCGCCACGTGGTCAATGATGGCTTGCTGCGGGCCGCGAAAGGCGTCGTAGCCAAAAACTTCGCGCAGGATGGGCAGGTGGGGGGACACTGGGGTTTGACAGGCTTTGTGTAAGTCAATGATTGTCACTGATTGATGGTGTTGTTTTCGGCGGTTTTCGCTTGAGTTTTTGCGGGTGTGGAATGGGTGGGTGAGGGCGGGCACAGGCTTCCTCATACGGCGGGGGTACGCCCAAATCGTCAACCTCTGCCCGCCCTCACCCACCCACGCCAGACCATGGGCTGCCCCCTTCCAAATGCGCACCACAAACGTTCCCCCTTGGCTGGCCGCTTTCCGACGTGAAACGCAGCACGCAGACCCAAGCGTTTACCATCCCAGCCCATGCACACCACAGCCCTTGTTCTGTTTTCCGGCGGCCAAGACTCCACCACTTGCCTGGCCCACGCCCTGAGTCGTTACGAGCGCGTCGAAACCCTGGCCTTTGACTATGGCCAACGCCACAAAGTCGAGCTGGACGCCCGCCTGAATGTGTTGGCGGCGATCAAAACGCGCTTTCCTGTCTGGGCCCCCAAAATGGGCGAGGACCACCTGCTGGACGCGGGCATCTTGGGCCAGATCAGCGAAACGTCTTTGACCCGAGACACCGCCATTGAAATGGCAAGCTCGGGCCTGCCCAACACCTTTGTGCCCGGGCGCAATTTGCTGTTCCTCACGCTGGCTGCGGCTTTGGCTTACCGCCGGGGTTTGCAGGTCATCGTCACCGGTGTGTGCGAGACCGATTTTTCGGGCTACCCCGATTGCCGCGACGACACCATGAAGGCCATGCAGGTGGCGCTGTCGCTGGGCATGGACCGCAAGCTGCTGATCGAAACCCCGCTGATGTGGATCGACAAGGCCCAGACCTGGCAACTGGCGCACGACTTGGGCGAGCACGCCGACCCGGCGCAAGGCGGGCAGGCGCTGGTGGACCTGATCGTGGCGCACACCCACACCTGTTATTTGGGAGACCGCACGCAGCGCCACGACTGGGGTTATGGCTGCGGCCAGTGCCCGGCATGCCTGCTCAGGGCCGCAGGCTTTGACAAATGGCGCAAGGCGCAGACTGGCAACAGGTTTGACCCCGCCCTGAGTGCGCCCAAAAGTCTTAAAAAATAACTATCAACAAGATTGTTTCAATTGATTAGCCAAATGACGGGTCTGTTTTTAGACTGATCAACCGTTTCAATTGGAACGAGTCTGTGCGCCCACCCAGCGAAGCGCAAAGAATATTTTGCTTTTTCGATGGCCTTGCTGAACGCACAGCTTGGTTTTCTGATTGAATGATTTTTTTCTAACCAGGAGTACAACTTGTCTGCCCCCACCACCTCCCAATGCCCCTTTCACGCCGTCGTTGGCGCCAACAGCTCCAACGGCCGCCGCTCCAACGCCGACTGGTGGCCCAATCAGCTGAACCTGGCCATCTTGCACCAGCACACCCCCGTCTCCAACCCCATGGATGCGGACTACGACTACCGCAAAGAATTCGCCAAGCTGGACTTTGCCGCGCTGAAAAAAGACATGGTCGACTTGATGACCGACAACCAAGAGTGGTGGCCGGCCGACTGGGGCCACTACGGCGGCCTGTTCATTCGCCTGGCCTGGCACGCCGCAGGCACCTACCGCACGGCCGACGGCCGGGGTGGCGCCAGCACCGGCAACCAGCGCTTTGCCCCCCTCAACAGCTTTCCTGACAACGGCAACCTCGACAAAGGTCGCCGCCTGCTGTGGCCGCTCAAGAAGAAATACGGCAACAAAATCTCTTGGGCCGACCTGTTCATTTTGTGCGGCAACGTGGCCATGGAATCCATGGGCTTCAAAACCTTTGGCTTTGGTGGCGGCCGCCCCGACATCTGGGCACCTGAAGAAGACATTTTCTGGGGCGCTGAAAAAGAGTGGCTGGCCACCAGCGACAAAGACAACAGCCGCTACAGCGGCCAGCGCGAGCTGGACCACCCCCTGGCCGCCGTGCAAATGGGCCTGATTTACGTCAACCCCCAAGGCCCAGATGGCAACCCCGACCCCAAGCTGTCGGCCCACGACGTGCGCGAAACGTTCGCCCGCATGGCCATGAACGACTACGAGACCGTGGCCCTGGTGGCCGGCGGCCACACCTTTGGCAAG
The DNA here is from genome assembly GCF_044361645.1 of Limnohabitans sp. GTDB lineage: Bacteria > Pseudomonadota > Gammaproteobacteria > Burkholderiales > Burkholderiaceae_C > Limnohabitans_A. Next base: position 36,459 of record NZ_JBIKIL010000015.1, on the reverse strand, counting down.
ATGCACGGCGCAGGCGATGCGGCCTTGGTCGGCCCCGAGCCTGAAGGCGCGCCCATGCACGAAATGGGTTTTGGCTGGATCAACAAGCACGGCACCGGCAAAGGCGGCGACACCACCACCAGCGGCTTTGACGGCGCCTGGAAACCCAACCCCACCACCTGGGACATGGGCTACCTCAAGGTCTTGTTCAAGTACGAGTGGGTGCAAATGACCACCCCTGCTGGCGCCATTCAGTGGCACGCCAAAGACTGCGAGCCCGAGGACATGGTGGTTGACGCCCATGACCCGAGCAAAAAGCACCCGCCCATGATGACCACGGCCGACTTGTCGCTGCGCATGGACCCGGACTACGAAAAAGTCTCACGCCACTTCTTGAACAACCCCGACGAATTTGCCGACGCCTATGCCCGCGCCTGGTTCAAGCTGACCCACCGCGACATGGGCCCCAAGGTCAACTACCTCGGCCCAGAAGTGCCCGCCGAAGACCTGATCTGGCAAGACCCCATCCCCGCCGCCAAAGGCGCGCCCATTGACGCGGCCGACCAAGCAGCCCTCAAAGCCAGCATGTTGGCCAGCGGCTTGAGCGTGAGCGAGTTGGTGGCCACGGCCTGGGCCTCGGCCAGCACGTTCCGCGGTTCGGACAAGCGCGGCGGCGCCAACGGTGCGCGCATTCGCCTGGCCCCACAAAAAGACTGGGAAGCCAACCAGCCTGCGCAATTGGCCAAGGTGCTGGCAGCGCTCGAAGGCGTGCAAGCGGCTTTCAACGCCAAAGGCGGCAAGCAAGTGTCCTTGGCCGACTTGATCGTGCTGGGCGGCTGCGCCGCAGTGGAGTCAGCCGCCAAAGCCGCAGGCTTTGACGTGCAAGTGCCTTTCACACCCGGCCGCACCGATGCCAGCGCAGAGCAAACCGATGTGGACTCTTTTGCCGTGCTCGAGCCTCAAGCGGACGGCTTTCGCAACTACCAAAAGAAAGCGTTTACCGTGTCGGCCGAAGAAATGCTGGTCGACAAGGCGCAACTGCTCGGCTTGAGCGCCCCAGAGATGACGGTGCTGGTCGGCGGCCTGCGCGTCTTGGGCGCCAACACCGGCGGCTCCAAGCACGGCGTGTTCACGCAGCGCGTGGGTCAATTGAGCAACGACTTCTTTGTCAACCTCACCGACATGAGCGTCGCCTGGGCGCCCACCTCGCCCGCCGAGACGGCCTTTGAAGCGCGCCACCGCAAAACCGGCGCGGTGCAGTGGACAGGCACCCGCGTGGACCTGGTGTTTGGCTCCAACTCGCAGCTGCGCGCTCTGTCTGAGGCCTATGCCCAAGACGACAACCAGGGCAAGTTTGTGCGTGACTTCGTGGCCGCTTGGCACAAGGTCATGAACGCAGACCGCTTCGACCTGGCGTAAACAGCGCCACCCAGCAAGCCCCCGAAGTCGCAAGGTTTCGGGGGCTTTTTTGTGGGGGCAGGATGAACCATGGCGCTGAAACGCAAGACCGCACCCATCTTTGCCGAACCTCTGTTTGCGGCCGTCGGACCGCACCACCCATGGCCGCAGTAAACAGAGATGTGCCTCGCCGGCCTGCAGCATGAAGCCCTCGCGTTGCCGCGCCTAGGCGATGGCCTGCTGGAGGCCTTGAGCTTGACCCGCCTGGGGCGGGTTGGTTTGAAAAACAGCTGGTCTGGCGGTCCAATTTCAGCCGCGAGCCATCGCGCATGACCCGCATGGATGTTTTGCGTGCACCGCATGGACAAGCGCAAGCCACTGGACAGCAGCAGCAAGGCGCAGAACGCCGGCCCTTTTAGACCTTGCCAAGGCTCTGCCGGGTTTGGCCGCGTGCACTGTTCAAAAAGTCTTCGGACCAGGTTTTCACACCATAGCTGAGCACCCGCTCTTGGAGTTGGCGCATCTTGTAGTGCGCCTCTTCGGTGCTGAGCGACAAGCCGGCCTCCAGCATCTGCACCAGGTTGTTTTCGTCGTGGGGGTTGGTCAAGATGGCCCCTTTGAGTTCGACCGCGGCGCCTGCAAACTCGGACAAGACCAAAACCCCCGGTGTTTGGTCCACGGATTTGGCCGACACATACTCTTTGCACACGAGGTTCAAGCCGTCGCGCAAGGGCGTGATCCACGCCACATCGGAGGCCAGGTAAAAAGCCATCAGCTCTTCGAATGGCAAGCTCCGGTAAAAGTAGCGCACAGGCGTCCAGTTCATGCTGGCAAAGCGGCCGTTGATGCGACCCACAATGCGGTCCAACTGTTCACGCGTTTGCTCATAAATCACCATGCCCGTGGCGGCGGGGGTGACGATGTTGAGCATGATCACTTTTTCGTGCCATTGCGGGTGCTTTTCCAAAAACCGCTCAAAGGCTTGCATCTTTTCGATGGGGCCTTTGACGTAATCGAGCCGTTCTACAGACAGCACAATTTTTCGTCCGCGCGCCTCGGCGAGCAAATCGCGCATGCCTTGTTGTGTGCGCTCGGTTTTGACCAATTGCGCGATGCGCGCGTTGTCAATGCCCACAGGGTGCGCGCCCACACCGACCAAACCATAAGGTGTTTGCAGTTGCAGCGTCATCTCTTCAACACCCAAGGCGCAACCGTAGGTGAGCCAGTCCGGAGCGCAAGAGGTTTTGCTGAGCACGCTGCAGTTGACGTTGGAGCGAACCACATCGACGAAATTTTCGACATAACGCGGAATGTGAAAGCCGACGTAATCGCACTTGAGCAAACTGGCCACAATCTGCCCCTTCCACGGCAGCATGTTGAAGATGTCTGCGCCTGGAAAAGCCGTGTGGTGAAAAAAGCAGATGTGCAAATCGGGCCGCAGTGCGCGCAAATACGAGGGCACCATCCAGAGGTTGTAGTCGTGGATCCAAACCGTCGCACCCTCTTGAGTGGCTGCAGCGGTTGTTTCGGCAAACAAACGGTTGATCTCGCAAAAATGCTGCCAATGGGCATCGTTGAAGGTCACGCGCTCGGGAAATGAAAACAGCACAGGCCACAGCGCCTCTTTGGAAAACTGTTTGTAAAACAGGTCCACATCTTCGGCCGTCAAGGCGACACGACAGGCCATCAAGTTGGGGTACAGGTCTCGGTCAACCCAGACCTTTTGTTCGAACACGGCGGCATCGGGCGTGCGACTCGCCTGCAAAGACCAAGCCACCCACGCGCCTTCGCGGCCATCTGCAAAGCAGCCCAGCAAAGTGGGCAAGATGCCGTTTGGGCTTTTGGGCAAGCTGCGCGTGACCCCGGAGTCTGTGGTGGTTTCGTCAAAAGGCTGACGGTGGTAGACCATCACCAACTCGGCATCGCCCTGCGGTGCAATGGTCTCGGCCGGGGCCAGCCCCAGCAAGCGGTGAAAGGCATGGTGCCGAATGGCTTCCAAAATCCCCAGTGGCCCAGCCGCTCGGGCCAAGTGCACCGGCCTGAGCAAGCCATTCATGCGGTCTTGCAGCACAGCGTCTTTCAAAGCTTTTTCGGCATTGCCCACCACCACAGCTTTGAGCCCGGTGCGCATGAGTGACAAATCGTTGAGCGTGTCCCCGGCGGTCAATACTTTGTCGGGTGACAGTCCCTCGTTACTGAGCAAGCGCATCAGGCTGTTGCCTTTGGACACGCCGCGTGGCAAAAAGTCAAAGTACTTGTCGGCCGACACCAGATGGTCAAGCCCCAAAGACTGCGCCAAGTCTTGTGCTTGCAGCCTGGCCGACTCATGCTCAAAGGTGAAGGAGCACTGGTATTCCTGGGGCACCTCCTGAAAATGCAAGCCATCAATCTGACGGGCCAAGGCCAAGATTTGTTCACGACCAGGCCAGCCCTGTGTGAGCTCGTCTTGCAAAGGCAAGATGGGCGCAAAACCATCGCCTTGTCTGCGCAGCAAAGTGCCGCCCACATCGGCAATGATGTAGTCGGGCATGGGGATGGCGGGGTCGTCCAGCAGCGTCAAAATGCTCTCAAAGCCCCGACCGGTGACAAAAATCAGCGCGATGCGCTCTCGGTGCTCGAGAAGCAGGCGGTAGAGCTGCGCCCCATCGTGCAGCTTGTCTGGCGGCAAAAAAGTACCATCCAAATCGGTTGCCAAGATGAGTTCAAGTCCAGTGTGTGTGGCGATGGGGGCCTCCAATCAAGCCTTGTGCAGGTGAAGCGTGCGGGTCGGGAAAGCGAAGTCGATGCCTGCGTCTGCAAAGCTGCGAACGATTGACAAATTGATGGCTTGTTGCGCATCCATGTACAAGTCGTAATCGCCGCTCAGCACAAAATAGACCACTTCAAAATCGAGCGAAGACTTGCCAAAAGATATGAAGTGCGCGCGCCCAAAATTCACTTGGGCTTGGCTTTTGACAATCGCTTCGATGGTAGTGCAACATTCATTCTGTAATTTCCCGAGCCCTTGAGGCAGGATCAATTGCACATTGTTCCCGATTTCGGATTCTGGATATTTTTAATCAGGCCCCTGCCAGGCCGCCGGAGGCACCCCTCCCTGCGGCGATTGTTTGGCGAGGCTGAAGCAACGCAGAAAGAATGTATTCATCATGGCCCAACGAACTCAACTTGACGATACCAACAACCCCCTGCACGAGGCCTACGCCTGCTTGCTGGCCAACGGCCTGGATGGCGCTGGCCAAGCGCTGCGGATATTGGTCAACGAGGCCTCCCGCATCGAGCGTGCCCAGCACCTGCAGGCCACCCCCTATGAACGCTCTGCTCAACGCGTGGACCACGCCAACGGCTACAAGTCCAAGACCGTTTTGACTCGCCTGGGTGAGCTCACCTTTGAGGTGCCCCAAGTGCGCTCGGGCGGCTTTTACCCCAGCGCGCTGGAGCGCGGCAGCCGCTCCGAACAAGCCATGAATCTGGCGCTGGCCGAGATGTACGTGCAGGGCGTGTCCACCCGCAAAGTGATCACCGTGCTGCAAAAGTTGGTGGGGCCGGAGATCGCCATTTCATCGACCCAGATCAGCCGCTGCACGGCGCTGCTCGATGAGGGACTGAATGCCTGGCGCACGCGTCCGTTGGACGAGACACCATATGTGATTGCCCGCTACGAGCGTGTACGCCACGCCAATCAAGTGGTTGACTGCGCGGTGCTGGTGGCCATTGGCATCACCACGACAGGCCACCGCCGGGTACTGGGCGTGTCGGTGGCGCTGTCCGAAGCCGAGGTGCATTGGCGAGCCTTTCTGGACAGCCTCATTGGGCGCGGGTTGCGCGGGGTCAAGTACATCGCCAGCGATGACCATGCGGGGCTCAAAGCGGCCCGCAAAGCGATGTTTCTAGGTGTGCCGTGGCAGCGCTGCCAGTTTCACCTGCAGCACAACGCACAGGGCTACGTCACCAAGCTCGACCAGCGCACAACGGTGGCCCGGCAAATACGCGCCATCTTCAACGCTGGCGACGCCCATGAGGCTCAACGCCTGCTGAACGTGGCGCTCAAAGATTGGCAAGGCAGCCACCCCCAGCTGGCCGCTTGGGCCGAGACCAATGTGCCAGAGGGTTTTGCGGTCTTCAATTTGCCTGAGGGCCACCGGGTGCGCATGCGCACCACCAATGGACTGGAGCGATTGAACAAGGAGCTCAAGCGCAGAACCCGAGTTGCGACGCTGTTTCCCAATCCGCAAAGTTGTGAAAGACTGGTCAGCGCACTGCTGGCCGAACAAGACGAGGAGTGGATGAGCGGAAAAATTTACCTGAACATGAAACCCTGACTTGGCGTTGATACGCCACAACCCCAGAAAAGAAATCGAAATTTACAGAAAAGAAGTTGCTTTATCGCTTCGATGGTGCTGGGAATCTGCGCCAACTGATCGGCCGGGGTCGAATAAGTCACGCCAAAATTGAAGGTGCAACGCCGTTGGCTCATGCGTTTGAAGTTGCGAAGCCGGCTTTGCAGCAAGTCGTTGTTGGCAAAAACAATTTGCTCGCCTGCAAGGCTGCGCAAGCGCGTGGTTTTGAGCCCCACATGCTCCACCGTGCCCACCATGTCGTCGACCATCACGAAGTCGCCAATCACAAAAGGCTTGTCGATGGCAATGGACAAAGAGGCAAACAAATCGCCCAAGATGTTTTGCACTGCCAGTGCCACAGCCACACCGCCAATGCCCAAGCTGGCCACCAAGGCCGTGATGTTCATGCCCAAGTTGTCCAGGGCCATCAGCATCACAATGGCCCACAGCAGCAGCTTGCCCAAGAAGGACAGCAGACCCAGCGTCATGAGGGTGCCGCCTTCGATGACCTGGTCGGGTTGTGCAAAGCGCAGCTTCAGCCCAGCCTCAAGGGCTTTGTGTGCCCACAAGCCCGCTTGAAAAATCAGCAAGACCAGCATCACCTTGACGGCGCCGTTCTCAAGCCGATCAGAAAGTTGCAAGACTTGCAAGGCCGCCAAAATGCCCAGTCCCATGACCAAGAGCGTGTTGTTGGCCTTGAGCACGATCAGCACAAAGTCAGCGCCCTTCCAAGCGGTGCTTTGTGCCAGGCTTTGCAACTGTTTCAAACCCAATCTGAACAAGAGTTTGACGCCCAGAACCACGGACACAAACAGAACCAGCGCTGTCAGCGAAGCAGAAAAAGGATGGTCAAGGATAAAGTGACTCCACATGGGCAGATGGCCTTGAGGTCCGAAAAATTGAAAAAATCACATGCGCTCAAGGCCTGGCGCGTGCTTCGTATCGGGTTTGGCAGCAAGGCTGTCGGTCTCGACAATCCATCTTAAAGCATTTGTACAAATGCAATTGTTGGCTCGCCCCTTTGGCTTTTGATAAAAAGGCCAAGCTGTTGTTTTAGACAATTTGAAAACAGCGGCCAATGACCAACGCATCGTTGGCGAGGCAAGTCGCGCTTTCATACAATAGTCAGCATGAAAGCCTTGACCTACACCCGCGCCCAGACACTGCCCGACATCCTTCAGACCCGCATCGCCATCCTCGACGGGGCCATGGGCACCATGATCCAGCGCTTCAAATTGAGCGAGGCCGACTACCGAGGTGAGCGCTTCAAAGACTTCCCCAAAGACATCAAGGGCAACAACGAGTTGCTCAGCCTGACACGCCCCGATGTGATCCGCGACATCCACGAAGGGTATCTCGCCGCCGGGGCTGACCTGATCGAGACCAACACCTTTGGCGCGACCACCATCGCCCAGTCCGACTACGACATGCAGCACTTGGCGCGAGAGATGAACCTCGCGTCGGCAAAATTAGCCCGCGCTGCCTGCGACAAATTTGCCACGCCCGACAAGCCGCGCTTTGTGGCGGGCGCTTTGGGCCCCACGCCCAAAACCGCCAGCATCAGCCCCGATGTGAACGACGCAGGGGCCCGCAACGTCAACTTTGAGGAACTGCGCGCCGCCTATTACGAACAGGTTCAAGCGCTGGTCGAAGGTGGCTCAGACGTGCTGCTGGTTGAAACCATTTTTGACACGCTCAACGCCAAAGCCGCGCTGTTCGCCATCGAAGAATTTTTTGAGGCCAGTGGCGAACGCCTGCCCCTGATCATCAGCGGCACCGTGACCGACGCGTCGGGCCGCATCTTGAGCGGCCAAACTGTGAGCGCTTTTTGGCACAGCGTGCGCCACGCACAGCCCCTGGCGATTGGCCTGAACTGCGCTTTGGGCGCAACCCTGATGCGCCCTTACATCCAAGAGCTGAACAAGGTGGCGGGCGACACCTTCATCAGCTGCTACCCCAATGCCGGCCTGCCCAACCCCATGAGCGACACCGGCTTTGACGAAACGCCGGATGTGACCAGCCGCCTGCTGCACGAATTTGCGGCCGAAGGCCTGGTCAACATTGTTGGCGGCTGCTGCGGCACCACCCCCGAGCACATCGCCGCGATAGGTCAGGCCGTGACCCCCCTGGCCCCACGTGGCGTGCGCGGGGGCTTTTTTTACAAAGAAGCGGCGTGAGCACGGCGCGGGCATTGTGAGGTGCGGACGCATGGGCTGCCATCGCCATGGATCCGACCCGGTAATTTAGAGCTGGGCGAGGCCAAGCCGCTTGTTTCACGCAGCGCCTCTGATCTCTGACATTGCGGTGCTACGCCCGGGGTGAGAAAAAAAGACCGGCTGGCTTGAATCGCCCGCCAAGGCAAAGATGAAGGTGCCATGAAAGCGCCCATTTCACAGGGCCAGATCAAGCGGCGCAGGGCAAGCCAGTTGCTCAAGTCTTAACGCGCGGCACCAGGCGATGCATGGCTTGATGGGAGTCTGGCCGCCGCGCAGCCACAACTTAGCCCTGCTCGAGCAACAAGCGCTGCAACTCACCGAGCTCTTGCGAACCCAGGCCAAGGGCGTCGTGCAAATAGCCCTGCATGCCGCCGTGCTCCTTGTCCACCGTGTCAAAAGCGGCATTTAAAAACGCGGGTTGCACTTGCCACAGCACCTTCATCACATGCGGGTGACCTTGGCCTTCTAGGCGGGCGTCGCGTTTGTAGAGCTGGTTGGTCAGCAGGTAGTCGTGCAAGGTGGTGGCGCGGTCGACACCCAAAGCCGACAGCAGCAGGGCCGCGGCAAAGCCCGTGCGGTCTTTGCCAGCGGTGCAGTGGAACACCTGTGGCGTGGGCTTGTCCAACAAGTGTTTCAAAAACCGCGCGTAAGTGTCCGCATTGCGGTTCACAAAATGACGGTAAGTCTCGCGCATCAGTTCCACGGTGTCTTCGGTGCTGGGCACCACGCCTTGCGCCACCAGTGCCTGCATTCGCGCAATCACCGTGGGCTCGATGCTGAACGCCACGCGCTGCACGCCGGGCAGGGCATAGGGCGTGGTCTCGACTTCGACCGCGCCCCGAAAGTCCAGGCTGTGCCCCACACCGAATGCCTTGATGCGATCCAGATCGTCGGCCGTCAAGCTGGCCAGATGGTCCGAGCGGAAAACCTGGCCGCGCCGCACGCGGCGGCCATCGACATTGCGGTAGCCGCCGATGTCGCGGAAGTTGGAAGCGCCTTGGAGCAGGGAAGAAGGGGACGGGTTCATGACAAACACAATGGGGGCAAGCAAGACAAAATAAAACAGGCAATCCGAGCAAGCCGACAGACGCCCAGGTTGGGGGCCGTCCACCGCTGTGCGCGGATGCCTTGGCAAACAGCGTGGCTCTATTGTGGCGTGCTGTTCGTCTTGAGGTGCTGACACCAGGCGACAAAGCCCCGAAGCCCAGAGGCGAAGCTTGGGCGAACCCTGGGCAAACACCCAGCACCTGGGTGTGGCACACGCCTTGCTAGGTAGATGTACATGCACGCTGATTTGAAACCACCCACTTGCGCTGAGCCAGTCGTTCAAGGCTTTGGCAGCGTCGCCGCAGCATGGCGCGACCCATTGGGCCTGATGCTGGCCTCAACAGGTGAGGGGGTTTTTGGGGTCGGCTTGGATGGCCTGTGCGTATTCATCAACCCGGCAGGTGCCCGCATGATTGGTTTTGAGCCCCAGCAGGTGCTGGGCCAAAACATGCACGTGCTGACGCACCATTCGCACAGCGATGGCGCGCACTACCCGATGAACGACTGCCCGATTTACAACGCCTTTCGGCAAGGTCAAGCCTGTCGCATCGACAGCGAGGTGTTTTGGCGCGCCGATGGCAGCAGCTTCCCGGTGGCGTATTCCAGCTACCCCGTGTTCGATCAAGCCCAGGTGCGCGGCGCGGTGGTCACCTTTGCAGACATCACCGAGCGCAGGCGCGCCGAAGACGCTTTGCAGCACGCCAAAAACGAGCTGGAACAGCGCGTGACCGAACGCACCCAAGCACTGGAAACCGCCTTGCAGCAACTGCGCGAATTGGCCGCTTGGTCTGAAACCGTGCGCGAAGAGGAGCGCACCCGCATTGCGCGCGAAGTGCACGACGAACTGGGCAGTTTGCTGGTGGCCCTCAAGATGGATGTGGGCTGGCTGGACAAACGCTTGTCTGAACAAGAACCAGACAAGAGCGCTGAAACCCACTGCATGCGTGAAAGCAGGCGTGGAAAAATGCGCGATAAATGCCAAAATATGAGCCGCTTGATCGAAAACGCAGTGGTCAATGTGGGCCGCATCATCACCGACCTGCGTCCCAGCATCCTGGACCATCAGGGCCTGTGGGGCGCTTTGGAGTGGCAAGCGCGTGAGTTTGTGCAGTCGACCGAGCAAGAACTCAAATGGTGCATGGAGGTGGACGAGCAACGCGTGCTGCCCGAGCCCATGGCCATGGCGGTGTTCCGTGTCTTTCAGGAGATGCTGAGCAACGTGGGACGACACGCGCAGGCGCGGACGGTGGACGTGGACATCGTCGAGCGCGCCGGTTGGTTGCACCTGTCGGTCGAAGACGACGGCTGCGGTGCCTTGGCGCGGGCGTTTGAATCGGCGCAGGCCTACGGCGTCATGGGCATGCGCGAGCGGGCGCGGCATTTTGGGGGGGCGGTTGACATCGACAGTGCGCCCGGGCGGGGCACCCGCATGCGCTTGTCCATGCCCATGCCCATGCCCTTGCCTGACGACGCGGCGGTAGCCAACGCTGCACCCGAGGTGTCGCCATGAAACACCACCAGCATCTGAGCATGCGCGTGCTGTTGGGCGACGACCACAAGATCGTGCGCGAGGGCCTGAAAATGGTGCTGGCCGATGACCCGGGCCTGCAGGTGGTGGCCGAAGCCGACACCGGCCCAGCGGTGCTGGCGGCGGTGCGCGCGCTGCAAGGCACGCAGGGCATCGACGTGGTGCTGCTCGACATCGCCATGCCCGGCATGGACGGCCTGGATGTGTTGCAAGCGCTGCGGCGCGACTGGCCGGGCTTGCCGGTGCTCATGCTCAGCACCTACCCCGAAAAACAATACGCGGTGCGCTGCATTCAGCTGGGGGCCTCGGGCTATCTGAACAAAAGCACCGACCCGGACCAGCTGATCGCCGCTTTGCGCCGCGTCGCAGCAGGCGGCATGCATGTCTCGCCCGCCACGGCCGAGGCCTTGGCCAGCTTGATCAGCCCGGGCCGCACCAAAAGCGGGATCGAGCTGCTCTCGCACCGCGAGCACCAGGTCTATCTCTTGTTAACGCAAGGCCACACGGTGGGCGAAATTGGTGCGCAATTGAGTTTGGCCCCCAACACCGTGAGCACTTACCGTGCACGCATCCTCGAAAAGACCGGCACCAAGAACGATGTGGAGCTGGCTTTGTACGCGCAAAGCCTGGGTGCGACCCATTGAAACGCAAGCCACAGGTGCGCCCCTGTAGGAGCGGTCTCCGACCGCGAATGCTGGTGCGCCCTGTAGGAGCGGTCTCCGACCGCGAAAGCTGGTGCCCCCCTGTAGGAGCGGTCTCCGACCGCGAAAACCTTACCCGTGCATGCATCGCGGTCAGAGACCGCTCCCACAAAAAAAGGATGCGTTCCCACAATAAAACGGGTGCGCTTCCACAATAAAAACGGGTGTGCTTCCCCTGTAGGAGCGGTCTCCGACCGCGAAAGCTGGTGCGCCCCTGTAGGAGCGGTCTCCGACCGCGAAAGCTGGTGCGCCCCTGTAGAAGCGGTCTCCGACCGCGAAAACCTTGTCCGGGCATGCATCGCGGTCAGAGACCGCTCCCACAAAAAACGGGTGCGTTCCAACAATAAAACGGGTGCGCCCTCCTTGTAGGAGCGGTCTCCGACCGCGAAAGCTGGTGCGCCCCTGTAGGAGCGGTCTCCGACCGCGAAAACCTTGTCCGGGCATGCATCGCGGTCAGAGACCGCCCCCACAAAAATCGGATGCCTTCCCACATAAAACGGGTGTGCTTCCCTTGTAGGAGCGGTCTCCGACCGCGAAAACTGATGCCCCCTGTAGGAGCGGTCTCCGACCGCGAAAGCCTTGTCCGGGCATCCATCGCGGTCAGAGACCGCTCCCACAAAAAACGGGTGCGCTTCCACAAAAAAAGGATGCCTTCCCACAAAAAACGGGTGCGCTCCCACAATAAAACGGATGCGCTAGAACAATAAAAACGGGCGCGCTCCCACATGACCGACATCGGCGTCAGCTCTTTGTAGGGACAGCCCTACACCGCATCGACAAGCGCCTTGCGAAATGAGGTCTGGTCTGCTCGAAGGCACGCCTTCAAGGTTTTCTGGCCCGCAGCTTGCATAGACCTCTGCATCCACAACCCCAAGCGAGGCCGCCATGTCTGAATTTTTTGATCCGTACAACGCTGACCGCCCTTTGATGCTCAAGTGCAGCTGCGGCCGTGACCATTCACCTGCCGATCACCATGCGGCTGTCGCGGCCGACGCCGCCGCAGCTCAATTGCGCGCCCGGTCTGAAACCGCCGAGTTCGAGGCCTACAGCCAAGAATTCATCGAAGCCACCTTGGTCAAGTCGCTGTTCCCGCACGACGAAGAGCGCCGCCTGTTTTTGCGCGCCGTGGGCAAAAAAACCGCCATGGCCGCCATTGCCAGCGTGTTGCCCGTGGCCAGCTTGCAGGCCTTGGCGCAAAGCAAAGGCCCTTTGGAGAAAACCAAGCTCAAGATCGGTTTCATCCCGATCACCTGCGCCACACCGCTCATCATGGCCGAGCCTCTGGGTTTCTACCAAAAGCAGGGCCTGAATGTCGAAGTGACCAAGACCGCAGGCTGGGCCTTGATCCGCGACAAGATGATCAACAAGGAATACGACGCCACGCACTTCTTGTCACCCATGCCATTGGCCATCAGCATGGGCTTGGGCGCGAACGCCACGCCCATGAACGTGGCCACCATCCAGAACATCAACGGCCAGGCCATCACGCTGGCCATGAAGCACAAGAACAACCGCGACCCGAAGAACTGGAAGGGCTTCAAGTTTGCCGTGCCTTTTGATTATTCGATGCACAACTTCTTGCTGCGTTACTACCTGGCCGAAAACGGCATCAACCCCGACACCGATGTGCAAATCCGTGTGGTGCCGCCGCCAGAGATGGTGGCCAACTTGCGCTCGGGCAACATCGACGGTTTCCTCGGACCCGATCCCTTCAACCAGCGTGCGGTGTTCGACGAAGTCGGCTTCATCCACCTGCTGACCAAGGACTTGTGGAACGGCCACCCCTGCTGTGCCTTTGGCACCAGCACCGAATTCATCCAGCAAAACCCCAACACTTTTGCCGCCCTTTACCGCGCAGTCCTCACGGCCGCGGCCATGGCGCGCAAGCCCGAAAACCGCGAGTTGATCTCCAAAGTCATATCGCCAGCGCAGTACCTGAACCAACCCGAGGCGGTGATTGCCCAAGTGCTCACGGGCAAGTTTGCCGACGGCTTGGGCAAGGTGCAAAACGTGCCGGACCGTGCCGACTTTGACCCCATGCCTTGGCAGAGCATGGCGGTGTGGATGCTCACGCAAATGAAGCGCTGGGGCTATGTGAAAGGCGATGTGGATTACAAGCAAATCGCCGAAAAGGTGTTCCTCATCACCGATGCGCGCAAGCACATGAAAGATCTGGGCCACAGCTTTGCCGCCACCACGCCCTACCCCAAGTACAAGATCATGGGCAAAGAGTTTGACCCAGCCAAGCCCGAGGACTACATCAAGAGCTTTGCGATCAACAAGATGGGCTGAGGCACATGAAAACCCTGCACCTCAATGCCCGGGCCGCCTTGGTCTCGCTGCTCATGTTCCTGGTCTTTCTGGGGGCGTGGCAGCTCTCGGCCACCGCCCCCACGGTGGCCGGTGCCAGTGCGGCGGGCATGACGGCCGAGGAGATCGAGTACCAAAAGATGATGGGCAAGGACCCGGGCGCGGTCAAAAGCACCGGCTTTCCGCCGCCCCTGGAAGTGGGCAAGGCCATGATGGGCCACTTGGCCGATCCGTTTTATGACAAAGGCCCCAACGACAAAGGCATTGGCATCCAGCTGGGGCACTCGCTGTGGCGAGTGGCCTTGGGTTTTTTCTTGGCGGTGTTGGTGGCTTTGCCGGTGGGTTTCATGATCGGCATGTCGCCCCTCATGCGCAAGGCCTTTGACCCCTTCATTCAGGTGCTCAAACCCATCAGCCCGCTGGCCTGGATGCCGCTGGCGCTGTACACCCTGAAAGACTCGGAGGTCAGCGGCATCTTCGTCATCTTCATCTGTTCGGTCTGGCCCATGCTGATCAACACCGCCTTTGGTGTGGCCGCCGTCAAGCGCGAATGGCTGAACGTGGCCAGCACGCTGGAAGTGCAGCCGCTGCGCAAGGCCTTCTTGGTGATCTTGCCTGCTGCGGCCCCCACCATCGTCACTGGCATGCGCATCAGCATGGGCATCGCCTGGCTGGTGATCGTGGCCGCCGAGATGCTGGTGGGCGGCACGGGCGTGGGCTACTTTGTGTGGAACGAGTGGAACAACCTGTCGCTGGTGAATGTGATCTTTGCGGTGCTGCTGATTGGCGTGGTGGGCATGTTGCTGGACTTGGCCTTTGCCCAAGTGCAAAAGGCGGTGACCTATGTGGAGTGACACCGCTGAGCGCGCTGCGTTGCTCCCTGTCGCTGCGCCCCATGCCGCCCCTTTCTACGTCCCCTCATCTGCGCCCTCACCTCAATCCTTACCTGCGGCATCTTCTGCGCTTTCCCATGCACCTTCCAAACAGGCTCACGCCATGAATGCTTTCCTCCAAATTGAAAAACTGGGCAAGGCCTACCAAAGCGACAAGCCGGTGTTTTCAGACGTGTCTTTCAGCATCGACAAGGGCGAGTTTGTTTGCATCATCGGCCACTCGGGCTGCGGCAAAACCACCATCTTGAACGTGTTGGCGGGCCTGGACACGGCCAGCACGGGCCATGCCTTCATGGACGGGCGCGAGATCGCCGGCCCCAGTCTGGAGCGCGGCGTGGTGTTCCAAAGCCATGCGCTCATGCCCTGGCTCACGGTGCGGCAAAACATCGCGTTTGCTGTGCGGTCCAAATGGCCAGAATGGAAAACACCGCAGGTCAATGCGCATGTGGAAAAGCACGTGGGCATGGTGGGCTTGCTGCACGCCATCGACAAAAAACCCAGCCAACTGTCGGGCGGCATGAAGCAGCGTGTGGGCATTGCCCGGGCCTTTGCCATCCAGCCCAAGATGCTGCTGCTCGACGAGCCCTTTGGCGCGCTGGACGCACTCACGCGCGGCACCATCCAAGACGAGCTGATGACCATCGTGCGCCAGACGCAGCAGACCGTCTTCATGATCACGCACGACGTGGACGAAGCCATTTTGTTGTCCGACCGCATCTTGCTCATGAGCAACGGCAACGACTCGGGTGGCAGCTATGTGCCCGGTGGCTTGGCCGAAGTGGTGGTCAACCCGCTGCCGCGCGAACGCACCCGCGCCCAGCTCCACCACCTGCCGGGCTACTACGACATGCGCAACCACATCGTGGATTTTTTGGTGTCACGCGCCAAAGCCCATTGAATTGTTTCTCCCCAAATTTTCATCAACTCCCCATAAGAGGTCTTTCATGAACCGTTTAGAAGTCACCGAAAAAATCGTCTCCACCAAAGTGGCCAAAGGCATCAAGTGGAGCGATGTCGCCGAAAAAGTTGGCCTGTCCAAAGAATGGGTCACCGCCGGGTGCCTGGGCCAAATGACCTTTGATGCCAAGCAGGCCAAGATCATCGGCAAGATTTTTGGCCTGAGCGCCGACGAGATCAAGTGGCTGCAAGTCGTGCCCTACAAAGGCTCACTGCCCAGCCAAGTGCCGACCGACCCGCTGATCTACCGCTGGTACGAAATCGTGAGCGTCTACGGCACCACCATCAAGGAACTGATCCACGAAGAGTTTGGCGACGGCATCATGAGCGCGATTGACTTCAGCATGGACATCGTGCGCCAGCCCGACCCCAAAGGCGACCGCGTGAACGTGGTGCTGTCGGGCAAGTTCTTGCCTTACAAGCAGTACTGACGCACACGCTGGAAAAGTAGAGTCACAGTCACCCGGTTAATGCCGGGTACTGCGGATGGCGTGGACGGTCGTTTCAACTTGACCAGTTATTCGACAACACCTCTGCCTGCTGTAAAACCAATTCAACTGCATCTTTTTCACCCGGACCCGGTGGCGGGTACTTCCACCGCTGCAAGGTTCTTCGCACCAAGATGCGCAGACGCGCTCGAACACTCTCGCGCACCTGCCAATCTACCGTTGTGCTTGCCCTGAGTTTTTCGGTGATTTCGATGGCAATTTTTTTCAAAATATCGTCACCCAACTCTCGCACTGCACTTTCGTTGTTGGCCAACGCGTCATAGAAGGCAATCTCGTCATGCCCTAAGCCCAAAGAAGCCTCGCGCTCCAGAACTGCCTGGAACTCCTTGGCCATCTGGATCAGCTCTTCAATCACCTGGGCTGTTTCAATGGCGCGGTTGTGGTACTTGCGCAGAGTCTCCAGTAAGCGGTCGCCGTATTTCTTCTCTTGAACCACGTTGTTGCGAGTACGGGCCTTGATCTCATCTCGCAGCAGTTTTTCCAGCAGCTCCACGGCAAGATTTCTTGTCTTCATCTGCCGCACGTCTTCCAGAAATTCGTCTGACAGTAAGCCGATGTTGGGCTTGTCCAACCCAGCTAAAGCAAAAATATCTGCCACCCCATCGGCCACGATGGCGTTGTCCAGAATTTGTTTCAACGCGCTGTTTTTGTCCTCCGTGGTGCGCTTCTTATCTACCGTGGTGAACTTGTTGATAGCCGCCTTGATCGCCGAGAAAAAGGCGATCTCTCTGCGCAAAGCCACGGCTTCATCCAATGTGCCGCAAAGCGAGAACGCTTTGCTTACCGCAGTCATCACATCCAGAAAACGCGACTTACCGTCCTTCATGCCAAGTATGTGGTTGGCAGCAGGCACCAGCAGGGGCACCGCATCGGTCTCGAAGGCGCTGTAGTCAAAGCTGTGCATCAGTCCGCGCACGACGTCCATTTTCTCCAGCAGTACGGCCAAGGCCTCTGCCGCGTTGTGCGTCGGGTCGCCTTTGCCTTTGGAATCGGTGTAGGTTTTCAGCGCTGCCTTCAGCTCGTTGGCAATGCCGATGTAATCCACCACCAAGCCGCCAGGCTTGTTCTTGAACACCCGATTCACCCGAGCAATCGCTTGCATCAGGTTATGGCCCTTCATGGGCTTGTCTACATACATGGTGTGGCACGAAGGTGCGTCAAACCCGGTCAGCCACATGTCGCGAACGATCACCAGCTTCAGCGAATCCTTGGGGTCTTTGAACCGCTTTTCCAGACGCTTTTTCACCTTGTGGGTGTAAATGTGCGGCTGCAGCAGCGCTTTGTCTGCGGCTGACCCCGTCATTACTATCTTGATAGTGCCCTGCTCCGGGTCGGCGCTGTGCCACTCGGGGCGCAATGCCACGATGGCGCTGTAGAGCTGGGCACAAATGTCGCGGCTCATGCACACGATCATGGCCTTGCCGTCGATGGTGCTGATGCGTGCTTCAAAGTGCTGCACCAGATCTTTGGCCACCTGCTGCAAGCGTGGTTCTGCACCGACCAGTTTTTCCAATGCAGCCCATTCGCTCTTGGTCTTTTCCCGGCTGGCGGTGTCTTCTTCGTCCTCCACGACTTCGTCCACCTGGGCGTTGAGTGCGTCGATCTCGGCTTGCTTGACGTCCAGCTTGGCCAACCTGCTTTCATAAAAAATCGGCACCGTCGCGCCGTCGTCCACCGCGTCCTGAATGTCATAAATGCTGACGTAATCGCCAAACACTGCGCGGGTGTCTTTGTCTTCTAACGCAATAGGGGTACCTGTGAAGCCAATGAAGGTGGCGTTTTTCAGCGCATCGCGCAGGTGCTTGGCGTAGCCAAACACGTACTTGCCGGTCTTGGTGTCCAGCCTGCCTTTCATGCCGTATTGGCTGCGGTGTGCTTCGTCCGACATCACTACGATATTTGAGCGGTTTGAGAGCAACGGGTGTGCATCTTCATCGTCTAGCAGTGCGAACTTTTGCACCGTGGTGAAGACAATGCCGCCCGCCTGGCGCGAGGCCAGCATCTCGCGCAACTCGTCGCGACCCGTAGCCTGCAGCGGCGTGGTTCGCAGCAAATCGTTGGCCGCGCAAAAGGTCTCGTAAAGTTGCCCGTCCAAGTCGTTGCGGTCGGTCACCACCACCAAGGTGGGGTTTTTCATTTCGGGTTGCTGCAGCAATTTACCCGCATAGCAGGCCATGGTGATGCTCTTGCCTGAACCCTGTGTGTGCCACACCACGCCCGCCTTGCGCGATCCAGGCTGCACTTCTTTGCCGTAGGTTGCGCGTTCCTCGTGCACCTCCAGCACACCTTTGTCCGCATCTTGCGCGGCAATCACCGTGGCACGCACCGCTTCACGCACAGCGTGAAATTGGTGATATCCCGCAATCTTTTTGATGATGGCGTCGCCGTCTTGCTCAAACAACACAAAGTGCCGCACATAGTCCAGAAAAAGCTCGGGCTTGAAGAAGCCTCGCACCAGCGTTTCCAGCTCCATCTGCAGGCGGGGGCGATCATCTTCAGTGGCAATCGTGCGCCAAGGCAACATGCGCTCGGCATCGGCAGTTAAAGCCCCTACACGGGCCGTGAAACCATCGCTGATCACCAGCGCCGTATTGCAGTTGAATAAGTCGGCCGTCTCATCCTTGTAGGTCTGCAGTTGGTTAAATGCATCCCAAATGTCAGTCTGCTCGTTTTCAGGGTTCTTCAACTCAATCACCGCCAGCGGCAAGCCATTGACAAACACCACCAAATCCGGAATCCGTGGCCGTTTGGTGCCCGCCACCGTGAATTGGTTGACTACCAAAAACTCGTTATTTGAAGGATGGGCAAAGTCGATCAAACTGACCAAGTCGTTTGTTTTGGCTTCACCGTCAGTCTTGGCAAAACTCACATTCACGCCACTCAGCAGCAACCGGTGGACAGCCCGGTTGCGTACCACCATCAGTGGCTCGCTTACTGTCAGCAACGCGTGTGCCGCTTGCTCTAGCACCGAGGCCGGAATCTGCGGGTTGATGCGCGCCAGCGCCGCCAGCAGTCGTTCGCGCAGCACCACCTGCCGAAAGTCCGACCGCTCCGGCCGGTCGCTCTCCGGTGCGATGTCTGGCCCGTGGGCAAATTGCCAGCCCGTCTGCTGAAACCAGCCGATGCACAGGTCTTCGAGTTGTTGTTCGTTCAGCATCTCAAGGCTCCAATACTTCCCAATGGCCACCCTTGTTGGGGCCTACCCGCCTCAGACGGCCCTGCTCTTTGAGCTTTTCAACTTGCTTCAGCACCCCCCGCTTGCTGATACCCAGCCTCTCGCCCAGTGCTTGCGTGGTCATGGATGGTGTGTCTCTCAGCAGTTGAAGAACCCGTTCTTCGGTCTTTAGCGAATTTTGTGGTGAACTTTCTGGTGAACTTTCTGGTGAACCTTTCGGGACAAGTTCATCACGCCAGGTCATCTCCAACACCGAATGCTCCTGCGGCTCGTAACGTTCCAGCAGCCGCACCCCATGCCCCAGGTCCTGCCAGCCGTGCAGGATGCGCGACATGCCCGACCCGGCCCGCTCACCCAGCCCGATCATCAAAAACATCTGCTGCATCGTCCGGTTACGGCAGTCGCTCACGCCGCCCTGCAGGGCCAGCGCCGCTGGCACCCGCATGCCACCCGGGTTGCGGAAGCTGAAACCCGCCGGCTCCTTCACCACCAACACCGACAGGCGCCCGGTGAAGTCCGCGTGCACCAGCGTGTTCACCAACGCCTCGCGCAATGCCTTGTGTGTGGGCGTGTCGTCCTGGCGCACGCCGTCTTTCAACACAAAAGGCACTTTCAAATCAGCCGTGAGTTTGTTCACCACGCGACGGTAAAAGTCGAACACATTGCCCGACCAGTTGCCGTCGGGTACCACCCGGTCCAGCCATTGCACGCTGCTGGCGTAATCGGCGGGACGCTCTTGGTAATCCAAAAAATAATGCGGCAGCGCTTCGCTGATCGAAGTCCATTGCCCAAACATCAGCAGCCCAGCTACCGTCAGCCCTGCATCACCCGTGGCGCGGTCTTCCCGCCAGCCGCCCAGCATGCGCAGAAAACCCTCGTCGTCCAGCGCCAGCCAGGGGTGGTCGGGCTTGTCGGCGCGGAAGATGTTGCGGTAGGCCTTCAGGCTGTCGGCCTCCAAGTCTTTCAGGCCAAAGTGCGGCAGGATGCGGCTGTCCCGGCTGTCCTCAACCTGCTCGGCCAGCATGCGCTTGACGTCTTCGTCCGGCAGCGGTCGGTCGCCTTCGTTCAGGCGGCGGTAGGTGTTGCCATTCAGCGGATTGGTCGTTAGGTATACCGGGCGCTGCTGGCGGCTGGCACGGGGAATCTCCACCATCAGCAAAGTCTTGCCTTCAACCGCCCATTCACGCACTTCGCTGTCCGTCAGCAGATTGACGCTGACTTTTTGCCGGTTGTTGAGGTTGTTGAACAGCTCTGTGCGCACCTTGTCCGGGTTTTCGATGCCTACGGGTTCAAAGCGCCCCTGGCGCTCGCGCAGGCCCATGATGACCACACCGCCATCGGCATTGGCCATGGCGCTGTAAGTGGGCCAAAAGTCGTCTGGCAAGGTGCCTTTGCCATCGCGGCCGTTCGCGAGCTTGCATTCGACGGAGACGGATTCGCGTAGCAGCGACAAGTCTTCGAGTGAGTGAAGATCAATCACTTCGTCCTCCTAACCCAAGGATTTTCTCTTGTGATCTTTCGAGTGTTTGGCTCATCAGTAAGTACCACCATCAATCACTAAAGTGATTTTGGCCAATTCCAAAACCTGCTCCGTTACTCTGTCGCGCAATACGGAAGGGTATGCATATTTACGCAGCACTACGCGAACTCCATTCCGCAGTCTGGCTTGTACCGCTTCGCGCTTGTCCCAGTCCACCACTTTGTTACTGGCGATAACCTTGGCCAGCTCTTGCGCAATCAGTGGGATGCGGCCCGGCTCTACCTGCTGGGCTTCGGCAGGTGCGCGCAACACATCTTCGATGCTCCGCATGGACCCTGTTGCAGCAGCAGGGGCTTCCACGGCAGGCTCAAGTGGTTCAACGGTTGGCTGCGAAGCACCCGCCGCCGCCTTGGCAGCCTGCCGCGCAATCTCAGCCGCTTGCTCCGCCTCGGCCGTGAGGATGTTGCAGTAATCCGATGCGCCGATCAGGTCCGGGAAGAGGCTGGCGTGGTGGACGTTCATGCGCCGCAAGTGACGCACGCAAGCGTCGCGCCCTTCGTTCTTGATATAGATCTTGCAGATGTAGCGAGCGAGAATTTGAGGCTGTTCATCTTCCGAGGCGGCACGCAACTCTTCGTCGGTGAATCCGTCCTCATCGGTCAGCACGTCGGTCAACTTGTTCTCTAGCGTTGCGTCGTAGGGTGAGTAAGTGAACAACCCGGCCTGGTTCACCAGACGACCATGGTGGTCTTTGCGCGGCTCAAACACGCGGATGCCCGTCTCGGTTTCGTTATCAACCAGAAAGCTCTTGTTTAGCACATACACCGCGCGGTAAGGGTTGTCCTTTTCGTCTTGGCCGTCTTCCTTGTGGAAAGCGAAGAACAAGGCCACGTAGGGCGAATAGGTCCAGTCCAGCAGCGGCGTCATCAGGCCGTGATGCTGGCCAACGGACCACAGTTCATCAGGCTCGTCCACCAACGCAGTGTCGCTGAGTCGTCCACGCACTGCGCGACGGAAACGATCCAATTGATCGTCGGCCAACACCTCTGTAATGATGCCATTGGTCGTCACCCTGCCTAGCGTGGGCATCAAGCCCCAGTCATGCCGGCGGTGGCCGCGAAAAACGAGCTGCACGCCGTGGCGGTTGAAGAAGTTGCTTTCCAGGAGCTGGGTGAAATCACGCCAGCTTTCCAGACGCGTCACCGGAATACGTCCACTCAGTTCGTCGGCCATCACCTCGAAACGCTTGGTCTGACCATCTGGGCTCCAGAGCGGGATCTGTGAGAAGTAGTCGCTTGACACGACGATCTCCTCTTCTGCTGCAGGTGACTGGATCTGATTACTCACGCTGCAGCCTCCACTTCGGTGTGGCGAACCTGAAGTTCGCCAGACAGCAACCTTGGAAGCAGCGCGTCACGCAAACCAGCAAGCGTCTTTGACGCTTCATCCAGCGATTTGATCTGTTTCATGAACTGCGTGGTCTGCAGTCCAAACGCATCGGCGACCAACGCCGATGGCTTCACGACCTTGTAGGCTCCAAAACAGTCGTTAGGCACCCGTTGTCGGCCAGATGTGCCTGCCATCTGAGAAATGGCAAATGCACGGAACTCGGGGTGCCTGCAGAGGAAATAGGCAAAAGGCAGCGGCATGCCGTTCTTAGGGCGCAAGACGATGAATTCGGTAGAGCCCCAACCCACTTCATCATCTGCCAAGAAGTCCACATAGGCCGTTTTGCCGTTTTCAAGGCACGGCGTGATACGGGCCAATAGCGTGTCGCCGTTGATGAACTTGGAGCCCGACCCAAAAACACGGGGCACGACGTTATCGACGCGGGCCGCGTTGGTCGGCACGTTTGCCATGTCGAGGTACGGCGCGATTGCGCCCTTCTTCAAAACGCGGGCGGGGTTGATGTCCACACACTCTGGCAGTGGGCAAACCTCCCACCCCTTCGGCATCTCGCCCAGCTCCGAGTCCTCCATCTCATCCGGAAACAGCGCGGCGGTGGCGGCGAGGGGAGCGAACTGGTCGGGGGGCAGGGTGTCGAGTTCGGCGCCGGGCTTGCCGCTGATGGCGGTCATGGCAGCGCGCAGCGGGTCGCGGCCTTCGGCCTTGGCGGCGATCTTGGCCTTGACGGGGTCGAAATCGACAAACCACGACTTGAAGATGGCTTGCGCCATGGCTTCGAGGGTTTGGTTGATGCGGCGGTTAACGGCGATCTTGTCGTCAAGCGAACCAAGGATTCCGGCTACGCGCTGCTGTTCTTCCAGCGCCGGAAAGGTCAGCTCCAGCTTTCGCAATTCACTTTGCTTGATGCCCGTGACTGTTGACCCCGACGCACGCCCATGGAGCTGCTCTTGTATGGGCTGGCTCTGAAGAGCGAACTTCAGGTAGGTGTTGTCCAGAAGTCCTGGCTTGCCTCTTAGCGTGATGATCCGCTGAGCGAGAGCGACCCTTCTTCCGTCCAGTTGCGCGACTTCCCCTAGCGGTGCCTCCGTGGTCAACACCACATCACCAGCTTCGGGAATGCCTCGACGCATCCATTGCTCGTATGCGTCTTCAGCAATGAACTCCTCAGGGTCCTCAATGCGCCCGCCTTTCACGATCTTCGCGGTGACGAGTGGAATACCCGACAAGGTCTTCTCGGGAGTCTTTCCTCGATAGTCAATGATGGCCGCCATCCAGTCTTCAAGCGGCATTGTTTTCCAACCCTCTTGAAGATCAGATTTCATAGGCCAACCCCGCCAAGTTCTTCTTGATCTCACCTTCCAGCTTCGCGCTTTCTGCGAACTGGTCCGTCAATTGCGCCGTCAGCCGCGCCATCTTGTCGGCGAAAGCTTCTGCGTCTTCCGCCTGGTCTTCGGCACCCACATAGCGCCCAGGGGTCAGCACATGCTCATGCTTGCGGATGTCGTCCAGCCCCACAGATGCGCAGAAGCCTTTGACGTCTTCATACCCCTCGCCCTGCTGCCAAGCATGAAAGGTGTTGGTGATTTTGTCGGTATCGGCCTGGGCAAAGTCGCGCAGCACGCGGTCTTTCATGAATCCCAATTGGCGTGCGTCGATGAAGAGGAACTGCCTGCGCCGGTCGCGCTTTCGTTTGTGCAGATTGAAGCCGTTGCTCTTGTCCTTGGTCAAGAACCAGATGCAGGCCGGGATCTGCGTGTTGGTGAAGAGCTGGCCGGGCAGGGCCACCATGCATTCCACGTAGTCGTCTTCCACCAGGCGTTTGCGGATTTCGCCTTCGTTGTTGGTGTTGCTGCTCATGGAGCCGTTGGCCAGCAGCAGCGCCATGCTGCCGGTGGGTGCCAAGTGGTAGAGCATGTGCTGCAGCCAGGCGAAGTTGGCGTTGCCCTGCGGCGGCATGCAGCCGGGCAACCAGCGTGGGTCGTTTTCCAGTTTGGCGTTCCACCATTCCTTCATGTTGAAGGGTGGGTTGGCCATGACGTAGTCTGCCCGCAGGTCGGGGTGCAGGTCGTTTTGCAGGGTGTCGGCGTGGCCGGGTCCAAAGTTGAAGTCAATGCCGCGAATGGCCATGTTCATGGCCGCGAGCTTCCAGGTGGTGGGGTTGCTCTCTTGACCGTAGACGCTGATCTGGCCGCTGGCTTTGTTGCCGGTGGCTTTGGCCGACTTGCCCGCGTGCTGTTCGATGAAGTCTTCGCTTTGCACAAAGAAGCCGCCCGAGCCCATGGCCGGGTCGTACACGCGGCCTTTGAAAGGCTGCAACATGTTGACGATAAGGCTGACGATGCTTTTGGGTGTGTAGTACTGGCCACCCTTTTTACCTTCAGCCAGCGCGAACTGGCCCAGGAAGTATTCGTAGATGTGGCCCAGGATGTCTTTGGCTTGAAGGCTGAGCGGTTCGCCCCTGAATTCGGTGGCGTGAAAGTTGGTGTCCGAAAACAAAGCCATGAGTTCGGCCAGTTTGTACGACTCGATTTCGGTGTTGGCAAAGTTCTTGTTGAGCACGTTCTTGAGCTTGGAGTTTTCTCGCTCAATGGCTTCCATGGCGTTGTCGATAAGCCAGCCGACGGTGCGCATTTTTTCGGCATCCGCCTTGCCTGGCTGGTTCCACGGCAGAGCTGCTCCGGGCGGTAACTGGGCACAAGCGACCAACAGGGGCCAGCGCGCTTCACTGGGCACCCAAAAGACGTTTTTCTCGGTGTAATAGTCGCGCACTTCCAGCTCGGCAGCCAGGTCTTCGTCAAAAGTCCCCGGGTATTCGGCCGGGTTCATGTAGTAGTCATGGGCCGGGTTGGTGAACTGGGTTTTGAGTTCTTTCTGGCGCTCTTCAAATGCGTCAGACACGTATTTGATGAACAGCAGGCCCAGCACGATGTGCTTGTAGACGGCGGCGTCCAGGCTGGGCAGCAGTTTGTTCGCGGCGGTCCAGAGCTTGGCTTCAAGCGCATTAAAAAACTGTTGTTCTGTGGAATTCATGGAGCGTGCTTAATTAGAAAGTGTTGCTCCCTGAGTCTACGACGAATGAGCCGTCAACATCACCAACTTCCCAAGGATCGTTGCAGCCCTCTGGCTTTCAGGCGCAGGGGGTTAGGCTTGGTGGCAGTCTGCCCTGTTCATGGTTTTTTAACTCACGTTAAGCTGTGCGGTCTGAAAAAAAGAGACTCACAACATGATCAACAAGTTTGTTTCTTCCGTCACCGAGGCCCTGGCGGACACGCCCGATGGGGCCACGGTGATGATTGGCGGCTTTGGTACGGCGGGCATTCCGGATGAGCTGATTGCGGGCTTGCTGGCGCAAGGCGCGCGCGACCTCACCTTGGTCAACAACAACGCAGGCAATGCAGAACATGGCTTGGCTGCCTTGCTCAAGGCGGGCCGGGTTCGCAAAATCATTTGCAGCTTCCCACGGCAAACCGACTCGTATGTGTTCGATGGTTTGTACCGTTCCGGTCAGGTCGAGTTGGAGCTGGTGCCGCAGGGCAATTTGGCTGAGCGCATTCGGGCAGCTGGCGCAGGCATTGGCGGGTTTTTCACGCCCACGGGTTATGGCACCGAATTGGCCAAACACGCCGATGGCTCGCTCAAAGAGACGCGAGAAATCGATGGCCGCATGTACGTGTACGAAACACCCATCCACGCTGACTTGGCCCTGATCAAGGCCGAGCGCGGTGACCGCTGGGGCAACTTGACGTACCGCAAGGCGGCGCGTAACTTTGGCCCCATCATGGCCATGGCCGCACGCAAAACCGTGGCCACTGTGCACGAGCAAGTTGCGCTGGGTGAGTTGGACCCCGAGACCGTGGTCACGCCCGGCATTTTTGTTCAAGCGGTGGTCAAGATTGACCGTGTGGCCACACAGGCCGGAGGCATCAAGGCATGAGCTACACCCGACGCAGCAAAGACGAATTGGCAGCCCGCGTGGCGCAAGACATTCCCGAGGGCGCCACGGTGAACTTAGGGATTGGCCAGCCCACCCTGGTGGCCAACCACATACCGTCCACCCGCGAAGTGCTGCTGCACAGCGAAAACGGCATCTTGGGCATGGGCCCGGCGCCCGCCAAAGGGCTGGAAGATTACGACCTGATCAACGCGGGCAAACAGCCGGTGACATTGTTACCGGGTGGCGCGTATTTTCACCACGCCGACAGCTTTGCCATGATGCGCGGCGGGCACCTGGACATTTGTGTGTTGGGGGCGTTCCAAGTCAGCGCCACGGGCGATTTGGCCAACTGGCACACCGGTGAGGCCGATGCCATTCCCGCCGTGGGCGGTGCCATGGATTTGGCGGTGGGTGCCAAACAAACTTGGGTCATGATGGACCTGCAGACCAAGCAGGGCCAAAGCAAACTTGTCCAAGCCTGCAGCTATCCGCTGACGGGCATTGGCTGTGTCAAACGCGTCTACACCGACTTGGCCACGTTGGCTTGCACGCCGCAAGGTTTGGTCGTCATTGAGATGGTCGATGGCCTCGGGCTTGAAGAGTTGTCGGCGCTGATTGGGTTGCCCCTGAACGCGGCTTGATCAACAGGCTTATTGGGGAAAGGGCGCAATGCCCGGCGCTGCGTTGTCCGGCAAGCTGCGGCGCGTGGTGTTCATCACCATCGCCAGCAAGCTGTAGTAACCGCAGTGGGCCGTCATGTCGATGACGCCCTGGTCGCCAAACATCTGTTGTGCAGCCGCCCAGGTCACATCACTCACCGACTGGTTGTGCAGCAGCTCTTGCAAGAAGTCGTACACCACGGTTTCTTGCGCAGTCATGTTCGGCGGGCGGCGGCCTTCGGCAATCGCGTTGCAGGTCTCTTCGCTCACACCTGCTTTCATGGCAATCGGTTTGTGGATGTGCCACTCCACCGGTTGCGACCAGTGGCGTGCCACCACCAGCACGGCGAATTCCGAATTGTGCAAACCCACGGAGTTGTCGTAGCGCAGGTATTCGCCTACCTTTTGCAGACGGCGCATCAGCTCAGGGCTGCGCATCAAGGGCACAAACGGACCCGAGAGTTTGCCGCGTGGCCCGCTCACCAGTTCGTCCACCGCCGCACGTTGGGCGTCGGTCATTTGCTCACGCGGGATTTCGGGCAGGCGGTCTGTTTTGGGGGCGGTCATGGCGTGTCTGTGTGCAAGAGGGTAAAAGATGGGAACCCAATTTAGCACCGCACCCCACAGGGATCAGTCGTGTGCGGGATAGCCGGGTGGGGCCACGGCTGCACCTTGAATGGCATGCCGCACAAAGGCCTCGGCCACCCAGCCTGTTTGCTTGGCGTCTTCCACAAAATTGTTCAAAAATTGCCGCGCTGTCTCGCTGCGCTGCGCGGGCATGCCCATGGCTTGGTGTATGACCATGAAGCGGCCCGGCAGCAGACGCACACCGGGCAGGCGCTGTGCGTCCGCTTCCAATTGCTGCTTGACGCCTGCGGCCACTTCAAGTTGCTGGGCCATGAACACATCAACCACGGCGGGCGAGCTGGGTGCGCGCACGATGGGGGCGTGTTTCAGGTGGCGGGTCAAAAACAAATCGTAAGCACTGCCTGCGCCCACCGTCACGCGGTTTCCGGCCTGGTCAACCTCTTCGTTGCTTTGCAGCAGCGAGTCGCTGCGCACCATGTAAGCCCCTTCAATTTGCACATAGGGCGGTGAAAAATGCAGGCCTTCGCCGCGCACCGGGTCGATGGCAAAAAAGCCGATGTCCGCCTCGTCGGCGCGCACGCACTGCACCGATTCGTCGGCCTTTTTGAAGATGCGCCATTCAATGCCGACCCCCAACTCTGCGGCCAACAGGCGTGACAAATCGGCAGAGATGCCCGAGGGCTCACCCGTCGCGTCGAGACCGGCCAATACTGGGTTGCCCAGGTTGATGGCCACGCGCAGTGGGCCGTGTGGCGCGATGACGGGTGCGAGGGAGGAGGGTGAGGTCATGGGCAGGAGCAGGGCGTAAAAAGGGTCTGTCGGATTTTAAAAAAGCAGAGCCTGCGCATGGCTTACACCAGTAAGTGCAGAGGCACAACAGCCCAGGTAACGGCCCAGGAAACAGCCCATTAGAATGCAGCGATGCGCAATTTTTCGTCCCAGCTGAGCTTTCTTCGGGTTGACTTCCCGGGTCTGGCCATGCCACGCGGACATTTTCATTCGGTCGCACCGCCTTGACCGGCATCGGGCGCTTGCCCGGTTGGGCCTTTCCTCACCCTGTTTGCCACCCTGCGCAGCGCCTTGAGCCTGCCCGTGCAAACCTCGACCCATTTTGAACCACGCCCCGGGCTGATAAGCCACAGGGCCCCATCGGCATGACACTCCAATCCTTTCGCCAAACTTGGCTTTTCAACGTCCGCAACGACGTGCTCGCCGGCCTTGTTGTGGCCTTGGCCCTCATCCCTGAGGCGATTGCGTTTTCCATCATCGCGGGCGTGGACCCGAAGGTCGGGCTCTACGCATCGTTTTCAATCGCCACCATCATCGCCTTCGCGGGAGGGCGCCCCGGCATGATCTCGGCGGCCACGGGGGCCATGGCGCTGGTGATCGCGTCGCTGGTCAAGGACCACGGTTTGCAATACCTCTTGGCCGCCACCGTGCTCACGGGCGTGTTGCAGGTCATCGCGGGTTGGCTGCACTTGGGGCAATTGATGCGCTTTGTCTCGCGCTCGGTGGTCACCGGTTTCGTGAACGCGCTGGCGATTTTGATTTTCATGGCGCAGCTGCCCGAACTCAACCCCGCCACCGTCGGCGTGACTTGGCATGTGTACGCCATGACCGCCGTGGGACTGGTCATCATCTACGGCCTGCCCTACCTCACCAAAGCCGTGCCCTCGCCGCTGGTGACCATCGTGGTCCTGACCGCTTTCTCGATCGGCATGGGCCTGGACATCCGCACCGTGGGTGACATGGGCGAGTTGCCCAGCAGCTTGCCGGTGTTCTTGCTGCCCGATGTCCCGCTGAACTGGGACACCTTCATGATCATCCTGCCCTACTCGGCCACGCTCATGGTGGTGGGTTTGCTGGAGTCGCTCATGACCGCCACCATCGTGGACGACATGACCGACACCAAGAGTGACAAGAGCCGCGAGTGTGTGGGCCAAGGTGTGGCCAACATTGCCACCGGCTTCATCGGCGGCATGGCCGGTTGCGCCATGATTGGCCAGTCGGTGATCAACGTGAAATCCGGCGGGCGCGGCCGTTTGTCCACGCTCGTGGCCGGTGTGGTGCTGCTGATCTTGGTGGTGTTTTTGGGCGAGTGGGTCAGCCAGATCCCGATGGCCGCTTTGGTCGCGGTGATGATCATGGTCTCGATCGGCACCTTCAACTGGGGCTCGTTCAAGAACCTGCGCGAACACCCCAAGAGCTCCAGCGTGGTCATGCTGGCCACGGTGGCCGTGACCGTGTTCACCCACGATTTGGCGCAAGGCGTGTTGACCGGTGTGTTGCTGTCGGGCTTTTTCTTCGCGCACAAGATCGGCCAGATCTTGCTGGTGCACCACGAAGTCACCAGCGACAGCCACACCTACCGCGTGGTGGGTCAGGTTTTCTTTGCCAGTGCCGAGCGCTTTGTGGACGCGTTCGACTTTGACGAGGTGGTGCCGCGTGTGGTGATTGATGTGAGCCGCGCCCATTTCTGGGACATCACCGCCGTGAGCGCGCTCGACAAAGTGGTCTTCAAATTCCGCCGCCAAGGCACCGAGGTGGAGGTGCGGGGTTTGAACGAGGCCAGCGCCACCTTGGTGGACAAGTTCGCGGTGCACGACAAAGACGGCAAAGACCTCATCATCGGGCACTGAACTGGCTTTGGTTTGGGCCCTCAGTGAAGGCCCAAGACCTTCAGCACTTCGCCCAAGTCGCGGCCCGTGTGATGGGGCGCAGGCCCGATGGCCTCAGGCGGCAGACCCTGGCGGTTGACCCACAGCACGGTGAAGCCAAACCAGGTGGCGCCCAGCGCGTCCCAGGCGTTGCTGGAGACAAACAGCACATCGGCCGGGGCCAAGCCAAAGTGGTCCTGCACCAGTTGGTAACTCGCAGGTGTGGTCTTGAACTGGCGCACGCTGTCTACCGACAGCACGGCGTCCAGCAGCGCGCTCATGCCCGCGCTGTGCACGGCCGAGTGCAGCATCTCGGGACTGCCGTTGGACAAAATGGCGGTGGCCACGCCGCGCTGGCGCAAGGCTTGCAGCACGCCCAGGTTTTCCGGGAAGGCCGTGAGCTGGGCGTATTGCGCCATCAGCGCCTCTTCATTCGCGCTGCTGTGCGCCAAGCCCAAACGCGCCAGCGCATAGCGCAGCGAGGCGCGTGTGATGTCCCAAAACGATTGGTAATGCCGACTGCCTTGGGGGTTGGGGTCGCTCAGTGAGATCAGGCGCGTGTACTCGATTTGCTTGTCGCGCCACAGCACCGACAGGGCCGCGCCCTGGCCGGGGTAAAGCTGTTCGGCCAATGCGCCGATCGAATACACATCGAACAGCGTGCCGTAGGCATCGAAAACAACCGCTTGAATGGCCATGGCTTAACCGCCTCCTCGGTGGGTGTGTAAATCAAAGAATTTTTGCCGTGCCCACCGCCAACTGGGCCTCTGGCAATGAGCGCGGCAACCAGCCGGTCTGCTCGGCAGCGGTCCAGCCCATGTTGCGGTCAAAGGGTTCGGGAACGTGTGTGGGCATCATGCGGCAAAAATTCAGTGGGGTGTCTGGATTGTCATGGAAATGCCCAAGGCCTGGGCTGGCTGCATCTGGCTTTTCTTCGCGGCTGCAGTGGAGGTCTGGGCTTTTAGCCAGCGCCCCCAGCGAAAGCGCTCTTGCCATAGCCAGCGCTGGGCCGTGCGCTGCGATTTCAAGGCCTTGCGCAAGGGCCCAACCAAGCGGCATGCGCTTGCAGGCATGCCCTGTCAGAATCTCAGCTTGTCCACATCAGCAGCATGGCGTTTTATGCAACATTTTGAATTTGATTTTTTTGTGATCGGCGGTGGCTCGGGCGGCGTGCGCGCAGCGCGAACAGCGGCCAGCTTGGGCGTCAAGGTGGGCATTGCCGAGGGCTTTCGCTACGGCGGCACCTGCGTGATCCGGGGTTGTGTGCCCAAAAAGCTCTTGGTGCAGGCCTCGCACTACGCCGAAGATTTCGAAGATGCAGCCGGTTTCGGCTGGACGGTGCCCCCCGCCGCACTCGATTGGCCCCGCTTGGTGGCGGCCAAGGAGCAAGAGATCAGCCGTCTCAGCGGCATTTACCAAACGCTGCTGCACAACTCGGGCGTGCAGATTTTTCAGGGCCACGCCCGTTTTGAAGACCCGCACACGCTCAGCGTCAATGGCCAGCGCATCACGGCGCGCCATGTCTTGATTGCCACGGGTGGCACGCCGGCCTTGCCCGACATTCCCGGCATCGAACACGCCATCACCTCCAACGAGGCCTTTGACCTGCCCAGCTTGCCGCGCCGCGTGCTGGTGGTGGGGGGCGGTTACATCGCCTTGGAATTTGCCGGCATCTTCAACGGCTTGGGCTCTGAGGTCACGCTGGTCCACCGGGGCGCGCAGTTGCTGCGCGGCTTCGACGGCGCGGTGGCGCAGCACCTGCACGAGGAAGTGGCGCGCAAGGGCATTCGCATCCTCACTGAAACCCAGGCCGTGTCGCTCGAGCGCATGGCGGGTGACTCGGACAAGGGCCAGATCGCCGTGCAGTTGCAAGGCGCTGTGACGGCCAAAGAACACTTCGATACCGTGATGTACGCCACCGGCCGCACCCCGCAAACCCAAGGCCTGAACCTGGCGGCAGCGGGCTTGAGCGTGGAGCCGGGCCGGGGCGTCAAGGTGGACGCCTTTGGCCAAACCGCCGTGCCACACATCCATGCCGTGGGCGATGTGACCGAAGGTGTCGCCCTGACCCCGGTGGCGCTGGCGCAAGGCGCTGCAGTGGCGCGCAGCTTGTTTGGACCGCAGCGCCGAGGGGTGCAGCTCGGGCATGTGGCATCGGCCGTGTTCAGCCAGCCGCCCATTGGCACCGTGGGCATGAGCGAAGAGGCAGCCTTGGCCCAATACGGCGAGATCGATGTCTATGAATCGCGCTTCAAGCCCATGCGCCACACGCTGTCGGGCCGAACCGAAAAAACCTTGATGAAGCTGGTGGTCGACACCGCCAGCCAAAAGGTGTTGGGCGCGCACATGGTGGGGGCAGATGCGCCCGAAATCATTCAGGGCCTGGCGCTGGCCCTCAACCTGGGCGCGACCAAGGCCGACTTTGACGCCACCATCGGTGTCCACCCCACCTCGGCCGAAGAGTTTGTGACCTTGCGCGACAAACGCACGGTGCGCCGCAGTGACCTGGCAGCTGTACCCGATTGAGCAGGATCGGGAACCACCGCGTTCACAAAGTGGCCAAGGCTTGCCAAGCTTGGGCCGACTGGGCGGGCAGGTGCAAGTCGTTGGCTTGAGCCGACTGCATCAGCCGCTGCAAGCTGTCGATGCGGGGCTCGATCGTGCCCGCAAAACAAACTTGTTTGGCCTGGTTCAGGATCACCACGGTTGGGAAATTTTCAATGTCGATGTCGGCCAAAAGCGCATCGTGGTCTTCGATGTCCAGACTCAGCCAGCGGTGTTCGGGGTGGTCTGTGGCCAGGCGCTGAAACGCCGGCTCAAAGTCACGGCAAATGACACACCATTGGGCGCAAAGGCAAAAGATGTGCAGGTTTGGGGCAGCCGTCGATGGGGTCATGAGACGGCCATTCTAGGGGGCTGATGGGCCTGTACTTGGTGATTTGACAGCAGTGTCTGTGCTGCCCGTCTCGATTCATGAACCGTTTTTGTCGGCACGCTGCGCCGTCAGCCAAGCGCCGGGTGTTTGGCCCAGCGCCCGCGCAAAAGCCCGTGTGAAGGCGCTGGCGCTGCCATAGCCGACGGCGTGCGCCGCTTGCTGGATGCTTTGGCCTTGCTGCATCAGTTGCTGGGCAGTCTGGATGCGCCACTGGCTCAGGTATTGCGCAGGGCCTTGGCCCAGCACGGCCATGAAGTGATGGGCAAAGCGCGCACGCGACATGCCTGCGGCAGCGGCCAGGCTGGGCAAGTCCCAGTCGTGTGCCGGGTCCTCGTGCATGGCGCGCAGGGCCTTGCCCAGTTTGGGGTCGGCCAATCCCGCCAGCAAGCCGCCGGAGACGATGCCTTGGGCCATGCAGTGGCGCAGCAATTGCAAAATCAGCACTTCGCACAAGCGGTCCAGCACCGCCTGGCGGCCCGGTTGATCCTGAAAGGCCTCTTGCCGCATCAGGCCCAGCAAGGCCCCCATGCCCGGCAGGGCCGACAGCGGCACCTGCACCACATCGGGCAGCGAGGCGCTGACTGGGTTGTGCACACCGCCGCCCAGGGTGATGGTGCCGCACACCACGTCGGCACCCGCGCCATCGTCGGCCACCAGCCGATGCCATTGGGGCCGCGGTAAGAACAGCACGGTGGGTTCGTTCAGGTGCACATCGGCTTGCCCCTGAGTTTGGAGCAAGATGGGTCCTCGCTCAATCAGGTGCAAGTGCCCCTTGAAAACATCGTGCTCGAAGTCGTGCAGACCGCAGATGTTGCCGCTGTAGAAAACACCTGCCCGCAAAGCGATGCGTGACAAGACCGAGCTCAGTGCGTCCATGGGGGGGTGGACGTTGCTTATGCCAAGTGACCCGTCTTCACCAGGATCAAGCAGCCCTCGCGGCTAAACGGCTGGTGCTGGCTCATGTGGGGGCTGCGCAGCCAGCTGCCCGCCGGGTAGTCGCCGTGCTCGTCCGAGAACACGCCTTCGACCACCAAGATTTCTTCGCCGCCGCCGTGTGCGTGGCTGGCAAAGGCCGAGCCCGGCGCATAACGCACGATGGACGTGGCGCGCCCCACTTCACCGCCGTCGCGCTCGAGCATGCGGCGCGACACGCCTGAGGCGGGTGATGCCATCCAATCGAGCGAGGGGCTGTGGATGGTGCAGCGCTGGCTCAGGTCGGAGTTAAGGGCCATCTTGTCCTTCATGCTTGATATTTGTCATGTTGTGTCGTTGCCAAGTGTGCCCCAATCCCCAGTGGCGTGCGGCGTGTTCAGTCCAGTGGGCATGTGCTCTCTTTAGCCCATGGCCAATCGCAATGAGTGAGTTAGTCAAATCCAATTGGCGATTATTTTTAATAGCCATAACCTATCATCTTCTCAACCCGCGAAGGAAATAGCAATGTCAAACGAAGGCAAGTGCCCAGTGATGCACGGCGGCAATACCGCCACAGGCAATTCCAACATGGCTTGGTGGCCCAAGGCGCTCAACCTTGACATCCTCCACCAGCACGACAACAAGACCAACCCGATGGGGCAGGCTTTCAACTACCGCGAGGAAGTGAAAAAACTCGATGTGGCCGCGTTGAAGAAAGACCTCACCGCCGTCATGACCGACAGCCAGGACTGGTGGCCTGCCGATTGGGGCCACTACGGTGGTTTGATGGTGCGCATGGCGTGGCATGCCGCAGGCTCGTACCGTGTGGCCGATGGCCGTGGTGGTGGCGGCACAGGCAACCAGCGCTTTGCGCCACTCAATTCTTGGCCAGACAACGTCAACCTCGACAAAGCACGCCGCTTGTTGTAGCCCATCAAAAAGAAATACGGCAACCGCCTCAGCTGGGCCGACTTGATCATCCTCGCGGGCAATGTGGCCTACGAGTCCATGGGGCTCAAAACCTACGGCTTTGCCTTTGGCCGCGAAGACATTTGGCACCCCGAGCAAGACATCAACTGGGGCTCAGAAAAAGAATGGTTGGGCACCACCCGCTACGACGGCAACAACCGCGAGTCTTTAGAAAACCCGCTCGCTGCGGTGCAAATGGGCCTGATCTACGTGAACCCCGAAGGCGTGAACGGCCAGCCCGACCCACTGCGCACAGCGCAAGACGTGCGCCTGACCTTTGCCCGCATGGCCATGAACGACGAAGAAACCGTGGCCCTCACGGCGGGTGGCCACACCGTGGGCAAGTGCCACGGCAATGGCAAGGCCCAAAACTTGGGCCCTGAGCCAGAAGGCGCAGACGTGGCCGAGCAAGGCTTGGGCTGGATGAACCACACCAGCCGGGGTGTGGGGCGCGACACCATGTCCAGCGGCATCGAGGGTGCTTGGACCACCCACCCCACCCAATGGGACAACGGCTACTTCCGCCTCTTGTTCACCTACGATTGGGAACTCAAAAAGAGCCCCGCTGGCGCTTGGCAATGGGAGCCGATCAACATCTTGGAAGAAGACAAACCGGTGGACGTGGAAGACCCCAGCATTCGCCACAACCCCATCATGACCGACGCCGACATGGCCATGAAGATGGACCCGGCGTACCGCGTGATTTCGGAGCGCTTTGAGAAAGACCCCGACTACTTCACCCAAGTCTTTGCGCGTGCGTGGTTCAAGCTCACCCACCGCGACATGGGCCCGAAGGTGCGCTACATCGGCCCCGAAGTGCCCGCTGAAGACCTGATCTGGCAAGACCCTGTGCCCGCAGGCAAGGCCACTTATGACGTGGCGGTTGTCAAAGCGCAAATTGCGGCCAGTGGCCTGAGCGTGAGCGACATGGTCGCCACCGCTTGGGACAGTGCCCGCACCTACCGTGGCTCAGACATGCGCGGCGGTGCCAACGGTGCCCGCATTCGCTTGGCCCCTCAAAAAGATTGGGAAGGCAACGAGCCCGCGCGCTTGGCCAAGGTGCTAGGGGTGCTCGAAGGCATTGCCAAAAACACCGGTGCCAGCGTGGCCGATGTGATCGTGCTGGCTGGCAATGTGGGCTTGGAAAAAGCCATTCAAGCCGCAGGCTTGAAGGTGGATGTACCGTTCATGCCTGGCCGGGGTGATGCCACACAAGAGATGACCGATGTGGACTCGTTTGCCGTGTTGGAGCCCATTCACGATGGCTTTCGCAACTGGGTGCAAAAGAACTATGTGGTCAGCCCTGAAGAGCTCTTGCTCGACCGCGCACAACTCATGGGCCTCACCGCACACGAGATGACCGTGTTGGTGGGCGGCATGCGTGTGCTGGGTGTCAACCATGGCGGCTCCAAGCATGGCGTGTTCACTGACCGTGTGGGCGTGTTGAGCAACGACTTTTTTGTAGCCCTGACCGACATGGCTTACCAGTGGAAACCCACGGGCAAAAACGCGTACGACATTTGCGACCGCAAAACAGGTCAGGCGAAGTGGACGGCTTCACGTGTGGACTTGGTGTTTGGTTCCAACTCGGTCTTGCGCGCTTACGCCGAGGTGTATGCCCAAGATGACAACCGCGAGAAGTTTGCACGCGACTTTGTGGCTGCATGGAGCAAAGTCATGAACGCTGACCGATTCGACTTGGGCTGATCCAGTGGCAAATGGGCGGGGTGGCTCATGAGCCACCCCGTTTTTTTTGTGCGCCCAGCATGGGCGCACTCCTACGGGTGCAAGTCCCGTCGCAAGTTGATCACGACGAGCGAAGTGAAGCGCAACTGCATGAGGGTGACCGAGTGTGGGAAGGAAGCGTG
>NZ_JBIKIL010000112.1:0-12385 GCF_044361645.1 Limnohabitans sp. | reverse complement strand
ACAAGGAAGACTCTGAATTAACGATAACTGTCAGAGAAATTGACGGCTATCCTGTAAGAATTGATTTTGGCCTTAGCGCCAAAGAAGGAGTAAAAATGTCAATTTTTCCAATACAAACACCTAAGCCAGGTTTTAAATTTTAATGGCTCAATGCCTTTTGAGTAGAGCTTTAGCTGATTTTATTCTGCATTAAAAATAATTTAATATTTATTCACATTGATGAATCTTTTTTTATATAACTCTGCGACAGTTAAATCTTGCTCATTCTTCAGGCGTTCTAGATTGCCTTAAGGCTCTTGTCGGTTGT
Source organism: Limnohabitans sp. (assembly GCF_044361645.1). GTDB lineage: Bacteria > Pseudomonadota > Gammaproteobacteria > Burkholderiales > Burkholderiaceae_C > Limnohabitans_A. The sequence continues at coordinate 12,078 of NZ_JBIKIL010000112.1, read as the reverse complement.
CGCAGTTCCAGTCAATTCTAAACACTGTTGCTGTTTTGATTTCAGAGCATTGGAAGCAGTTTTGATCAATCAGCCAAATGTCCTTTTCTTACCTGCCGCCTTCTCTAAACGGGAAAGATCATAGTTCTTCACCCCCAAGGGAAGTCCAAAGTCCACCGCATGATGTGCATTGTCACTGGTGATGCCACACAACAAATCCTCAAGTTTGTACCGCGTCCCCCGCCCCGCCGCCATCTGCACCAACACCCCCATCTCGCACAGCGCCGTGAGTTCCCGGTAATCCGAGGCGCGTGACACGCGGCAGGGGTTCTCTTATTTCTCGGTGCGGATGCCGTTGGTAAGCCCCAGAAGTCAGCCTATTTGCAGCAAGGCCTTGATCTTGGCGCGAACATCCTGAAGCACTTCTTCGGGCACTGTGCCTTTCTTTTTGGCTTGGCGAACGCGCCAGTCCAATGATTTGACCTGGTCGGACAGCACAACACCCGTTTTACCGCCGATCAGGGTCTGTACTTCAAAGGGGTAAGCTTTGATTTGGGAAGACAAGGGACAGCACACCATCAAGCCTTTTTTGGCGTTGTATGCCGCAGGGCTCAGCACCAAGGCAGGACGGTAGCCTGCCTGTTCATGCCCGGCTTGAGGGTCAAATTCCAGCCAAACGATGTCACCGGCTCCGGGCACATAGGTTCGCGTGACCATCAAAGGGCTTCCTGCCCAACTGGCCCGCCAAAGTCCACCACATCATGGGCGTTCTCGTCGGTCATGCCTGCCAACAGGTCTTCCAATTTGTAATCGGGCTGGGTAGCGGGTTCGATGACGATTCGACCTTTCGTTGCCGTGATGATGACGCGCTGCTCCAAGTCGAATGCAGCCGACTTCATGACTGCGCTTGGCAGGCGCAATGCAGGGCTATTGCCCCATTTGCGAATCACAGTTTCCATGACATTCCCCCTTGTGTATCTACATTGTAGACACGCCATATTCGGCGCACAACACTTTCTTTTTGAGCCGGAGTCAATCGGCTAAAGCGCATTCGCAGGATTTGCGCTTCACGTGTGAAGCGTAGATGGCTTTTTTACGCTTCACGCTACTGAACGGCATCCAGCACATCAAGCCCTGATCATTGACAAGCCAAGCAATTGTCGTAACATACAAACATTAAATCCTGAAGGGTCACAGATGAGCATTCACACGTTTTCAAGCCGCGACTTCACACGAGACGTGTCGGCCGCCAAACGCGCTGCCATCGATGGTCCTGTGTTCATCACCGACCGGGGTCGCCCCGCCTTTGCATTGCTCAAGATCGACGACTACTACCGCATGGCCGGAAAGGCAGCACCGTCTTTGCTGGAGGTGATGGATGGCATACCAGGCGGGGAAGGCTTCGATTTCGATCCGCCCAAACTGGGGATTCAGATTCAAGCCGCGACCCTGGACTGAAGGCGATCCATGTTCGTTCTGGATACCCACGTCATTTCCGAGCTGCGCCAAGGCAAGCCCAAGCCTTCCATGGCGGTGCGCCAATGGGCCGCTGGCCAGCCCAGCAATCAGCTGTTTTTGTCAGCCATCACACTGCTCGAGCTGGAATTGGGCGTTCAAGCGCTGGAGCGCAAAACGCCGCCACAAGGCAGCGCTTTGCGCCATTGGCTGGGTGGCGTTCGCGCCGCTTTTGCAGAGCGCATCTTGCCCTTTGCAGAAAGCACCGCACCCGTGTGTGCGGCGCTGCACATCCACAACCCGCGCTCAGACCGGGACGCGATGGTTGCGGCCACAGCCCTTGAACACAGGTTCACTGTGGTGACACGCAACGTGCCGGATTTTGAATCGACCGGCGTGGCGCTTTTGAATCCTTGGCTCGATCAATAAACTGCAGGATAGTCGCATGCGCACCCGTGCATGCATTCAAGGCTGGTTCAATTGAAGAAGTTGGGCAAATTTGAGGGCAGATTGCCTATCCCACCGTTTACGCTTCAAACCTTATCGGTAAACCTCACGCCGATTACCACTGCGCAGCACACGCACCAGAATTTTCTGGTCCTGGATGTCACAGATGATGCGCCAGTCGCCCACGCGGTATTTCCAGTAACTGCCCAAGCGCTGACCCGAGAGGGCCTCGCCAATGTCGCGTGGGTTGGACAAGCCGCTAACGCGTGTGCGCAGAAAACCCAGCAACCGGATTTGGATGGGCGCGAGCCTCGGCCAGGAAGAAGTCTTCCAGGTCGTCGATGTGTTCAAGGATCGCTTCGCGCACCAGCGCGGTCTTGGTCAGCCCGGTCTCTTGAGCCAGTTGGGCCAAGCGTGCTTCGATGTTTTCGGGCAAGCGGATGGCAAGCATGGTTTTCCACCTTTAAACAGTTGCTATACAAGTATAGCCAGTCAAACCGTTTCCACCAAATCACCGAGTCTGACCCACAGGTCTTCACCCGTGCAGCTGGTCGGCATGCGGGTTAAGATATGCGCACATTTCAATGCGCATGGAGATCGCTATGCAAGCCAGCCCCAGCATCGCCCCTCGCGTGCGCACCAGCACATCCGGTAAACGGGCGATCAATCTGACCCTGAGCAGCGATGTACTGGATGCCGCAAAACACCTGGCCATCAACATTTCTCAGGTTTGCGACAGCCACCTTCGTGAAGTGGTGCGCCGCGAACAGGAGCGCCAATGGCGCGAGGACCATGCCGATTTCATTGCAGCCTACAACGCCACCATCGAGGCCGAAGGCCTGCCACTGGACGAGTGGAGAAGTTTCTGATGGCACGCTTTGATGTGTACGCCAACCCTGGCAGCCATGCGAACTCCACCCCCTATCTGCTGGATGTTCAGAGCGACCTGCTCAATGGCCTGGACAGCAGGATGGTGATTCCCTTGCGCAGCCTCCGGCACTTTCCCAAGGTGAAGTTGTCGACTCAGCTGACACCTATTTTCACCATCGAAGGTGAAGAGTACCTGTTGGAAACACCCAAAATGGGCGCTGTCCCACTGCGGGTTCTGAAGTCGCCCGTGAGCTCGCTCGCCCAAGCCCAAGACCAAATCAACGCCGCGATGGATTTTTTGTTTCAGGGCTACTGATCAGCGCCCTCTGAGCCCTCGGAGTTTCACTGAGCCAGCGACACGATGTCCTGCTCGATCGCCCCAAACAAGCTCTCGCCGTTTTGGCCCTTCATCTCGATGCGTATGGTGTCGCCGAACTTCATGAATTCGGTGGAGGGTTTGCCGTCCAAGATGGTTTCGATGGCGCGTTTTTCGGCGATGCAGCTGTAGCCCTTGGGCCAGGTTTTCTGGCCGTTGGTTTCTTCACTCTTGTTGCTCACCGTACCGCTGCCCACGACGGAGCCAGCGCGCACATTGCGGGTTTTGCAGATGTGGGCGATCAGCTGGCCAAAGTGAAAGCTCATCTCGGGGCCGGCTTCGCACAGGCCCACTTTGCGGCCGTTCCAGGTGGACTGCAGCGTCAAGTGCACGCGGCCGCCTTGCCAAGCGTCGCCCAGCTCGTCGGGTGTCACGGCCACGGGGCTGAAAGCGGTGGCGGGTTTGCTCTGAAAAAAGCCAAAACCTTTAGCCAACTCGTTGGGGATCAGGTTGCGCAGGCTCACGTCATTGGCCAGCATGATCAAACGCACGCTTTCGATGGCTTCGTCGGCGCTGGTTTGCATGGGCACGTCGCCGGTGATGACGGCGATCTCGGCCTCAAAGTCGATGCCAAAGGCCTCGCTGGCGCAGACCACCGGGTCGCAAGGGCCAATGAAGTCGTCACTGCCGCCTTGGTACATGAGCGGGTCGGTGTAAAAGCTACTGGGCACTTCGGCGTTGCGCGCTGCACGGACCAGCTCGACGTGGTTGAGGTAGGCCGAGCCATCGGCCCACTGGTAGGCGCGGGGCAGCGGGGCCATGCAGCGCGCTGGGTCAAACGGAAAAGCGTGCCGCGCTTTGCCTTGGTTGAGGGTGCTGTACAGGTCTTCGAGCTGGGGAGCCAGAAAGTTCCAGTCGTCCAGCACTTGCTGCAACTTGCTGGCGATGACGGTCGCATAATGGGCAGTGCTCAGGTCACGCGAAACCACCACCAGTTGTCCGTCGCGTGAGCCGTCTTTGTAGGTCGCCAATTTCATGATGTTTGCCTGTTTTTTCCGTGGTTCGAAGCCGTTTGCATCAGGGTTGAACCCCTCGTGGATTGCCGCATTCAATGGCCCGTTCCATGGTGCGCCAATTACGCATTGTTAAACTCGTTTAACTAAACGAAACCTGATTCTAGAGCATATGGCCCATTCCAGCACCCCCGAAAAGACCCCAGAAGGGGACAAAGAGCGCGCCGGCATCCAGTCGGTGGAGGTGGGTTTTGGCTTGCTGGATGTGTTGGCCAAGGCGCCTGGCCCCTTGATGCTGCGCGACTTGGCCAGCGCCGCTGGCATGAGTGCGGCCAAGGCCCACCGCTACTTGGTCAGCTTTCAGCGCCTGAGTTTGGTGGTGCAAGACGCCAACACCCGCTACGAACTTGGGCCCGCCACTTTGCGCTTGGGCCTGGCCGCATTGTCCCGGCTGGACGCGGTCAAACTGGCACGTGAACGCTTGCCCACTTTGATGGACCAGACGGGCCACACCCTGGCCCTGGCCGTCTGGGGCAACCGAGGGCCCACTTTGGTGCATTGGCAAGAGATCCCTTTGACCATGCCCGTCAGCTTGCGCTTGGGCGATGTGATGCCTTTGTTGTCTTCGGCCACGGGCCGGTGTTTTGCGGCCTTTATGGGTCACGGAGGCGGTTACGACAAGGCCCAGCCCATGATCGAGCCCGAACTCACTTTGTCCCGCAAACTTGGCCGAAGCGACTTGCCCTGCACCCCGGTGCAAGTGCAAGCCATGCTCAACGAGACCCGGGCTCAGGGCCTTGGCCGCGTGGTGAATGTGCTGCTGCCTGGCATTTCGGGCCTGTGCGCTCCGGTCTTTGACGCAGATGGGCACATGGTTTTGGGTGTGGTCTCGCTGGGCTCTTCGGCCACCTTTGACGCCGATTGGCAAGGGCCTTTGGCCCGTGCACTGCGCGCCTTTGCTGCGCAACTGTCTTTCGATTTGGGCTGGCGTGGGGCTTGAGTGCCCGCAAGTCGCACCCATCCACCACACCCGCCCATTGCGCACAGCACCCATCAAGCCATGAGCACGGCACTGCCCCAACCCACCCGCTCACAGTTGACCGTCCGATCGGCGCAGCCGCTGTCGGGGCGGCCGAGCACGCGCAGCTTGCTGCGATGGGGGGCGCTGGTGTTGGCGCTGCACCTGGGCTTGTTGCTCAGCCTGTCGGGTTCGCTCGACTGGTCCCTGAGCAACCCCCAGGCGCTGCGCACAGGGCCCATGCAAACCCGCACGATCACAGCACCGGGTGCGACCCCCCCGGCGCCCGCCATGGCCGCCAAGCCCCTGCCTGCAGCCCGCACACGGGTGGCGTTGGTTGAAAAACCCCCTCTTTCAACGGTGCCCGCACCCGCACCGATGCAAGAACCTGCCCCACCCCAACAAGCCGTGTCGCCAAGAACAAAGCCCGGGCTTGAGGGGCGCGACTTCCCCCCTTCACCCAAGCCCGCAGCAAGCCTGCCGAATCAGCCCTTGCCCCCAGAGACAGCGACAACAACAGAAACAGCGACGGCATCGGTCACCGCACCAAGCATTGAACAAAGCACCGAAGCAAGCAAAGAGCCAAGCAATGAAACAGCGCCCACCGTGCTGGAAGCCAACACCGACGCCGCGGTGCCGCCACCAGAGGCGGTGACGCCCAACAGCAGCGTCACAGGCCAAGCCCTCGCTGCGCAGCCGCGCACCGAGCCCAACTCAGCCGAAACGCCGGCCACTGCGCCCCCCTCCGATCAGCCGCCGTCCACAGCGCTGGCGTCGCCACCCGCTGCAGCGCAGGCGCTGCCTGCGCCCGCAAGTGAGCCCAAGCCACTGCCCTCGCCCAAGCCCGCCACACCCGATCGCATCGCCAGCGCCACCCTGAATTTGCCCACACTGGACTTGGCCTCGCTGCCCGCTTCGGCCTTGTTGAGCTACCGCCTCACGGGTCAAGAAAAGGGCCTGACCTACCAAGCCACGGGCGAACTGCGCTGGCAGCGCAACGCCAGCGCCTATGCCATGAGTTTGTCCGTACGGGCTTTTTTGCTTGGATCGCGGCATTGGCGCAGCATTGGCCAAATTGGCCCGGCAGGCTTGTCGCCCACCCGCTTTTCTGACAGCTGGCGCAGCGAACGGGCCGCCCACTTCGACCGACCCAACCAACGCATTGTCTTCAGCAACAACGCCCCTTCTGTGGCCCTGCAAGCCGGGGCGCAAGATCAGGTCAGTTTGTATGTGCAGTTGGCCGCCGCCATGGCCCAGGCCGACGAGCGCATGCCATCTGGCACCCGTTTGCAAATCCAGACTGCCACGGTGCGAGACGCCTTGCCATGGCTCTTGACGCTCGAAAAACTGGAGCCCGTGGTGATCGATGGGCAAAGCCTGCCCGCGGTCAAATGGGTCTGCCAGCCACGCAACCGCTTTGATGCCCAAGTCGAAATTTGGGTTTCAGCCGCACACGACTGGCTGCCTGCTCGCATACGCATCACCCAGGTCAACGGCAGCTTCATCGATTTGCAGCTGACCGGGCGTGAGCCTTTGGCCGAATTGGCCGCAACACCTTAGGCCGGGTCTGGCCCGCTGTGGAGCCCGGCCAAAAAACCACAGCCACTTGAAGTAGTTGCAAATGGACCCACTTGTCATCCACAAGTTGAGGGAGAATGAAGGCATGAACCTGTTGTACGAATCTGAAACCTTTGCCGTGATGCACATGCTGGCCAATGCGCCGACTGAAGCCTCCAGCCCCAACAGCCCGCCCCAGTTGGAGCGTCACGGTTTCGAAATCGTGGACAAGCGCTCTGGCAAAGAGGTCTACCTCGATGGCTCTTGGGCTGAGATGTTCCAGCAACAAATTCAGGCTTGGCAGCAGCACACGCCCACGCAAGAAGAGGTGGAAGACACGCTCGAAGGCTACACCGGCTTGGCGCAACAACCGGTGGTGGTGCACTGAGTTTGCGAGCAGCGCACGCTCATGCAGGGCGCTGTGTGGTGATAACGGGCAATCAAGGCTGACAACCCATTCGCACGCCAGGGTTTTTGCCACTTGGTCGTGCCCGGTCTATGACCGGCGATTCAAGCCACTCAGGCAGCCCTGTCTTGGCGAATGCACCACTTGAAAATCGGCTCCACCAAGACCAGCACGGCCACCAATCGGCACACCTGAAAAGCCGTGACCACCGGCACCCCCAGCTGCAAAACTTTGGCCGTGATCGCCATTTCGGCAATCCCGCCGGGTGATGTGCCCATGACCAGCGTTGCCGGATTCAGGCCAGTTGCATGCGCCAACAACAAGCCAAAACCCATTGACAACAGCATCAAGACCCCTGTGCCCATGGCCATCGAGGCCAGCCAGCGTGGTGCAGTGTGGATGAATTCGCGCTGAAAACGCACGCCCAAGCTCACCCCAATCAAAAGCTGCGCCGCGTTCGACAAACCCACGGGCACCGAAGACCCCTCAAGGCCCAACAAGGTCAGCCCCATCGACACCAGCAAAGCGCCCATGAACCAAGGATTGGTGCGTTTGAGCCACACCATGACCGCTGCACCACCCGCGGTGGCCAGCGCCAGCCACAACAAGCCCCCCATGTGGCTGGGCGCAGGTACGGGCAGCAAACGTGCGTCCACCTGCAAATTCCAATGACTTTGCGCCCACTGCATGGCAAAGGGCAGTGTCAACACCACCAAGACCAAGCGCAGACTGTGCGCCGCTGCGACCCAATCGGTGCGTCCACCGTGCCGCTCGGCCAACAAGGTCATCTCGGAAGCGCCACCGATGGCGCCGGCAAAGTAAGTGGTCGCGCGCCAGCTTTGGGAAGCCCCCCGGGCCCCATCTGCCGCATGCCTGTGCTCGAGCCAAGCGCTCAACAATGCCCCCTGTGCCAAGGCCCACAGCACAGCCAGCGCAATCGCCCACCACAAGCCCAGCACCAATGCCCCCACTTGGGGCGTGAAATACAAGCCCAAAACGGCTCCAATCACCCACTGCCCGACATTGCGCAACTGCGCTGCGCTGCGCGTGGGAGCCCCCAGCACCGAGGCCAGTGCGGTGACCAACAAAGGCCCCAGCATCCAAGGAATGGGCGTGCGCAGCCAAACAAACACTTGCGCGCCCACCAGCGCCGCCAACAAGGTCAAGGCCACCCGGCTCAGATCACGACAATGCATAAGATCAAAAAAAGACCGCCCCGGCGGGCGGTCGGCGCCAAGCCCAGGGCCCAGCCTCAGGCATGCCTGCGCACGCTGTCGGCCACCGTCTGCACGATCTGGTCGATCTGCGCGTCTTCCACGATGTAAGGCGGGCAAATGACAATGTTTTCGCCCGCCGGGCGCACCCACACCCCTTTGTGAAAGCAGTCCATAAAAATGTCATACGCCCGCTTGCCCGGCATGCCTGCAATGCTGGACAACTCCACCGCACCGGCCAAGCCCAAGGTGCGAATACCGACCACATTGGGCAAGCCCTTCATGGTGCTGTGCAGCGCATTGCCCAAGACTTGGCCTTTTTGCCCCGCACGGGCAAACAGGTCTTCTTCCTTCATCAAGTCGAGCGTGGCAATGGCTGCGGCGCAAGCCACGGGGTGGCCCGAATAGGTGTAACCATGAAAAAACTCAATGGCGTGCTGCGGCGCGTTGGCGTTCATCATCGCGTCGTAGATGAAGTCGCGGCAGATCACGCCGCCTAAAGGGATCACGCCGTTCGTCACGGCTTTGGCGAAGTTCAGCATGTCGGGCACCACGCCATAAAAATCAGCGCCAAAGTTCACGCCCAAGCGCCCAAAGCCGGTGATGACCTCGTCAAAAATCAACAAAATGCCATGCTTGTCGCAAATCTCACGCAAGCGCTTGACATAACCCTGGGGCGGGATGTACCAGCCCGCGCTCCCCGCAATCGGCTCCACGATCACAGCGGCGATGTTGCTCGGGTCGTGCAGCACCAAGATGCGGTTTTCCAGCTCGAGCAACGGGTCTTCGGCCCACACGGGCTCCTCGTGGTGGATATAGGCGTGGTTCACCGGGTCGTGGATGAAGCGCATGTGGTCCACACGCGGCAGCAACTGCGCGCCGTACACCTTGCGGTTGGCCGGCAAACCGCCCACACTCATGCCACCAAAATTGACGCCGTGGTAGCCCTTTTCTCGGCCTATAAACACGTTGCGGTGGCCTTCACCCCTTGCGCGGTGGTAGGCCAGCGCCACTTTCAAAGACGTGTCGGCCGCTTCTGAGCCCGAATTGCAAAACAACACCTTGTTCAAATCGCCCGGTGCCATGGCGGCGATCATCTCGGCGGCCTTGAAAGCCTTGTCGTTGCTGGCCTGAAACGCGGTGGCGTAGTCCAGCGTGTCCAACTGCTTTTTGATGGCCTCGTTGATCGGGCGGCGGTTGTGACCTGCGCCCACGCACCACAGGCTGGAGATGCCGTCAATGACTTTTTTGCCGTCGTGCGTGGTGAAGTGCATGCCCTGCGCGCCCACAAACACCCTTGGGTCTTGGCGAAACGTGCGGTTGGGGGTGAAGGGCAACCACTGGTTGTCCATGTTCAAGTCGGTGTGGGCCATGTCAAACTCCAATTGAGCCATCAAGCCCATCAGTTTAATGGGGAAAAGCACGCCCCCGTGGGGCCACTTCAATTGACCAGGTCAAGGCATTGGCAGCCCCGTCATCCGCAAGCCCGGGCCGTCGGGTGCGGTCCTTACAATAGGCCGACTTGGAATGCCCATCTTCCTCCTCAAGCTTGGCTTTCTCATTGCTTGGCATTCACCCATGACCACCACCTACATCCTCACCCTCTCCTGCCCTGACCGCACCGGCATCGTGCATGCCGTGTCGGGCTTTTTGCTGAAGCGCGGGGGCAACATCGAAGAGGCGGCGCAGTACAACGACCACGACACCGGCCTGTTTTTCATGCGGGTGCAGTTTGCGTGTGACCAGGCAGACGGCGAGGCCTTGAACACCCAATGGCGCGCATTTGCCCAGACCTTCCAAATGAAATGGGACCTGCACGCCACCGCCCAGGCCATGCGCACGGTGATCATGGTCAGCAAGGAAGGCCATTGCCTGAATGATTTGCTGTTCCGCTGGAAGAGTGGTTTGCTGCCGCTCGACATCCGCGCCATCGTGAGCAACCACCGCGACTTCTACCAACTGGCCGCCAGCTACAACGTGCCCTTTCACCACATCCCGGTGAACAAAGACAGCAAGGCGCAGGCCGAGGCCAAGCAGCACGAGATCATTGAGGCCGAGGGGGCCGAATTGGTGGTGCTGGCGCGCTACATGCAAATCTTGTCCGACGACCTGTGCCGCAAGCTGGCCGGTCGGGCCATCAACATCCACCACAGCTTTTTGCCCAGCTTCAAAGGGGCCAAGCCCTACTACCAAGCGCACGACAGGGGCGTGAAACTGATTGGCGCTACCGCCCACTACGTGACCGCCGATTTGGACGAAGGCCCCATCATCGAACAAGACGTGGCCCGCGTGGACCACAGCAAAACCGTGGAAGACCTGACCGCCCAAGGCCGCGACACCGAAAGCCAAGTGCTGGCCCGCGCCGTCAAATGGCACAGCGAACACCGCGTGCTGATCAACGGCCACAAAACTGTGATTTTTAAATGAATATCTTTGTGGGACAGATCTTTAGCTCTGTCCCCAACCAATTAAGCTTTGTGGGACAGATCTTCAGCTCTGTCCCCAACCAATTAAGCTTTGTGGGACAGATCTTCAACGCCACCCCAATTGATTACATATGTCCGCCACCCACGCGTCACGCATCCCGCCCATTCAATGCTTGCTGACATTTGAGGCACTGGCCCGGTTACGCAGCGTAACCCAGGCGGCCGAAGAGCTGTGCGTCACACCCAGCGCCGTCAGCCATCGGGTCAAACAACTCGAGCAAATCATTGGCACCAAGCTGTTTGGTCGGGCTGACTTTTCGCTCACCACCGAAGGCAACGAATACCTGGCCCATGTGCGCGAAGGCCTGGTGTCGCTGCAACGCTTTCCCAGCGCCAGCAACACCCCCGGCCGTCGCAAACTGCGTCTGGCGGTCACGCCCACTTTTGCGCGTTCGGTGCTGATGCCGCGCCTGAAACACTTTTTGCAGGCCTATCCCGAGATCGACATCACGCTGCAGGTCAGCATTCCCCTGCTGGAGGTGGTGGCAGAAGACGCCGACCTCACGGTGCGCTTTGGCACTGGCCGTTACTCGGACGTGGAGCACGTGTGCTTGGCCAAGGACGACGTCACACCGCTGGCCTCGCCCGCCTGGTTGCGCGAAAACGGACCCTTTGCCAGCGTGGAAGACCTGCAGCGCGTGCCCCTGCTGCGCAGCCCACTCGAGCCTTGGCGCACCTGGTTTGCAGCCCACGACCTGGACTGGCCCGAGCCGATGGACGGTTCGTCCTTCAACGACATTGGCCTGATGTGCGACGCCGCCGCGCAAGGCCTGGGCGTGGGCCTGATCCGCACCAAACTTGGAGCCCCTTGGCTGGAGAGTGGCCAATTGGTGCGCTTGTTCGAACGCAGCGTGCCCAGCCCGCACGCCCACTACCTGTGCTGGCGCGCTGGCACCATGGAACGCTGGGAATGCGCTACTTTTGCCGACTGGCTGAAAAAAGCCTTGGCTTGATTTCACAAGCACCTGAGCAACTCTTGAAAGTCATCGGGGCAGTCGTTGCGAGGCCGCACCCCTGTCATTGCGAGGCCCCACTTCTGTCATTGCGAGGCCCCACCTCCGTCATTGCGAGGCCGAAGGCCGTGGCAATCCATAGATCGCCGCGCTGCGCTCGCGATGACGGGGGGCGTCATTGCGAGGTCCCACCTCCGTCATTGCGGTCCCCCACTTCTGTCATTGCGAGGCCGAAGGCCGTGGCAATTCATAGATCGCCGCGCTTCGCTCGCGATGACGGGGGGCGTCATTGCGAGGTCCCACTTCCGTCATTGCGAGGCCCCACCTCCGTCATTGCGAGGCCGAAGGCCGTGGCAATCCATAG
>NZ_JBIKIL010000201.1:0-3632 GCF_044361645.1 Limnohabitans sp. | reverse complement strand
AGGCGAACAGGCTGAGGCTGAAAATCTCACCGCCGCGCAGCATGTCGCGATCCGCGGCATAAGGGCGCGAGTACACCAAGGTGACCATCACGGCGATGGTGGCAAAGCACTTGAGCCAGTGGCCCATCGGGTCGCTGACCACCATGCGGCCAAAGCCGTACAGCGTCTGCCCGGCATCGGCGTACAAGGCGTGCAACAAGGCCACGCCGCCAAGAGACGCCAGCGTCAGCACATAAGTGCCTGTGCGCTTGGGGCTTTTCACGAAGAGGTCGGCCAGCGTCACGACGCAGGCCATGACCAGCAACACGATCTCCGGATACATCGTCATCCAGCTGGAGTTGTCCATCATCTGTGTTCTCTCAATTGTTCTATTCAGGCGAAACGTTCAGGTCCTGGCCGCTCAAGGCAGCTTGGACATGGCCACGTGCTTGAGCAAGTCCATCACCGAGGCATCCATCACATCGGTGAACGGTTTGGGGTAAATGCCCATCCAGAGCACGGCCACGGCCAGCAAACTGAGCATCAGAAATTCACGCGCGTTGATGTCGGCCAGACCTTTGACATCGTCATTGGTCACAGGGCCCAGGTACACGCGCTTGAACATCCACAAGGTGTAAGCCGCGCCAAAGATCAGGGCCGAGGAGGCCAGCAATCCGATCCAGAAGTTGAACTTGACGGCACCCAAAATGACCATCCACTCGCCCACAAAGCCCGCAGTGCCTGGCAAGCCGGCATTGGCCATGGCAAACAGCAAAGCAAAGGCGGCGAACTTGGGCATGGTGTTGACCACGCCGCCGTAGCTGGCAATCTCACGCGAATGCACACGGTCGTACAACACCCCTATGCACAAGAACATGGCGGCAGACACAAAGCCGTGCGCGATCATCTGCACAATGCCGCCGGACACACCGAGGGGGTTGAAGATGAAAAAGCCAAGCGTCACAAAACCCATGTGCGCCACAGACGAATACGCCACCAGCTTTTTCATGTCTTGCTGCACCATGGCCACCAGGCCCACATAGATCACGGCCACCAACGACAAAACCAGGATCAGCATGCCCCATTCACGGGCCGCATCGGGAGCGATGGGCATGGAAAAGCGCAAGAAGCCATAAGCGCCCAGTTTGAGCATGATGGCGGCCAGCACAGCGGAGCCGCCTGTAGGCGCTTCAACGTGCACATCGGGCAACCAGGTGTGCACCGGCCACATGGGCACCTTCACGGCAAAAGCCGCAAAGAAGGCAAAGAACAGCAAGGTCTGCACACCGCCAGCCAAGGGGAGCTTGTGCCATGCCAGGATGTCAAAGCTGCCGCCGGATGTGACGTACAGATAGATCAAGGCGATCAGCATCAGCAAAGAGCCGAGCAAGGTGTACAAGAAGAACTTGAACGCGGCGTAAATCTTGTTCGGGCCACCCCAGATGCCGATGATCAGGTACATCGGGATCAAGGTCGCCTCAAAGAAGACGTAAAACAAGATGCCGTCCAACGCACAGAATACGCCGATCATCAGGCCCGACAAAATCAGGAATGCGGCCATGTACTGGTTGACCTTGCGGGTGATGACTTCCCAGCCCGCAATGACCACCACCACGTTGATGAAGGCCGTCAGTGGAATCAGCCACAGCGAGATGCCATCCACACCCAGGTGGTAGTACACATTGAAGCGCTCAATCCACGTGGCTTTTTCGACAAACTGCATCTCGGATGTGCCGAGCTGAAAGCCCGAAATCAAGGGCAGTGTGACCAGCAAACTGGCGATCGCGCCGACAAGAGCCAACCAGCGCACAGCGCCCGCTTGGCTGTCGCGACCGAAGGCCAGCAAGACGACGCCGAAAGCGATCGGCATCCAGATGGCAAGGCTTAACAATCCCATTTTTATTTTGTCCTCAAAACAGTTAAGCGAGCCAGACGAAATACGTCATCAGCACAAACACACCCAAAATCATGACCAGGGCATAGTGGTACAGGAAACCCGACTGGAACCCGCGCACCACGCCAGAGACCCAACCCACGACTTTCCAAGATCCGTTGACAAAGAAGCCGTCGATGATGGCGCGGTCGCCCACCTTCCACAGACCCATGCCCAAGCCACGCGCACCTTTGGCCAAGATGTTTTCGTTGATCCAATCCATGTAGTACTTGTTCTCCATGACCACGATCAGTGGACGCAGTACGCGGGCGAAGAAAGCCGGCACCTTGGGGTTGACCAGGTACATGTACCAAGCGGTCACCACACCGGCCAAAGCCAGCCAGAACGGTGCCGTGCTCAGGCCGTGCAGCGCCATGGCGACCGGGCCGTGGAACAGCTCACCCAGTTGTTGCATTGCGGGGTGCTTGGCTGCATCGATGAAGATGACGTCCTTGAAGAAATCGCCATACAGCATGGGCTGGATGGTCATGAAACCAATCAGCACCGAAGGAATCGCCAGCAAGACCAGCGGCACCGTCACCACCCAAGGCGACTCGTGCGGTTTATCGTGACCATGGTCGTCGTGACCTTGGTGGTCATCGTGGCCATGGTGCGCGTCCGGGTTCTGGTCGTAGCGCTCCGGGCCATGGAAGACCAGGAAATACATGCGGAACGAATAGAAAGCCGTGACAAACACCCCCGCCAGCACCGCGAAGTTGGCAAAGCCAGCAGCAGGCAAGGTGCTCAGGTGCACGGCTTCGATGATGCTGTCCTTGGAGTAAAAACCCGAGAACAGAGGCGTACCGATCAAGGCCAGAGAACCCAGCAAAGACGTGATCCAGGTGATCGGCATGTACTTGCGCAGACCGCCCATGTAGCGGATGTCCTGGTTGTGGTGCATGCCCATGATGACGGAACCTGCACCCAAAAACAGCAGCGCTTTGAAGAACGCGTGTGTCATCAGGTGGAACACCGCGACCGAGTAAGCCGATGCGCCCAAGGCCACCGTCATGTAACCCAGCTGCGACAAAGTGGAATAAGCCACCACGCGCTTGATGTCGTTTTGGATGATGCCCAAAAAGCCCATGAACAGCGCCGTGATCGAGCCGATGACCATCATGAAGTTGAGCGCCGAGTCAGACAGCTCGAACAGCGGCGACATGCGCGCCACCATGAAGATGCCCGCTGTCACCATGGTCGCGGCGTGGATCAGGGCCGAGATGGGCGTGGGGCCTTCCATGGAGTCGGGCAGCCACACATGCAGCGGGAACTGGGCCGACTTGCCCATGGCGCCGATGAACAGGCAGATGCAGATCACGGTGATCAGCATGGCGTCCATGCCGAAGATGTACCAAGGGAAATCGATGGCGGCCAGCTCTTGCGCTTTGGCAAACAGCTCGGTGTAGTTGAGTGTGCCGGTGTAGGCCACAATCAGGCCGATGCCGATGATGAAGCCAAAGTCACCGACTCGGTTGACCAAAAATGCCTTCATGTTGGCGAAGATGGCTGTCGGTTTGTTGTACCAAAAGCCGATCAGCAAATAAGACACCAAGCCCACCGCTTCCCAGCCGAAGAACAGCTGCAGCAAGTTGTTGCTCATGACGAGCATCAGCATGGAAAAGGTGAACAGCGAGATGTAGGCAAAAAAGCGGTTGTAGCCTTCGTCCTCGTCCATGTAACCGATGGTGTAGATGTGCACCATGAGGGACACGAAGGTGAC
>NZ_JBIKIL010000200.1:0-3717 GCF_044361645.1 Limnohabitans sp. | reverse complement strand
TAGGACAGCGACATGCTGAGCATCAGAAAACCATAGGCCGTTTTGCTGTAACCCATGAATTGAATGAAGACAAACGACGAGCTGGCCAGAAAAGTGAACAGCCCCAGGTAAGACGCAGAAGACAAAGCGCACCAGGTGAGGAAAACGGGGTGGCGCAGGATGGCGAGGTTGGCGCGAATCAGGGGGCCGGCGCGCAAGGCGTGCGCATCGGGTTGGGCCAGGGTTTCTTCGAAGCGCCAGGCCAGCAAGGCGAGGGTGCCGGCGCCGAACACCGCGACGGCGATCAGGGCCACGCGCCAGCCCAGCCAATCGGTGAGCAGGCCGCCCAGCGGCGCGCATGCGCAAGCGATGATGCCCAGGCCGGTGAGGGCTTGCGACATGACGGTGGCACCTTGGGCTGGTGCAAACAGGTCGCGCACGACCGCTCGCGCGGCCATGACCCCCGCGCCCATGGCTATGCCTTGCAGCGTGCGGCCTGCGATCAGCCATGCCATGCTGGGGGCAAATGCACACGCCACCGATGCGAGGGTGAAAGCAGCCATGCCCCACAGCAAGATGGGTCTGCGTCCAAAGCGGTCCGACATGGGACCCCAGACGAGCTGGGACAGACCAAATGCTAGGAGCAGCGCCGTGAGCGTGAGTTGGGCCTGGCCCATGCTGGCACCAAAGCCTTCAGTGATGACGGGCAGGGCCGGCAAATACAGGTCACTGGTGACAGGTTGCAGGCCAAGCAGCAGGGCAAGGAGCAGGACGACGAGCTTTTGACCCATCACCGGCCTCGCAAAAACAGCGCATCCAGATCGCGCATCGTCATCTGCCGCCAAGTGGGGCGGCCGTGGTTGCACTGGTCAGAGCGTTCGGTGTCTTCCATTTGACGCAGCAAGCCGTTCATTTCGTCGAGCGTCAGGCGGCGGTTGGCACGCACGGCACCGTGGCAGGCCATGGTGGCCAAGATCTCGTTTTGGGCGCGTTGCACCACGGTGCTGGCGTCGTGCTGGGCCAACTCGGCCAACACGCTACGGGCCAGCTCCACCGCGTCGCCTTGCGCCAAGCTGGTGGGCACGGCGCGCACGGCCAGGGTCTTGGCCGACAGGGGCGAAATTTCGAGCCCCAGTTGTTCCAGCGCCTCGGCGCAAGCTTCGGCGGTGGCCACTTCGTTGGGGGTGGCGGCAAAGGTGGCCGGGATCAGCAGCGGTTGGCTGGCGATGCGTGAGGCTTCCGTGGTGTTGAGTTGGTTTTTCAGGCGTTCGTACACGATGCGCTCGTGCGCGGCATGCATGTCCACCACCACCAGGCCTTGCTTGTTTTCGGCCAGGATGTAAACGCCGTGCAGCTGCGCCACAGCGCGGCCCAGCGGCCAGTCGCCATCGGGCAGGGGGGCTGGGGCGGCCAAGGGGCTTGTGGGGCGGGGCATTGCACCTGCTGGGCCCAGCGCTGTTTCTGCACGGGCTGCCTGAAGCCAATCGGGCGCGGCGCGTTCTTGAGCGCTCAGGTCTTCGTTGCGCTCTTGAACGCTCGGGTCCTCTCTGCGCTCAGGTGGGTTCCACAGCGCTTTCAGGTCGGCCATGGCTTGTTCGCCATCCACGCGGGGGCGCACAAAATCGGCCGGTTTGTAGCTGGGGGCAGAAAAAGTCGAAGGGCCAGGGCGCTCGAAAGCCATGCCGCCTTGTTGCCAGGCGGCTGATTCGGGCAGGGCTTTGGGGGCAGGGGCTTTCAGGTCGAAGTCGCTGGCAGGCAGTGCAGGCGCATCGCTCAGGTTTTGGGAGCGCGGCGCGGCCAGCGCGTTTTCCAGCGCGTGGCGTACGGCCTGGTGCACGGCCCGGCTGTCGCGAAAGCGCACTTCGATCTTGGTGGGGTGCACGTTCACGTCCACCAGCGTCGGGTCGATTAGCATGAACAGCGCATAGGCCGGTTGCTTGTGGCCGTGCAGCACGTCTTCGTAGGCGCTGCGCGCACCGTGCATGACCACTTTGTCGCGCACAAAGCGGCCATTCACATAAGCAAATTGGTGGTCTGGGCGCGAGCGTGCCGCATCGGGCAAACCGGCTCGGCCCATCACTCTGAGGGGGCCGGCATGGTAGTCGATGGCGATGGACTGCGCCACGAACTCTTCACCCAGCACATCGGCCAGGCGCTGCGCCCGGCCAGCTGATCCGGGGTGCACACGCCACTGCTCCACCAGCTTACCCTCGTGCCAGATGGCAAAGCCCACATCGGGGCGTGCCAGCGCGTGGCGGCGCACGGCTTCGATGCAATGCGCCAGCTCGGTGCTGTCACTTTTTAAAAACTTGCGGCGGGCGGGGGTCGAGAAGAACAGTTCTTTGACCTCCACCGTGGTGCCCACGGCGCGGGCGGCGGGGCGGATCTCGCCGGTTTGGCCGTCCAGCGCAAAGGCGGTGGGTTGACCGTCCATGCGCGAGAGCAAGGTGAGCTCAGACACCGAATTGATGGCCGCCAGCGCCTCGCCCCGAAAGCCCATGGTCATGACCGATTCGAGGTCGTCCAGGTTGCCGATTTTGCTGGTGGCGTGGCGTTTCAGGGCGGTGGCCAGTTCGTCCGGCGCGATGCCGCCGCCGTCGTCTTCGACTGAAATCAGCCGCGTGCCGCCACCCATCAAGCGCAGCGTGATGCTTTGCGCCCCGGCGTCCATGGCGTTGTCCACCAACTCGCGCACCACCGAGGCGGGGCGCTCGACCACCTCGCCTGCAGCGATCTGGCTGATCAGTTCATCGGGGAGTTCGCGGATGGGGCGGCGCGCGGAAGCCGGGGTTTGTTCAAAGGTCACTGCCTGATTTTAGGGCTTGGACGGGGATAATCGGCGCATGGACATTCTTTTGCAACTCGTTGATTTCATCCTCCACGTCGACCGTTATTTGGAGGCCTTTGTCGCTCAATATGGGGCCTGGGTCTATGCCCTGTTGTTCCTCATCATCTTTGTGGAAACCGGTGTGGTGGTCATGCCGTTTTTGCCGGGCGACTCGCTGCTCTTCATCGTGGGGGCCATGTGTGGCGCAGGTTTGATGAACCTGCCTTTGGTTATGGGCCTGCTGCTGGCGGCGGCCATTTTGGGTGACCAGACCAATTACACGATTGGGCGCTACTTCGGGCCCCGTGTGTTTCAGTGGGAGAACTCGCGATTTTTCAGCCGCCGGGGCTTTGACCAGGCCCACGCTTTTTACGAAAAATACGGCGGCATCACCATCATCTTGGCCCGCTTCATGCCGTTTGTGCGCACCTTTGTGCCCTTTGTGGCGGGCGTGGCCGAGATGACGCGCAGCAAATTCACCATGTTCAATGTGATTGGCGCGGTGATTTGGGTGGTGGGCTTGCTGTCGGTGGGTTATCTGTTTGGCAACCTGCCGATCGTGCAGCAGCACCTGAGCAAGATCATCTGGGCCTTGATCATCGTGCCGGGTCTGATCGCCCTGTTCGGGGCCTGGAAGGCCCGTCAAGCGGCTTGAGGTCAGCCCCGGTCACTCGCCAAAATTCAGCGGCAAGCCCACATAGTTCTCGGCCATGGTGCGCGAGCCTGCTTCGCTGTGGACCAGGTAGTCCAGTTCGGCGTCCTGAAACTTCTGGCCGATGTCGCCGTTTTCGGGGAAGTGGTGCATCAGGCTGGTGAACCACCAACTGAAACGCTCGGCACGCCAGATGCGGCGCAGGCAGCGCTCTGAATAGCTGTCGATGCCCGCCTCCGAGTTCTCTTGGTAGTACTCA
>NZ_JBIKIL010000199.1:0-3763 GCF_044361645.1 Limnohabitans sp. | reverse complement strand
GAGCGTTGCGCGCCCGCGGCCAAGGTGACGGCTTCGGTGGTGACGGTGGCAAAGCGGCCCGCGCCCACATAGAGCGTGGGCAGGTATTGCGCCACGCTGACCGCAAAGCCCACGGCCCATGCCGAGGCGATGGCGCGTTGCAGCAATGGCCATTTCACACGCCACAAATACACCCAGCGGCTGTGGCCCAAGCTGGCCACCAGCGCGGCTTGGCGCGGGTCCACCGCCTGGTACGCGGGCACCAGCGCCAGCAGCACATAGGGCAAGACCATGACCGCGTGCGCGAGGCTCAGGCCCAGCCATTGGCCCTCCAAGCGGGTGTGCAGCGCCAGGCTGTACAAGCCCACCACCCACAGCACCGAAGGCAAGACCAGCGGCAACAAAAACCACGGCTGCAAGGCCTGCTGCCAGCGGCGCGGCGCCAGCTCCAGCCAAGCCACCGACCAGAGCAAACACACACTGGCCGAGGCCACGCCCAAGCCCAGCGTGGTCCACACGGTGTGGGCGCTGCTGGCCACTTGTTGCCAGGCATTGAGCGTCCACAACTCGGGCCACACTTGGGGGAAAGGCCACACGCCTGAAACACTGCCCACGGTCAGGGCGAACCAGACGGCGGCGTAGGTGCTGAGGATCAGCGTCCAAACGGCATTTGGCGGCAGAGGCAAGCGCCAACGATGGAACACAGCAGCCCGGTCTTCGGCTGTTTGTAGGAGCAAGCCCCTGCTAGCGAATTTCCGCGAGGCTGCGAGTGCTCGCAACGCCACCACCGTGACCACGCCCGCCACCAACACCGTGCCCGTCAACCACCCCGCCGCCGCCACGCCTTGCGATTGCGTGAGCAGATCGGCATCGCTCAGCCATTGCCAGGCCAGCACGGCCAAAGTGGGCGGTGTGGCGGGGCCGATGATGAGGGCCATGTCGACCACGGTGAGGCCATAGGCCAGCACCGCCAGCAGCGGCCAGCGCAGGCGCGGGGCCAGTTGCGGCCAGATGATTTGCGCAAAGGCTTGTGCGGGCGTGCGGCCCAGGGTTTGGGCCAGCGCGTATTCGGCTTGCCAGCGGCGGCGCAGGTCTTCGCGCTGCATTTGGGTGGCGGCCACCCACAGCAAAAACGGCACCTCTTTGAGCCACAGCGCCAGAATCAGCCCCAGGCCCCACGGGTCTTGTGTGGTGAACCAGGGCGGTGGTGCGTCAAAGCCCGAGAGGCCCGGCGACACCAGCCGCAGCGCCCAGCCGCTGGGCGAGAGCCACAGCACCAAGCCAATCGCCATGGCCGCATGCGGCGTGGCCAGCAAGGCCGGCAGATGCGACAGCCAGCGCCCCAGTTGTTGGCGGATGAAGCCGCTGGCCAGCACATGCGCCACCGTGATCCAGGCCAAAGCGGTCGAGGCCAGCCCGGTCCACAGCGTCATGCCCCAAGCTCGCCCAGTTTGCGGGTCGGCCCACAGGGCTTGCCAGGCGGCGGCGTCGAGCATTTGCGCGCCCACCGCCCACAGCGCTGCGCCGATGGGCACGGCCGCGATCAGCGCCAGCATCCACGCAGCGGAAAGGGGCAAGCTGCTCACAGACCCGCGTTGTGCTGTTGCCAGATGGTTTTGTAGCCCACGGCTTGGGCCAACCCCACCACTTGGCAGCGCTCGGCGTTTTGGTGGGGCAACGACACGGCGTCGCCCTGCAGGGTTTGGCTCAGTTCAAAAATGCGTGAGGTCATGGGGGTCTCCATTCGGTTGTGACCGAAGTATCAAGCAAACGGGTTGCGGCACCGACGGGGAAGACTGCCGTCGTGTTCTTGATCCTCTGGGAAAATGCCGCGTGGGTGGTCGTGCCACCCGCCAAATTCTCTGTGCATGCCATAAACCTGCTTGCCGAACCATTCATGAAGGAGCCCTCTGTGGCCAAGTTCAAACGCGCCCCTCAGGCTTACACCACGCCCTCGGGCCGGCCATGGCCGCCCACTGACAAGCCTGCCAAGGTGGATGACAACCCGCTGGACAAGCTCCCTGTGGACGAGGCGCGGGTACAACAGGTCTTGGACATGATGGTGCTGCTGTCGCAAAGCACCACGGCTGCCGAGATGACCCAGCTGTTGCGACTGCATGGCGACTTGGTGGGGTGGACGGGTTCGGTGACTGAAGCCAGCGTGCGTGCCCAATTGGTGGTTTTGCGCGAGCGCGGCTTGGTCAGCCCTGGCTACAGTGGCCGCCAAGAGTTGAACTTTGCATCACCGGCTTACCGCGAGAACGCGGTCCGGATCTACACCGCCGCGCAGCCCACGGCGCTGTGGCCACACATGGTGCAGCGCCTCACCGCGACTCGGCTCAACACCTGGGCGCCTCAGCCAGAGCGCGTGGCCTTGGGTTGTTGCGTGGTGCGGGCCCATCTTTGGTTAGGGCGCAGCGCGGCCGAGGCCGAGGCCATGCTTGCACCCCACGCACTGGCGAACTACCTGCCGCAATGGGCCGACCAGATTTTTGAAGGCCCCTGGTTGCCGGAGTTGATGGCCAGGGCCGACCCCTTGTGGCTGCAAAGGCTGTTGCTCGCGACCCTGGGCAGCATGGACGTCCCGCATTACCCCTTGGCTATCGCTTGGCTGGAGACCGAGATTCAATCGGGCCGCTTGGTGCCGCAACCCATCACGCGCCTGGCCTTGGGCATCTCCATGGCGGGTGACGCGCGCGGCGCGCAGCTCAGCGCCCTGCTGGGCCCGGATTGGTGCTCTGTGCCCGCGCTGGCGGGCGCCATTGAAGGCCTGCAACTGCTGCAAGCGGGCGACCACGGTGCTGCGCGTCAGGCCTTTGCGACCAATGGCAAAGCCTTGCGTGCGGCCAAAGTCAAATGGGCCGAGCTGCTGCCCCCTTGGCTGCAGCAGCTCGAAGTGCTGGCCTGGCTGAGCAGCGACGACCACAAAGATTGGGAGGTGGCTCGCAAGCTCTGCGTGGCAGCGTCTGGCCGCCGCCAGCCGGACATCAACGACGGTATTTTTGGCGTGTGGGTTCAAGCGATTGATGCGCGCCTGGGCAAGTCGCCATGGCCCTCGTACTACACCGACCATTTGAAGCGAGGCATCAAAGCAGAATACCTGCTGCAATTGGCCTGGCTGGGCAAGCCTGCCGGTGAGCCGCCCAACGACGACAAGCTCGCCACCACGCTGGCGTTCCTCAAGAACCAGTGCCTAGGCAGCCTGCTGGCCCCCACGCTAGAGGCCTGCGAGCGCCTGGGCTGGCCCAGCGCTGAATGGGTTCACCCCTTGGCGGCAAGGCCCGCGCGCATTTTTGGGGCGCCGCCTGAGCCTTGGCGCGACGCCCTGCAAGCCATTTTGAACCTCAGCGCCTCCAGCGACCCTGCCGCAGTGGCCGACAAGCCTGCGCTGCAATGGGCGTGGAGCCTGAGCATCGATGAACAGGGTCGCCCGATAGACCTGAACATATTGGAGATGAGCACTGGGACGCGTGGGGCCGTCAAGCTCAAACCCCTGGGCTGGCTGGCAGCCCAAAAGCGCCAAGGCTTAACCGCCCGCGACAGTGCGGTGCTGCGCCACCTGCAGCGCCCACGCAACAGCACCCAGCCCGTGCTGAATATCACCGGCGCACTGCAAGCCCTGAAGGGCCACCCCCTCTTGATGCTGGAAGACGCGCCTCAGCAGTGGCTGGAGATGGTGCCCGCCCAGCCGCGCTTACTGGTCAAACGAGAAGGCGACGGCGCAAACGCCAGCTATCTGTTCGAGATTGACCCGCCCATCAACTTGAGGACATCGCCCCAGTTG
>NZ_JBIKIL010000198.1:0-3829 GCF_044361645.1 Limnohabitans sp. | reverse complement strand
CCCCGGCCTCATCACCCCGGACGAGATCAAGATCGGCATCATGCCCGGTCACATCCACCGCAAAGGCCGCATTGGCGTGGTGTCGCGCTCGGGCACTTTGACCTACGAAGCCGTGGCCATGTTGACCGAAGTGGGCCTGGGCCAGTCCAGCGCCGTGGGCATTGGTGGCGACCCGATCAACGGCTTGAAGCACATCGACGTGATGAAGGCCTTCAACGACGACCCGGACACCGACGCTGTCATCATGATCGGTGAAATCGGCGGCCCCGACGAAGCCGAAGCGGCCATGTGGTGCAAGGCCCACATGAAAAAGCCGGTTGTCGGCTTCATCGCCGGTGTCACGGCCCCCCCCGGCAAGCGCATGGGCCACGCCGGTGCCTTGATTTCTGGCGGCGCCGACACGGCCGACGCCAAGCTGGCCATCATGGAAGCGTGCGGCTTCATCGTCACACGCAACCCGTCTGAATTGGGCCAATTGCTCAAGGCCCAGCTGAAGTAAGTCACTTCTTTTGCAGCTGCCCCGCCCTGCGCTGTGCGGGGATGTGGTTTGCCACAATCAAAAGCCGGATTTTCCAAGGGATAATCCGGCTTTCTTTTTGTTAATCGACTATGAGCCCGCCTCCACGGGCAAAAGGATGCCCTGTGGAAGAATTTATAACCGCCACGTTCTGGATCGCCGTGGCCCAGATCATCATGATCGACATATTGTTGGGTGGCGACAACGCCGTGGTCATCGCCCTGGCTTGCCGTCAGTTGCCCGCGCACCAGCGAACAAAAGGTATTTTGTGGGGCACTGCCGGGGCCATTGTTCTGCGTGTGATCCTGATCTTTTTTGCGCTGACATTGCTGGCCATTCCCTTTCTTAAGTTTGTCGGGGCTTTGTTGCTCATTTGGATCGGGGTCAAACTGCTGACCCCCGATGCCGATGACGACCACAGCAACATCCAAGGCAGCGACAAACTTTGGGGTGCGATCAAAACGGTCATCATTGCGGACTTGGTCATGAGCGTTGACAACGTGATCGCCATTGCGGGTGCCGCTCAAGCTTCGGGCAATCCGGACCACCAAATGCCGCTGGTTGTTTTTGGTTTGCTGGTCAGCATCCCGATCATCGTCTGGGGCAGTCAATTGGTCTTGAAACTCATGGACCGTTTCCCCATGATCATCACCGCAGGCGGTATGTTGTTGGGCTGGATCGCGGGCAGCATGATGCAAACGGATCCCGGCTTGGTGGCGTACTTGCCGCAAGACAAGGTGTGGGGCTATGCCATGGGCCTGGCAGGTGCCTTGTTGGTGCTGGCTTTGGGTAAAATCATCATGGCGCGTCGCCCTGCTGTCCAAGAAACGGTTTGAATCGCCACGCCTGGGGCGCCACCCCACTGGCGCTGGCAAGATGAATGTATTAGCATTCATTTTCCAAACTCCTAAAGGCACACCATGTTACAAAAGCAACGCGGTTTGACATTGATCGAGTTGATGATCGTGATCGCGATCATTGGCATCTTGGGCTCCTTGGCCCTGCCTGCTTACCAGGACTACAGCATCCGGGCCAAAGTCTCAGAAATGTTGTTGGCGGCAGGCGGTTGCAAAGTGGCGGTGAACGACGCCATTGGTTCCGCCTCTGACGCCAATGTGTCGGTTGTTTTGCCCCAAGTTTGCGAAAGCCAAAGCAGCAGATACGTCACCAGCATTGGCACAGATGCCAACGGCGTGATCACGGTGGTTGGTAACCATGGCGCTTTGCGCGGCAGCACCAGCGCTTCGGCCAACAGCATTTCCCTGACACCTCTGCAGCCAGGCAACACGGCGGTCGATGGCAGTGCCGATGGTGGCAAGTCCATCGCCGGTTGGCGTTGCGGGCCTGCGGCCACCAACGGATTGCCGCTCAAATACCTCCCGGCTTCTTGCAAAGCCAGTTGAGACCGGGTTGTCCCGGCCGGGCCTTTCGGCCGCTCGTTTTCAGCCGACCTTGGCGCTGGTTTTGACCACCGCTGGGGCCGAATCAAGCGCACAGTTGTGTCTGCTCTGGGCCTGATGAGCGATAACTGCCCGCGTTGAAAACCGTCAATGAGCCGCCAAATTACCCAATTGGGTAGTTACACAAATCTATATTATTGGTAAATTAATAATTAATTTGTCAATTTATAAATTATATGGAAAAGAGACTTGGCCACATTTACTTGGTGGACGACAACCGAGACATGTGCTTTTACTTGGGCGACATGCTGCAGATGTTGGGCTACACGGTCGACACATTCGACAACGCGGGCGCTTTTCTTGACAAGTCCATGGACATCTCGCCTGCAGTGGTGTTGTTGGACATGCGCATGCCCCACATCAGTGGGCTTGAACTGCAAGTGAGATTGGCTATGTTGGAGCGCAAAACCCCTGTGGTTTTCATCAGCGGCGAAAGCGACAAGGCTGAAATCATCGAAGCCTTTCGCTTGGGCGCGGTTGATTTTTTGTTGAAACCGTTCAATCGGGACAAGCTGTGTCAGGTGGTGGACAAAGCCTTGGAAATAGACCGTCAGAGAAACCTTGTATTTGCCAAACTTGATGCCTTGCGGCGCTCATTTGGGGCGCTGTCTGGGCGAGAGCAAGAAATTTTCATGCTCATCGTCCAAGGGTTGACCAACAAAGGCATTGCCGAGATCACCGGCATACAAGCCGGAACAGCCAAAAAACACCGCGCCACCATTTACCAAAAGTTTGCCATCACCACCAGTGCAGAACTCATCAGCCAGTGCCAAGGCGTTGACCTGAGCGCGCTCAAAAAGCAGACCCTGCGCCCGACAAAATAAGCACCCGACCCAGTACGAAACGCTCGCGCCTTTTGTTGGCCCGATGAAGTGGGCGCACGCTGGCCGGTTTGTGCGGTGTGGCGGGCCAGATTTCTGGAGCTTCTCGCGAGATGACAAGTGCCCTTGGCGTGACAAATGACAGACTGAGGCATGCCAAAAAAGAGCTGGCACTGACCCCTGCAGGCTTGGGGCAACAGCGGTTCAGGCCATGAACCGACACGCGAAAGGCGTGCTGCATGCAGGGCGGCAAAAAAGCCGGAGGTGCTGGGTTAAAATCGCCAGTCCTCAAGGAGCGTTGCAGCCTGCCGCCGCCAAGGCAAAGTGGGTCAGGCTTGGGGTCGTTCAATCGCTGAACGATGTTGCACAACGACGCTCACCTTTTGCCCCAAGGTGAGCCCGTGTTTGTTGTTGCGTCTGAAATCCCCGCTGTTCCCCCCATGAAGCTGTCCGGACTGGAGCCGGTCTCTGTCGGTACGGGTTCTCTGTTTGTCAACGTGGGCGAGCGCACCAACGTCACCGGCTCCAAGGCCTTTGCCCGCATGATTCTGAATGGCGAGTACGAGCAGGCGCTGGCCGTGGCGCGGCAGCAGGTGGAAAACGGCGCGCAAATCATCGACGTGAACATGGACGAAGCCATGCTCGACAGCCAAGCGGCCATGGTGCGGTTTTTGAACCTGATGGCTGGCGAGCCCGACATTGCCCGCGTGCCGGTGATGGTGGACTCGTCCAAATGGTCGGTGATCGAGGCCGGTCTGCGCTGCATCCAAGGCAAGGGCATTGTCAACTCGATCAGCATGAAAGAGGGCTTGGACGAGTTCAAACGCCAAGCCAAGTTGGTCAAGCGCTATGGCGCAGCCGCCGTGGTCATGGCGTTTGACGAAAAAGGCCAAGCCGACACCTACGCACGCAAGATCGAGATCTGCGAGCGCGCTTTCCGCGTGCTGGTCGACGAAGTGGGCTTTGCGCCGGAAGACATCATTTTTGACCCGAATATTTTTGCCATCGCCACCGGCATAGAAGAGCACGAC
>NZ_JBIKIL010000197.1:0-3832 GCF_044361645.1 Limnohabitans sp. | reverse complement strand
TGCCTGGTGCGGAAAATCAAATTCAAATCGTGGACACCCATGAAACCTTTGAAACCCTTGCCGTTACTCGCTTGGCGCGGGTTGGCAGTCAAATAAACCGGACACTACTGAGTTGGCATGTTCATTTTAAGAACTGTATTGTTTCTTTTGACCGTACACCCGTTGGAAAGTCACCCATGTCTTTGCTCAGCCGCGTATCCAGTCAACCCCTGACCGATCAACTCGCGCAGCGTTTTGTGGCGCGCATGCGCGACCAGTTGCTGGTTGCGGGGGCGCGCTTGCCCTCGGTGCGGCAATGCGCGCAGATGCACGGCGTGAGTGCCTCCACCGTGGTGGCCGCTTACGATTGGTTGGTGGCACAAGGATGGGTGGAGGCGCGGCCGAACCGGGGCTTTTTTGTGCGCGATCGGGTGCAGCGCACCCCTTTGGCCCTGAGCGCATCCAGCGAATTGCCCAGCCCGCCGCCGGTGAACGCGGCCAGCCTGATTCGCGGCATGTTCCACCAGCCCAGTGCCCAGCCGCAACCGGGCATGGGGGTGTTTCCACCCGACTGGCTGGACGCTGACTTTTTGTCGGCCGCTTTGCGCAAGGTGGTGGCCAGTCCGGCCTTGCGCGAGTCGTCCTTGCGCTACAGAGAGCCGCAGGGCGACACGGGTTTGCGTGAGGCGCTGTCGTCCAAGCTGGCCAGCATGGGCTTGCACGCCGCACCGACGCAGTTGATCACCACGATTGGGGCCACCCATGCGCTGGACATCATCAGCCGAACTTTGCTGCGACCGGGCGATTGCGTGATGGTCGAGGAGCCCGGTTGGGCCATTGAGTTTGCGCGCTTGCAAAACCTGGGGGTGCGCATCTTGCCCGTGCCGCGCTTGGAGTCGGGACCCGACCTGGACGTGGTCGAGCGTTACGCCCAAATGCACGCGCCCAAGATGATGGTCAGCGTGTCGGTGCTGCACAACCCCACGGGTTACGGCCTGTCCTTGCCCGTGGCGCACCAGTTGGTGAATTTGGCGCACCGCTACAACTTCCATGTGGTCGAGGACGACACCTACGGGCACATGGCCCCAGCGCATGCGGTGCGCTTGTCGGTGCTCGATGGCTTGCAAAAGACGATTTACGTCAGCGGCTACGCCAAGATCCTCGCGCCCAGTTGGCGGGTCGGCTATATGGCGGCCCCGGTTGCTTTGAAGGACGCATTTTTGGACACCAAGCTGCTGTCCACGCTCACCACGCCGGTGTTGTTTGAAAAAGCGCTGGCGCTGTGTTTGGCGCAGGGGGCAATACGGCGTCACACCGAGCGCTTGTTGCAGCTGCTGGACGCCGCACGCGGCCGCAGTGTGCAGTTGGCACTGGCCCACGGCTGCCAATTCGTGGCACCGCCGCAGGGTTTGTTCGGCTGGGTCGATGTTGGGGTGGACACCGATGTGTTGGCGCTGCGCATGCACGACGCTGGTTACTTGTTGGCGCCCGGTTCTTTGTTTCACGCCGACCGCCGTCCCGGCTCTTTCATGCGGGTGAACTTTGCCAGCACCCAAGATGACCGGTTCTGGCGCGCCTTGGCCAAGACGCGCGCAGCACTTGTGTGACCCAGGGCTTCAGCGGCTAGACAAAAGTTCCCAACGCGCCATGGCCGTCAGCAGCAACTCGTCGAGCTCGGTGTCGCGCCTGAAAAGCTGTTGCGCCAGTCCCGGGTCACGCTGATAAACGCTGCTGTCGGCCAATTGCGCACGGGTTTGCGACTGTTCATTTTCCAGCGCGTCGATTTTGGCTGGCAACTCGGCCAGTTCGCGTTGCTCTTTGTAGCTGAGCTTGACGCGCGCAGTGTTGGCGGCGACAGCCACGGGGGCCGCTGCCGCTGCGGCGCTGACGGATGCTGGGGTGGCTGTCGAGCCACTGCGCTGAGCGGATTGGGCCCTGATGGCCTGGGCGCGTTTGGATTGCACCAGCCAGTCCTGCACCGAGCCTTCGTACTCGCGCCACAGGCCAGGCTGGTCTGGTGCGCTTTCGCAGGCGATGATGCCGGTGACCACGTTGTCCATGAAGGCACGGTCGTGGCTGACCAAGAAGACAGTGCCTTCGTAGGTTTGCAGCAACTCCTCCAGCAGCTCCAGAGTTTCGATGTCCAGGTCGTTGGTCGGTTCGTCCAGCACCAAGACGTTGGCCGGGCGCGCAAACAAACGCGCCAGCAGCAAGCGGTTGCGCTCGCCGCCTGAGAGGGAGCGCACGGGCGAGGTGCCGCGCGCGGGTGAGAACAAAAAGTCGCCCAAGTAGCTCTTGACGTGCTGGCGCTTGTTGCCAATCTCAATCCACTCGCTGCCGGGGCTGATGAAGTCTTCCAGTGTGGCGTCGAGGTCCAGCGCATCGCGCATCTGGTCAAAGTAAGCCACTTCCAACTTCGTCCCCCGGCGAACTTCACCGCTGTCGGCTTCAAGTTCTCCCAAAATCAGTTTCAGCAAGGTGGTTTTGCCCGCGCCGTTGGGGCCCAACAAACCGATCTTGTCGCCGCGCAGCAAAGTGCCCGTGAACTTCTGGATGATGGTGCGCACGCTGCCATCGGGCTGGGTGAAGCTTTTGCTCACATCCGTGAGTTCGGCCACCAGCTTGCCACTGGGCACGCCCGAGGCCACTTCCATGCGCACATTGCCCACCTTTTCACGGCGGGCTGCGCGTTCGCCGCGCAGATTTTGCAGACGGGTGATGCGGCTTTGGCTGCGCGTGCGGCGAGCTTCTACGCCTTTTCGAATCCAAATCTCTTCTTGGGCCAGCAATTTGTCGGCCTTGGCTTGAATGACCGCTTCTTGTGCCAATTGCTCTTCCTTTTGCACTTGGTAGGCCGCGTAGTTGCCGGGGTAAGGGCGCAGCTTGCCCCGGTCCAATTCGACGATACGGGTGGCAATCCGGTCCAGGAAGGCCCTGTCGTGGGTGATGGCGATCACACTCCCTTTGAAGTCGATCAACAGGTCTTCCAGCCAGGTGATGGCGTTCAGGTCCAAGTGGTTGGTGGGCTCGTCCAGCAAGAGTATGTCAGGGCGGGTCACCAAAGCTTGGGCCAAGGCCACACGCTTGCGCATGCCACCAGAAAGAGACTGCACGATGGCCTCAGGGTCGAGCTGAAGGCGTTGCAAGGTTTCGTCCAAGCGCTGCTCCCAGCCCCAACCGTCACGCGACTCAATTTGGCTTTGCAAGCTGTCCAAGTCCCCCCTGCTGTGTGTGTAATCGTCAATCCACTGCACCACCTCGGCCAAGCCTTCGCGTACCGATTCAAAAATCGAGTGCTCGGCCATCAAAACAGGTTCTTGCGCCACATAAGCGATGCGAACCCCCTGTTGAACATGGAGCGCGCCATCGTCAGGGCGTTCCATGCCCGACAAGATTTTGAGCAAGGATGATTTGCCCGTGCCGTTGCGACCGATCAAACCGATGCGCTCAGATGTCTCCAGGGAGAAGTCTGCGTGGTCGAGGAGTGCGACATGGCCAAAAGCCAGAGAAGCGTTCAAGAGAGTGAGTAAAGCCATAGGCCCATTATCCGGGTCAGACCCGCAAAAAATGCTGGACGAAGCCAAAAAACGCATTGAAGTCGAAAAATCTATGCCATAATTGAGGGCTTCGCTGCATGAAAGACAGGTCTTCGAAAGAAGACAAGCAAGCGCAGTGAAGAGGTTGGTGAAAAGATCTTGGCCACCAAGAAAAATTTTACAAACTTGACGCAGCGACAAAAACTGTGTCATAATTCAAGGCTTCGCTGATCGCAGCGGGGCAAGACAAGGTGATGAAAGTTGCCTTAGGTTCTTTAAAAATATACAGCCGATAAGCGTGGGCGTTTGATGGTGAT
>NZ_JBIKIL010000012.1:0-45846 GCF_044361645.1 Limnohabitans sp. | reverse complement strand
AGCATGGCTCTTGGCTCAACTTGATCGAGTGCGCCTTCTCCAAGATGGCGCGCACATTCCTGCGGCACATCCGGGTCACATCCAAAGACGATCTGAAACAGCGCATCCTCAAAGGCATAGCAGAGATAAATGCATCGCCAGTGGTGTTTCGTTGGAACAAGTTCGATCTCGGTGTCGCCTAATATGCATTGGTTTTAATGGAACGATGTACTAGAAATGGAAATGGAGTAAACCGTGGCCCAAGTTGCCCCTGAATCCAAAGACGCGACACGCACCCCCCATGGGGCACCGATGTCTTTTGCAACACGCAGACAAATCAGCCTCGGTTTAGGTCTAAGCGCCTTGTGGCCGTGGGCCTGGGCACAAGCCCAAAGCCCCTCCGAAGCAAGCCTGGAAGCCATGGCACCCCCTATGCCCCGCGTGGGTGATTTGCTCAAGGTACCGCCCATCCGTTTGCTCAGCGACGTGAACTTTCAGCACGAGCGCCAGCCTTTGCTGCTGTATTGGTGGTCCAGCACCTGCCCATTTTGCGCCCTGCAAAGCCCGAGCATGCAGGCGCTGTGGCAGGCACAAAAAAACCGGGGCTTGCGCATGCTGGCCTTGTCCATCGACAAAAAGCCCGAAGACGCTCGGGCTTACCTGCAAAAACGCGGCTACACCTTCCCCTCGGCTTGGGCCAGCCCCGCGTGGCGCCAACAGTTTCCCAAACCCAAGGGCTTGCCCATCACGCTCTTGATGGACAGACAGCACAAAGTGCTGTTGGCGGAAAAGGGCCAAATGTTCGCCGAGGATGTTGAGGCCATCGCTCGGCTGATCTGAACACTTGACCCCAGAGCTTTACAGCCCGATCACCCCACCATCTTTGCGCGTGATCACGATGGTGGCCGAACGCGGACGGCCCTGTGCACCGTAGCCTGCGTTGCCCGGCCACATGCTTTGGGGTGCGCTGCCGCTGGCCAAGGGCTTGGACAATTCACCTGGGTGCTGGATGTTGACAAACAAGGTCCGGCCATCGGCGGTCTCGGTGATGCCGGTGACCTCTGCGCCGGGCGGTGCCACCAAGAAGCGGCGCAGTTTGGCCTCGCCCAAAGCCGCGCCAATGAAGCTTTCTTGGGTGCCGCTTTGCTCGACACCGCCCACCACCATTTTGTTTTTCACCGTGACTTTGCCGCCGTCACCCACTTGGCCCGGAATGGCCGCCAACATCATGCAGTTGGTCTCGTCGGTGAAAGCACCGTCGTCGGTCTGGATCCAGCAAATGCCCGTGGCCTTGCTGAACCACAGGCCGTCGGGCGAAGAGAACGAATTTTTAGGGGTCAAGCCCGACAAGTTGGCATCGCCCGAGTCTTCCTCGGCGCCAAACAAGAAGATGTCCCAGGCAAAGGTCTTGGCCGTGGATGTTTGACCCGCTTCCTTGAACCGGATGATGTGGCCGTGCGGATTGCCCATGCCTTTTTTGCCATCCATGTCCATGTAAGCACGGGGATTGGCGGCGTCCACTTTGGCGGGTGTGCGGTTGGCGGCGCTGTTGTTGGTCAGGGCAAAGTACACCTCGCCGTTGCGGTGGTTGACAGCACCCCACTCCGGACGGTCCATCTTGGTCGCGCCCACGGCATCGGCAGCATGGCGGGTGTTGACGTAAATGTCGGCCTGGTTGGCAAACTTGTACGCGCTGTAGTTGGCGATGCGGGGGTCGGCCATGGTCAGCTCCAGCCATTCGCCTTGGCCTGTGGCGTCAAAGCGAGCCGCGTACAACTTGCCTTCGCTCAGGTATTTGTCGCCAGCAACCAGTCCACCACCGATATCGCGAGGATCCCAGACGGCTGCCGAAACGAATTTGTAAATGTATTCGTTGCGGGAGTCGCAGCCCATGTAAAACGCCAAAGGCTCACCAGCCTTGGGGACACCACAAACGGCGGCTTCGTGTGCAAACCGGCCCATGGCCACGCGCTTAGCGGGTGTGGAGTTGGGCGACAGGGGATCGATTTCAACGTTGAAGCCAAATGTGTTGGCTTCATTGCGGAAGTCTTTATCGGGTTTGGCAGCGGTGGCAGCCAAGTTCCAACGGGCAAAGCGGTCGTCGGTGTCCGACACGGTATGCCAGCCTTGGCTTTTGGCTTTTTTGACACCTGCCGCAGGGGCTTCAGCAGCAACACCATAACGTTTGCGAGTAGCCACTTCTTTGGCCGTCAGCGCAGCCCCATTGGCAGTGGCTTGAAAATAGTAAGCCCAGTTCTCTTCACATCCCAGATAGGTGCCCCAAGGCGTTTTGCCATGGCCGCAGTTGTTCAAGGTGCCACGCGCCATGGAACCGGCTGTGTCCCAGCGGGTGACCATGAAAGCGCGAATTTGATCGATGTGCGCGCGTGGCCCGCTGATGCGCACGGGGGTTTGTGCGGTGATGCGGCGGTTCAGCGGTGAGTCTTGCTTGACGCGCCAGCCTTGCGGGGTTTTGACGATCTCCACCACCGACACACCGTGGTGGTTGATTTCTTTGAGCACTTCGAGCTCAGGGCGCGTGCCCAGGTCCCAGTCGCCAAATTGCGAAAACTTTTTGCCACTGACACCATTGCTGGTTTGGCCATTGGGGTGCATGAAATGCGCATCGGCCGAGCTTTCGTGGTTGACACACAGCACGGCGCGGCCGGTTTCGTTTTCAGAATACCTGCCCTTGGCATCGATGTAGTAGATGTCCATGCCGTCGTGGTGATCGCCCACACGGCGTGCCCAGTCGTCTGACTCGGTGCCTTTGTTCGAATAAGCCGCCAAAGCCGAGTCAAGCGCATCGCCCGTGGCGTGCAGCACGCTGTACTGGTAACCCGGTGGCAGCATGACATTGTCGAACAGACTTTTTTCCACAGCGGGAAAGCCCAAAGCCTTGGGCGCAGCGGCCATGCCGGTGCTCAGACTGGCGCAGCCGGGCAGCATGGCCAAGCCTGCCAAACCCAAGCCACCGCGCAGCAAACCACGGCGCGTGGGGTTTTGCAGGGACTGGGTCAGGACATCCTGAAAGTGGGGGTTGTCAGAGGTGTTGCAGACCAGATCGCTGAGTGTGTGTGACATGTGAAGAAGCCTCGGTTAAAAAAACCACATCTTTCATGCGCCATGTGTAGCTTTGATGACAAACCCGCCATGCGAGCGACTTTGTCTGGCGCTGTGCTGTGAAAGCTGACAAGCTTTGCAGCTGTTTTCATGCCCGTGTCATGTGCGCGCTTAGCATCTCAACTGCATTTGGCGTTTGAACATTTTTCGATGGCCAATTTTCAACAGCTTTGGACAAAGAGGCCACATGCCCAATGGTTTTGATCAGCGCGTTTCTTGCCTGTTGGTTTGTTTTTCAGCTCTTGTTTTGACCGCCTGCAGCGGCGCGAAGGCTTTGACCCAACAAGACACCGCGCCCCGTGCTTTGCCCTCCTCAGTCCGCTTGGCGGAGGGCGCAGAGCGGCTCAGCGCCCCTGTTTTGTCCTTCAACGACACCGGTCTGAGCGTGAGCGATGGCGTGACCCGCAACGGTTTGTGGGATGTCGAAAGCGCAGGCTTGGGCTGGGAGTTTTCACTGGACCAAGGTGCCAGCTGGAGCCGAGGTGTTGGCCAATCGTTTGAGGTCAAAGACGACGGGCCCCAAATGATTTGGGTGCGCGCACGCGATTACGCAGGCAACACCTCGAAGATCGTTCGCGTCCCTTGTGTTCTGGACACCATGGCCCCTGCCGTCCTGACCGTCAGCGCACAGCCTGAGGGCAACACCCACATTTTGAAGCTCTCAGGGCTGGAGCCGGGCGCGCACTGGGAATATTCACTCGACCAGCAAGCCACCTGGCGCGCAGGCCAAGGGGCTGCACTGGCGCTTTTGGGCAACATGCTGACCGATGTGCGGCTGCGCCAAGTGGACCTGGCAGGCAACGCGTCGGAAGGCACAAGTTTTGACGCCGCCATTCAAAGCCGCCTGGCGCATGAAGCCTCAGACAATCCCGCGCTGCCCAGCGTCTTGACCGCAGGCGCGCACACCCATGTGATCCACGGCTGGGTGGCGCGTGACGACACCGACCATGTCACTTGGCAGATTCCCCCAGGCCACCGGCTGATTTCCATCCAGCAACTTGAACTCACGCCGAAACAAGCCAAGGCCATTTTGACCTTGCAAACAGGCCGGGCGTTTGGGGTGGGTGCCCCAGCTGCGCGCACCCGGCCCCAAGACCTGCTGGGGCGCGAAGAGGGGGCACCTCCAGCGGTGCCGCTTGCAACCTCGCCGCCAGGCGACGAAAGGGCCATGAGGCTGCGGATTGAGCACCCCCGTGGGCAAGCCCTAGGGTATGCCATCGAGGTGGTTTTAGCCCCCGTGGATTGAGCCCAAGGTGCAAAGCCTGCCCATGTGCCTTGGCCAAATGCGGTGTGCAGACTGAGCCGCATTGGCCTTCTTTGGCCTTCTTTGGCCTTCCTTGGCCTTGGCCTGTGTTGATTGGCAGGCTGGCGATCACCCCACTTGCAGGCCGGTCTGTCACTGAACTGACACACAGGCCGCGCACAATTCGATGTCCATCGAATTACACCAAGAGGAAGCACCATGAAAGTTGGCATCAATGGCATGGGCCGCATCGGCCGTTTGGCGCTGCGTGCGGCCATGGGCGCGGCTGAGCGCCAGTCGGACGACCCCCGCGCAGGCAACCGCCTGGAGGTGGTGCACCTGAACGAACTCAAAGGCGGCGCAGCGGCCACGGCCCACTTGCTGGCCTTTGACAGCGTGCAGGGCAAATGGCGCGAGCGCATCGAAGCAAAGGGCGACAGCCAGATCCGCATCGGTGAGCGAACTTTGGGCTTTTCATCCCATGCCCACCCGGCCGACATCCCCTGGGGCGACCTGGGTGTGGACCTGGTGCTCGAATGCACCGGCAAGTTTTTGACGCCCGAAACCCTGCAAGGCCACCTGGACCGGGGCGCCAAGCGCGTGATCGTGGCCGCCCCTGTCAAAGTGGGCGATGTGCTGAACATCGTGGTGGGCATCAACCACACGCTGTACAACCCGGCCAAAGACCGCATCGTCACAGCGGCGTCTTGCACCACCAACTGCCTGGCCCCGGTGGTCAAAGTCGTGCACGAAGCGATTGGCATCAAACACGGCCAGATCACCACCATCCACGACCCGACCAACACCAATTTGGTGGTGGACGCGCCGCACAAAGACCTGCGCCGCGCGCGCAGCGCCATGGTCAGCCTGGCCCCCACCACCACCGGCAGCGCCACGGCGATTGCCCTGATTTACCCCGAGCTCAAGGGCAAGCTCAACGGCCACGCGGTGCGCGCCCCGGTGCTCAATGCGTCCCTCACAGACTGTGTCTTTGAGATGAAACGCGAAACCAGCGCCGAAGAAGTCAACGCCTTGTTTGCCGCAGCCGCCGCAGGCCCGCTGGCAGGCATCTTGGGTTACGAGGAGCGCCCCTTGGTCAGCGTGGACTATGCCCGCGACACGCGCAGCGCCATCGTGGACGCGCTGTCCACCCTGGTGACCGACGGCACGCTGCTCAAAATTTACGCTTGGTACGACAACGAGATGGGCTACGCCTGCCGCATGGTCGACCTGGCCTGCCACATGAACGAGGTCGGCATCTGAGATGAACGCTGCTGAACGCCATTACGGCATCGTCACCGCGGCCTATTGGGGCTTCACCCTGACCGACGGCGCTTTGCGCATGTTGGTGCTGCTGCACTTTTACCAGCTGGGTTACTCGCCTTTCACGCTGGCGTTTTTGTTTTTGCTGTACGAAGGCGCGGGCGTGTTGGCCAACCTGATTGGCGGCTGGCTGGCCACGCGTTACGGCATTGCGCGCATGCTCACCGTGGGCTTGGTCACGCAGATCATCGGCTTTGCTTTATTGTCGGCTCTGCAGCCCGATTGGACTGCGGCCATGTCGGTGGCCTGGGTGGTGCTGGCGCAAGGGGTGTGCGGCGTGGCCAAAGACTTGACCAAAACCGCCAGCAAATCGGCCATCAAGATCACCCAGGCGCAGGCCAAAGACACGGGCAACGGGCAGCTCTTCAAGTGGGTGGCCTGGTTCACCGGCAGCAAAAATGCCATGAAGGGTTTGGGCTTTTTCTTAGGCGGCTTGCTGCTGCAGACGCTGGGCTTTCAGGGCTCGCTGTGGGCCATGGCGGGCTTGCTCGCCTTGGTGCTGCTGGGCGTGGTGACCAGCCTGCCGCCCATGATGGGCAAGAGCAAGCCCTCCAGTTCGGCGCGCGAGCTGTTCGCCAAAAACCCGGGCATCAACGCTTTGGCGGCCGCCCGCGTGGCCTTGTTTGGCGCACGCGATGTGTGGTTTGTGGTGGGCCTGCCGGTGTTTTTGTACTCCGTGGGCTGGACCTTCACCATGGTGGGCGGCTTTTTGGCAGCTTGGACGATTGGTTATGGCCTGGTGCAAGCGCTGGCCCCACAACTGGTGCGGCGCAGCGCCGACGGCCTGAGCCGCGAGGTGCCTGCAGCGCGTTGGTGGTCGGCGGTGCTCATGCTCATACCGCTGGGCATTGCAGCGGCCATGTACCTGCAAGCACCGCAGCTGGAGTGGTGGGTGGTGGGCGGTCTGAGTTTGTTTGGCTTTGCTTTTGCCATCAATTCGTCGGTGCACAGTTATCTGGTGTTGGCCTATGCCGGCTCTGAAAAAGCCGCCGAAGACGTGGGCTTTTATTACGCTGCCAACGCGCTGGGCCGTTTCATGGGCACGCTGCTGTCGGGCTTGTTGTACCAGTGGGGTGGCCTGATGGTCGCGCTCCTGGGCTCGGCTTTGATGCTGCTCTTGTGCTGGCTGGCCACGCTGCGTTTGCCCATGGGCCTGCTGACCCACACCCCTGCACAAAAGGCCAGCCCATGACCCCCGTTTCTCTTTTCAGCGTCATGGACGAAGACGTGGCCGTCAAGGCCTTGGCGGCTCTGGCGCAAAGCTCGCGCCTCAAGGTGTTTCGCGCCATCGTGGGTGCCGGGCCTGAAGGCATTCAGCCCGGGCAGTTGTCTGCGGCTTTGGATGTGCCGGCCAACACGCTCTCGTTTCACCTGAAAGAATTGCACCACTCGGCCTTGGTCAGCGTGCAACGCGAAGGCCGGTTTTTGCGCTACCGCGCAGACCTCAGAGCCATGCAAAGCCTGATGGACTTTTTGACGGCCCACTGCTGCCAAGGCCTGCCTTGCGGCGATGCCATCAACCTCACTTGCGAACCGGGCCGCTGCTGAACGGCAAGCTGACTCTTGCAGGAGAATTTCCCATGGCCTTGTTCAACATCCTGTTCATCTGCACCGGCAACTCTTCGCGCAGCATCATGGCCGAGGCCATCATGAACCACCTGGGGCCACACCGGTTTGTGGCTTACAGCGCGGGCAGCCAGCCTGCGGGGCACCTCCACCCCGGCGCAGCCGATTGTCTGGCGCGCAAGCACCTCAGCACCGTGGGCTTGCGCAGCAAGTCATGGGCTGAATTTGCCGCGCCCGGTGCCCCGGTCATGGACTTTGTGATCACGGTGTGCGACAAGGCCGCAGGCGAGGTTTGCCCCATCTGGCCGGGCCAGCCCATGTCCGCGCATTGGGGCGTGGAAGATCCCGCTCATGCCACAGGCACAGAAGAAGACCAAGCCAAAGCCTTTTGGGGTGCGTTCATGAAGTTGCACCGTCGCATCTCGATCTTGCTCAGCCTGCCCATGGACAAACTCGACCATTTGTCTTTGCACAAAGAACTGCAAAAAATCGGCCAAGAATGAGCCACCCAACGGTTTTCAATCGGCTGCGCGATTTCAGCACCGCGTTCTGAGTTCACAATCGGTCATGGGCATTTTTGAGCGCTTTTTATCGATTTGGGTGGCTTTGGGCATTGCAGTCGGCGTGGGCTTGGGCCTGCTGGTGCCTGACCTGTTTCAGGCCGTGGCCGGTTTGGCGTGGGCACACGTCAACTTGGTGGTGGCGGTGTTCATCTGGGTGATGATTTTCCCCATGATGGTGCAAATCGATTGGCGCGCCATGAAAGACGTGGGCAAAAGACCGCAAGCTTTGTGGCTCACGCTGGTGGTCAATTGGCTGATCAAGCCCTTCAGCATGGCGGCTTTGGGTGTGCTGTTTTTTCAGCATATTTTTGCGCCCTGGGTCGATCCGCAATCGGCCAAGGAGTACATCGCCGGCATGATCTTGCTGGGCGTGGCCCCTTGCACCGCCATGGTGTTTGTGTGGAGCCAACTGGTCAAGGGCGATGCCAACTACACCTTGGTGCAGGTCTCGATCAACGACCTCGTCATGGTGGTGGCTTTTGCGCCCATTGCAGCTTTTTTGCTGGGCGTGGCCGATGTCACCGTGCCATGGGAAACCTTGGTGCTGTCCACGGTGCTGTATGTGGTGCTGCCCCTGGCCGCAGGCATGCTGTGCCGCCGCTTGTGGCTGGCGCGCGGGGCCGAACACCTGCAGCGCCGCGTGGTGCAACTCAAGCCGTGGTCGGTCACCGGTTTGATCGCGACGGTGGTGCTGTTGTTTGGCTTTCAGGCGCAGACCCTCATCGACAAGCCCCTGGTCATCGCCCTCATTGCCCTGCCCTTGGTGTTGCAAACCTATGGCATTTTCTTCATCGCCTGGTGGGGCGCGCGCTGGCTCAAACTGCCGCACAACGTGGCCGGGCCCGCTTGTTTGATTGGCACTTCCAATTTTTTTGAGCTGGCGGTGGCGGTGGCGATTTCGCTGTTTGGCCTGCATTCGGGCGCGGCGCTGGCCACCGTGGTGGGTGTGCTGGTCGAGGTGCCCGTGATGCTGAGCCTGGTGGCGCTGATCAATCGCTGGGCACCGCAGCAGCCCAAGATCGCCAAGGCTTGAAGCATGCGCGTGTGAACTTGGCACCTGGGGCCCAGACAAGCGCAGACAAGCGCCAAGCCTGAACTGGGGGCAGACAAGTGACTCAGCACCGGTGCGCGTCACGAACATTTCACATTTAAGTCACATAATCTGCATCTTTCCGATCTGCCTTGCCCTGCCCCACCTCTCCATGCAAACCAAGTCCCTTTTCGCTGCCATTGACCTCGGCTCCAACAGTTTCAGACTTGAAATAGGTCAAATGGACTCAGGGCAACTGCGGCGGGTGGAGTACATCAAGGAAACCGTTCGACAAGGCAACGGCTTGGATGCCGAGCGCAATTTGAGCGAAGAAGCGATGGTGCGGGGCTGGGAGTGCTTGGCCCGTTTTGGCGAACGCATCGCCGGCTTCAAACCCGGCCAAGTGCGTGCTGTGGCCACACAAACCCTGCGCGAAGCGCGCAACCGCGAAGCCTTTTTGAGCAAAGCCAAACACTTGTTGGGCTTTCCGATCGAGGTGATTGCCGGGCGCGAGGAAGCCCGGTTGATTTATTTGGGCGTGTCGCACCTGTTGCCGCAATCGGATGAACGCCGCTTGGTGGTGGACATTGGTGGTCGGTCCACCGAGATGATCTTGGGCCAGCATGAGAGCGCCAGCACCTTAGAGTCTTACCGCGTGGGCAGCGTGGCCTGGTCCATGAAGTATTTCGGCGATGGCCTGTGGACCCCATCGGCTTTCAAAGCCGCCGAAATTGGTGCCAAAGCAGTGCTGGACGAAGCCCAAATTTTGTTCAACCGCAACCACTGGGACAAGTGTTACGGCTCCTCGGGCACGGTGGGTTCGGTGGCCGACATTTTGAACGCGGCCGGTTGGCCCGAAGGACGCGTCACCCGCGACGGTTTGTCCTGGCTCAAAGACCGTTTGCTCAAAGCCCAGAGACCCGAAAATCTGCGCCTGGAAGGCGTCAAAGAAGACCGCAAACCCGTGATCGGCGGCGGCTTGGCGGTCTTGCAAGCCGTCTTTGACCTGTTGCAGATCGATGAGATGCACGCCGCCCAAGGGGCGTTGCGGCACGGCGCTTTGTACGACCTGATCGACCGCGAGGGCATGCAAGATGTGCGCTCCTCCATGGTCGATTGGCTGGCCCAGCGCTTTGGCACCGATGCCTTGCAGGCCGAGCGGGTTGCGCGCACCGCCCAGAGTTTGCTCGAAGCCATGATGAGCACCAGCCCCAGCGTGCCTGCGAGCGAGCGGC
The DNA here is from genome assembly GCF_044361645.1 of Limnohabitans sp. Classification (GTDB taxonomy): domain Bacteria; phylum Pseudomonadota; class Gammaproteobacteria; order Burkholderiales; family Burkholderiaceae_C; genus Limnohabitans_A. The sequence goes on along the minus strand of NZ_JBIKIL010000012.1, from coordinate 35,784 downwards.
AGCGCCACTTGCAAAAACTCCGTTGGGCATGCCAACTGCACGAAACCGGCATGCGCATCTCGCACAGCGATTACCACAAGCACGGCGCATACATCTTAGACAACACCGATTTGCCGGGTTTCACCCTCAATGAGTTGCACCGCCTGAGTCAACTGGTGTTGGGCCACCGGGGCAAACTGCGCAAGCTCGAAGCCGAGTTGGAGGATGTGCGGTTTGTGCAGCAACTCATGGCCTTGCGTTTGGCCGTGGTTTTGTGCCATGCCCGCCGCGACCCCGATTTGTCAGGGCTCAGCTTGGCTTGCGACGAAGCACGCTGCACGGTGGCCTTGAGCATCGGCAGCGAATGGGCCGAGTTGTGGCCGCAGTCGGCGCATTTGCTGCGCGAAGAACGCGCGGCTTGGCTCAAAACCGGTTGGTCTTTTTTGCCCTTGCCTGTCTGAACAGCCGAGCCCTGCGGCAGCCCGGGCGGCGGCCCTTGCAAGTGGGCGGGCTGGGCCATTTGGGCATGCACCGCATCAAGCCCTTGCGTTTTCGGGGGCACATGCTTGTGAAGAAAAAAACAACGGTATAAACTGTATGCACCGTTTTTTTAAATTGGAGCCAACATGACCATGAGCGCCGCGCAAAGCACCACAAACACCCCCACCCAAGGCGCCGCCTCGGTCGGCCACACTGCGCCCAGCCCAGCGCCCAAGCCCAGTCAAGCGCGTCAACCGGGCCAGCCGCGCACATTGGCGGCGCAAAAAACCAGCGCCGCGGCCAAGCCTGCTGCCAAAACTTCGGCTAAAACCCCATCCAAATCCGCCCGCAAAGCAGCGCCCGCCGGTGCTGCCAATGCCGTGAGGGGCAAAGCAGCACCCCAAACTGCAACCCAAACCACCCCCGCTGCGGCCCCCGCTGCAACCAAGGCAGCGCCCAAAACCACAAGCAAAAAGAAAGCCCCGGCAAGCAGCAAGCCCGCCAAGGACAAAAAAGTCAAAGTGGTGCGCGACAGCTTCACCCTGCCCAAAACCGAGTTGTTGCAAATCGATGCCATGAAGAAACGCGCCATGGCTTTGGGCGTTGAGGTCAAAAAGAGTGAACTGATCCGCGCTGGCCTGCAGGCTTTGGTGGGCATGGCCGACGCCGCCTTCAAAAAAGCCATGGCCATGGTGCCCACCATCAAGACGGGCCGCCCCGCCAAAGACTGATCGCGCTCAGATGCGCTCGGGGCAGGTCACCGCCAACAACACGGTTTGCGCCTGACCCTCGCGCACGCGGTGGCGCAGCCACCACACCGCGCCCTTGCGGATGGCGCAAACCGCCTCGGGCATGCCCAACAAATGCGCCAACAAACCGCCCAAGGCCGGTTGGTGGCCTACCAACAAAACAGAGTGGTTGGCCGCAGGCCAGCCCGCGGTTTCCAGCACATCTTGCACCGTGGCACCGGGCGACAAAGCATCGCGCACTTTGTATTTGCGCCCCATCGCCTTGACGGTTTGTTCTGCACGCAGCGCGGGGCTGCTCAGCACGCGCGTGCCTTGGGGCAACTGCTTTTCTAACCATGCAGCCATGCGCTCGGCTTGCTTGCGGCCTCTGGGGGTCAAGGCCCTGAGCAAGTCATCGCCCCCCGGCTCGGCATCGTGCGCCTCGGCATGCCGCCAAACAATCAAGTCCATTCGCCAGACTCCCGTGGATTGGTGTCGCTGTAGCGCTGCATCAGCGCTTGCTGCGCACTGTGGCCCGACGCCGCCAAATCCACGCGGTGGTATTGGCCATCCGAGGCCAAATCCCAGGCGTCGCGACCGTCGTGCAAATAAGCAATCAAGCACTCGTTGATGATGCGCTGGCGCAAGGCCGGGTCGTTGACAGGCCAAGCCAACTCGATGCGACGCGTCATGTTGCGCGTCATCCAGTCAGCGCTTGACAAAAACAGCGCCTCGTCTTGCTCGGCGTCAAAGTAAAAGACCCGGGTGTGCTCTAAAAATCGGCCAATCACCGAGCGCACGCGGATGTTCTCACTCACCCCGGCCACACCCGCTGGCAGCATGCAAGCACCGCGCACAATCAAGTCGATCTTGGCACCTTGTTGACCCGCCAAAAGCAAGGCATTGATCAAGGGCAAATCGGTCAGCGCGTTGACCTTGATCACGATACGGGCCGGGGCACCCCGCTTTGCTGCAGCACCCACGGCTTGGATGCGCGCCAGCATCTCGGCGTGCAGGTGAAAAGGGGCAAGCAACAAGCGCTTGAGCTTGGGCAAACGGCTTTGGCTGGCCAAATGGCCAAACAACTGGTCCATGTCGGCGGTGATCGCCGCGTCAGCCGTGAGGTAGCTGATGTCGGTGTACAGCGCTGCCGTTCGCCGGTTGTAGTTGCCTGTCGACAAATGGCCGTAGCGCTTCAAACTTCGGCCCTCACGGCGTGTCACCAGCAGCATCTTGGCGTGTGTTTTAAGCCCCACAATGCCGTACACCACTTGGGCCCCGATGGCCTCGAGCTGCTCGGCCCAGTTGATGTTGGCCTCTTCGTCAAACCGGGCCTTGAGTTCGACCACGGCGGTGACCTCTTTGCCTCTGCGCACCGCCTCGCGCAGCAGGTCCATCATGGTGGTGTCACTGCCCGCGCGGTAAATGGTTTGTTTGATGGCCAACACGCTGGGGTCCAGCACCGCCTCGCGCAAAAAAGCCAAAACACCATCAAAGCTCTCAAAGGGCTGGTGAATCACCACGTCGCCTTGTTTGAGTCTGGCGAAAACCGAGGTTTGTTGCGGCAATTGCACTGGAAAACTGGCTTTGTAAGGGGGGAACAACAGTTTGGGTAGATTGATCAGATCGATCAATTGCATCAAGCGCACCAAGTTCACGGGGCCATTGACGCGGTAAATTGCGGCCTCGGGCAGGCGAAATTCTGTGCGCAAAAAATCCAGCAAGCGTGGCGCACAGGTGGCCGACACCTCCAGTCGCACCGCTTGCCCATAGTGACGGTGCTGCAGCCCTTGCTGCAAGGCCATGCGCAAATTGGCGATCTCGTCTTCGTCCACTGCCAAATCCGAATGGCGGGTGACTCTGAACTGTGAAAATTGCCCGACCTCTCGCCCCGGGAAAAGCTCGCCCAAGTGGGCCCTGATCACGCTCGACAGCAAGACAAACGCGGTGCAACCATCGTACACACGGGGCGGCAAAGGGATCAAACGGGGCAATACGCGAGGCACCTTGACAATCGCAATCTCGTTGGAGCGGCCAAAAGCATCTTGGCCAGACAACTGCACAATGAAGTTGAGTGATTTGTTGGCCACATTGGGAAAAGGGTGCGCTGGGTCCAGGCCCACCGGCACCAACAGGGGTTTGACTTCGCGCTGAAAATAATTGCTCACCCATTGGCGCTGCACAGCGTTGCGTTCGCCATGCGACAAGATGCGGTAACCCGCTTTTTGCAATGTGGGCAAGAGGTCGTCGTTGTACAAGGCATATTGGCGTGCCACCATGGCGTTGGTTTTGGCCGCGATCGCCGACAGGCTGTCGCTGCCGTAGGGGTTTGCTGTGAGGTCTTGCAAAGTGCCCATCACATGGGGCTGTGCACGCACTTCGAAAAACTCGTCAATGTTCGAGGACACGATGCACAGGTAGCGCAGGCGCTCCAACACGGGCACTTCGGCCCGGTGCGCCCAGTCGAGCACACGCTCATTGAACGACAAGATGCTCAGATCGCGGTCCAACAAGGCCGGGGGGTGGCCAGATAAGGGCTTGTCCATGGGGGCTTGAAACCTGTAAAAAAACACTTAAAAAGCGTGGTTCAGTATAAGTAGTGAGCGCTTCAATTTCGTGACAATTTCGTGAATTCAAAGGCGATTTGTGCAGCCCAAAAAGGCCTGTCTTGATGCGCTTGTCGGGCTGCGCTTGAAAAGCTTGCTGCCGGTGCGCCAACGCACCGAGCAAGCCATGCCAGACGCAGTGGGTGTCGGCCAACTGGCTTAAGCGGGCACAGCGCGCACCTCGGGTGTGCGGTTGCTCACCACCGCGTGGCTCCCCCAGTGGACAATTTCCAAGCGGCCATCGGCGTGCTCGACCAAGGCGGTGCGGCTCTCCACCCAATCGCCATCGTTGCAATACAAAGTGCCGTTGACATCGCGGATTTCGGCGTGGTGAATGTGACCACACACCACACCGTCAAAACCACGCTGCTTGGCTTCGCTGGCCACAGCCACCTCAAAGTCGCTGATGAAATTGACCGCTTTTTTGACCTTGAGCTTGAGGTAAGCCGACAAAGACCAATAGCCCAAACCCACGCGAGACCGAAAGCTGTTGAGGTGCCGATTCAGCCGCAAAGTCAACTCGTAAAGCCAATCACCCACATAGGCCAGCCATTTGGCGCACTGGATCACGCCATCAAAATGGTCGCCGTGGACCACCCACAATTTGAGCCCCTTGGCGGTGGTGTGTGAGGTGTCGTGCACGACCTCAATGCCGCCAAATGCATGCCCTACAAAGTGCCTGGCAAATTCATCGTGGTTGCCCGGCACGTAGACCACGCGGCAGCCTTTGCGCGCTCTGCGCAAAAGTTTTTGCACCACATCGTTGTGACTTTGGGGCCAAAACCAACGCCTGCGAAGCTGCCAGCCGTCCACGATGTCGCCCACCAGATACAGCACATCGCTGGGGTGGTGCTTCAAAAAATCCAGCAAGGCCTCGGCCTGGAAACCGGGCGTGCCAATGTGCAAGTCAGAGATGAACACCGCGCGCAAACGCTGACGCCCAAGATCATCTTTGTCATCGTCTTGATTTTCATCGCCCTCGTGCAGCGAGGCTTGGCCATGCAAGGCGGGCAAGGCTGCGTTCACCCATGCCGCGTCAAGACCGGCTTGCGCAGTCTTGAAGCGCAGCGGATGGTGCAGTGGGCTTGAAGAGAATGTCATGCGGGAACGCTGAAAAAGTGTTTGCGGTAGCGCAAAGGCAAATCGGCCGTGCGCATCATCATGGGCAAGTCGGCGGTGTTGAAATCTGGGTCCCACGCCGGCGCCCCCAACACTTTGGCACCCAAGCGCAAATAACCCTTGATGAGCGCGGGGGGCTCGATGGGCAGGCCGTGGTTCAACTCGTCGACAGGCAAGGCCAAGCGGGGCCGAACATGGTATTGGATGTCGGCCAAATGGCTTTGTCGCAACTGGTGCCAAATGCTGGCGGCCACATCGCCCGTGACCAAGCCGTTGTGCAGCATGGGAATGCTGGCGCAACCGATCATGGTGTCCAAGCGGTTGCGGTCCATGAACTCAAACAGGGCGCCCCACAAGGCCATGATGACGCCGCCATGGCGGTGCTCCCCATGCACGCAACTGCGCCCCAACTCGACCATGCGACTGCGCATGTCGCGCAGGCGGGTCAGGTCAAATTCGGTGTCGCTGTAAGTGCTGCCCACACGCTTGGCTTGTGCGGGTGTGAGCACGCGGTAGGTGCCGATCACCGTGCCCGACAGCGTGTCCCGAACCAGCAGGTGTTCGCAGTAGTCGTCAAACAAATCGATGTCGTGGCCCGGCACGCTTGGGGGCAATCGGGCCCCCAATTCGGTGGCGAACACCGCGTACCTCAGGCGCTGGGCTTCGCGAACCTCGTCTTGGTGCAAAGCCCAACTGACCTGCAGGGTGCTTTGCACACGGCGAGGCAAAAACTCCATGCGTGCACCATGCAAGGGGGGATGAAGTGACCCCCTGGGCAATTGAACCGGTGACAGTGCAAAGCTGGGTTTGGGCAGTTCTTTCATGGCGTTCACTCCTGTTGGCTGTGTGCTTGGATCATCCGCAGTCAACATGACGAAAAAATGTCTTTTGGGTTAAATTTGAGTGACGCACTGGGCTTTCACTTTCACCATCAACGAGGCCAAATGGCCCAAGGCCGCCTCTGGCGTGTCTTCGAACCAGCCGCTCTTTTTGGCCAAGTCGTCCCAAACCCGCAACTTCACCGCATCAAAAAAGAACGGCTCCGTTTCAAATTGCGCACACGCCACAGCGTCCATCGGGCCACCTTGCAGCTGCAAACTGCGGATCGAATCGGGCGTGAGTTTTTTGGCATAGCTTTCGCGCATGCCCACCAAGTAACGCTTGGCCTGAACATGCAAGCGAATCGGTTCGGCCACCGATGGTCCGAAAATGGGCATCAACAGTTGCGCACCTAGGGCCTCATGCCGGTCGTCTTCACCACGCAGCGTCGGCGTGCCGGGCGCAGCAGACATCAAGTGCCCGATGTCGTGCAGCCAACTGGCCAATTGCAAGCCGGCATTGGCACCCGATTTTTCGGCCAAGCGACCGCACTGCCAAGCGTGGGCCAATTGCGTGACGGCCTCGCCTGCGTACATGCGGTCACCTGCTTGTTCGTACAATTGAAGCAGTGCGTTGAGCGTTGTGTCCATGCCCTGAATGTCGCCTTTTCAAATGTCAAGTGCATGACAAATAGACGGACTTTCTGATTTATTTTTGATGCCTTTTGCGACCCTGATTCAGCATGCAACACCAGCCACCTGAGGCGGCCTTTTGGGCCCGTTTGAACCCCTCCCAGCAGGACTGGCTGAGCCAACAACTGGGGCACCGGCAGACACCCCCAAGCACGGGTTGTTTTTGGACCTGCGACGCGGTGGATGTGGGCTGGGTGCCTGCCGAGCGGGCGCAAGAGATGCTCGCTGAGCTGCCCCATTGCCAGCTCAGCCAAGGCCGATTGCACTGGCGCAGTGCGGCCCACATTCAGCGCCAGCGCAGCCAAACGCTGCAAGATTTTTTAACGCAACAAGCCGCCAAAGGCCGCATACGCGGCTGGCGTGGCGAAAACTTTGCCTGGTGGTCAGACACGCCGGTTTGCCCACACAACGCCCAGATACCGCCATTTTTGTGCGCAGAACGCGCCGGTTTCAGGCACCTGGGCATGATGAGCCACGCCGTGCACATCCATGGTTTTGCGGCGCAGGGGGATCTGTGGTGCGGTCGCCGCGCGGCCCACAAAGCCACCGACCCCAGCATGCTGGACAACCTCACGGCCGGGGGCGTGACGGCAGGCGAAAGCCCTTTGAGCAGCGCACTGCGCGAGTTGGCCGAAGAAGCCGGTTTGCGCTTGCACGCCCCGCATCGCCTGCACTGGCGAGGTGCGGTACGCACACAAAGGCTGGAGCCACAAGGCTGGCACGACGAGCAACTGCTGGTCTACACACTGCATTTGTCGGCGCATGAAACGCCCATCAATACCGACGGCGAGGTGCAATCTTTTGCGTGCTTGAGCCCCGGCGAAGTCATCACGCGCATGCAAGCGGGGCAATTCACGGTGGACGCTTGCGTCTCTTTGGCGCAAAGTTTGGCTGGGCTCATGCCGCATCTTGGCCCGCAAACAAACGCCCACGGCCAAGTCTGCAAATGACAAAATCCGCGCCCTGCAAGGCCAGCACAATCCGCCCATGCGAGACAGGCAATCCCGCCAGCACAGGCTACTATGCAGCGTCAATTTTGGAGGACAAAAACCACAGCGCCGCCATCACAACAAGCGCAAGCGCCCTCAGCATCGGCCAACATCACCCGAGCTGAACTGCCATTTTTGACATCACCACTTTTGCCATTGGACAACGCCATGATCCTTGAACTTGCCGACATCCGCATCCACCCCGGCCAGCAAGCCGAATTTGAAAAAGCCATTGAACGCGGCCTGATCAGCGTGGCTTCTCGCGCCAAAGGCTACCGAGGGGCCAAGGTCAACCGCTGCATTGAAAACCCAGAGCGCTTTGTGCTGCAGATTTTTTGGGACACCCTGGAAGACCACACCGTGGGTTTCCGTGAGTCGGCGCTGTTCACCGAGTGGCGTGCCATTGTGGGCCCCTTCTTTGCTGAGCCGCCGCACGTGGCGCATTTTGAATTGACCTACACCTCGGCCTGAAAAGTCTGATCGGCCTGATCGGCCTGATCGATCTGATCGGCCGATGAAGTTGCCACATCCATGGCACGCACATTTTTGTCACCCCGGGCCTCTTTTTGTCGCCCCGGGCCAAGCGCCGCCCCGCGCTGTCGACAGCACCCGCCCCCCAGCTGGCTTGACCGGCGGGCGACTGGCCTTGACCGCTCGCCGGCGGGGCTGAGCGCTCAAGCGGCTTGGTGGCCTTGCACCAAGCGCGCGAGCAAGCGCACCAACTGGCTTTGCTCAGACGGCGTCAAAGGGGCCAAGATTTTTTCTTGCACACGCGCCACATCGGCCTGCACAGCCTTCAGGGCTTGCACCCCCAAGCAGGTGAGGCTGAGCAACTTGCGACGGCGGTCAAGCGGGTCCGCCACGCGTGCAACCCAGCCCTTGGCCTCCAAACGCCCGATCACCGAGCCCAAAGTGGCCGCGTCAAAGGCCACATGCTTGGCCAAACTCACTTGGTCGATGCCTTGACTGAGCAACAAGGCGTTGAGGGTGGCAAATTGCACGGGTGTGATGTCAAAGTGGCCCAGTTGCTCCGCAAAAAGGGCCACCGCAATTTGTTGCGCCCTTCGAATCAGGTGTCCGGGTGTGGCCTGCAGGTCAATACTGGGGTTCATGAGCGTGTCAATGGGCTGGGGTTGGTGCTGTAGTCGAGCTTGCTTGGCGCTTTGGCCTTGCGATTACCATCGGATTTTCAATTGTTGAGGAAAGCACAACATGAATTTTGTATTTTCGCCCATGCCCACCGTCTCTGTGCCCGTGCTCGGGATGGCGGCGCGTTTTCCAGTGCACCGCATTTACTGCGTGGGCCGCAACTACGAAGAACACGCCAAAGAAATGGGTTTCTCGGGGCGCGAACCGCCGTTCTTTTTCCTCAAACCCACCGACAGCTTGGTGGTGGTGGACTCAGCTCAGACGGGTGCCATGCCCTACCCCAGCTTGACGCAAAACCTGCACCATGAAATCGAGTTGGTGGTGGCCATTGGCAAGGGGGGGCGCAACATCGCAGCCTCCGACGCAGCCCAGCACATCTTTGGCTACGCCGTGGGTTTGGACATGACGCGCCGCGACTTGCAAAACGACATGAAAAAACAAGGCCGCCCTTGGTGCATCGGCAAGGCCTTTGACCACTCAGCCCCCATCGGCCCCATCACCCCCAAAGCGCAAGCAGGCGATGTGGACCACGCCGAGATCAGCCTGCAGGTCAACGGCAGCGACCGCCAGCGCAGCAACGTAGCCAAGCTGATCTGGAATGTCGCCGAAACCATTGAACACCTGTCTGCCGCCTGGGAACTGCAAGCTGGCGACTTGATCTACACCGGCACCCCCGAAGGCGTGGCCGCGGTGGTGACAGGCGACACCCTGGTCGCTCAAATCACCGGCTTGGGGCCCTTGCACGTCCAAATTGGCTGATCGCGTGTCCGCCCAGCCCAAGGGCCTGGCCTGGGTGGGCTGCGCGCAAAAAGTGTATTTAAGTGAACAAATTTTCAAAAACAACGGTCAACCCGTCTGAGAAATCCCATTAACTTACAAAATAATGCATGTTTTGCGTCCTTTTTTGGGGCTGTCACCGCACTTTTGACAGGACATGGGCCTGTTTTTTAATTAACCGACCGTACGGTTGGTTTATGATCGTTTTTTTCAACCCATGATGGAGACCAGTCGATGAAGAAATTCCTACAACAAACGGCCTTGGCCGCAGGCCTGATGGCCGTTGGTTTTGGGGTGCACGCCCAGACCATCACCCTGAAGGTGCACCACTTTTTGGGCCCACAGTCCATCCAGCACACCACCATGCTGGGCGACTGGTGCAAAAACATTGCACGCGACTCCAAAGACCGCCTGCAATGCCAAATCTTCCCCGCCATGCAGTTGGGTGGTACCCCACCGCAGCTGTATGACCAAGCCAAAGACGGCGTGGCCGATGTGGTTTGGACTGTGGCCGGTTACTCGGCTGGTCGCTTTGCCAAAACCCAAGTGTTTGAGCTGCCCTTCACCATGACCAATGCCGCCGCCACCAGCCGCGCGGCTTGGGACTTTGTGCAAAAAAACGCCATGGATGAGCACAAAGACGTCAAGCTGCTGGCCGTCCACGTGCACGGCCCTGGCGTGATTTTCACGCGCGATAAGGCCATCACCAAGATGGAAGACCTCAAGGGTTTGAAGATGCGCGGCCCGACCGCCAACGTGACCAAGATGTTGACCAAAATGGGGGCCACACCTGTGGGCATGCCCGTGCCGCAAGTGCCCGAAGCCTTGTCCAAAGGGGTGATCGACGGGGCCGTGATTCCGTACGAAGTGGCCCCTGGCCTGAAGGTGCATGAGCTGACCAAGTTCAGCGCCGAGACCGACAAGAGCTACCCAGCCCTGTACACCACGGTTTTTGTGGTGCCCATGAACAAGGCCAAGTACGATTCGCTGCCTGCTGACCTGAAAGCGGTCATCGACAAAAACTCTGGTCGCGAGTTTTCGGCCTTCTTGGGGGCCACCCAAGAGGGCAACGATGTGCCCAGCCGCAAAGTGTTTGCCGACACCAAAACCCAGACCATCTCGGTGATCCCACCGGCGGAGCTGGACCGCTGGAAGAAAGCCACCGCGGAGCAAGACGACGAGTGGGTGGAGAGCATGAACAAGCGCGGCCTGAATGGTGCGGCCTTGCTCAAGGAAGCACAAGACCTGGTCAAGCAATACACCAAGTAAAGACTTCCGTCTGACTTTGTGCGCCATGGGGTGAGCTGCGGCCCACCCCATTTTTTTGCCTGACAAATTGGCGCTGACCGCCTTGAGCCGCACGAAGTGACACCCACAGCACACGTGGAATGGCATGAATGACAGGCTGAGGATGACGCAAAATGCAGACCCGGGATGACCCCAAAAACTCAGCCTTGCCATGACCCACCAACGCAATTCGCCTCGCCATTTGACAAGCTCACCGGTCCTGAGCCACAAGGAGAAGCCCCTTGGCTGAAGCTGTTCATGTCCTTTCTACCCGTCAGTACCACGGCCTGGGCCTGGTGCTGGACCGCCTGTGCAAACTGCTGGCCATTTTGTCTGGCCTAACCTTGTTGGCCATGGCCTTCATGTCTTTGCGCAGCATCGTGGGCCGTGCGTTTTTTGATGCCCCTTTGCTGGGCGACTATGAGTTGGTGCAGTTCATGTGCGCGGGTGCGGTGGCCATGTCGCTGCCCTACACCCACTGGATCTCGGGCCATGTGATCGTGGACTTTTTCACCGCCAAAGCCCCTGCCCGGCTCAACGCCGTGCTCGACACCCTGGCCCATTTGCTGTTGGCGTTTTTTGCTGGCCTGATCAGCTGGCGCGTCGGGGTGGGCCTGCTCGATTTGCGCGGCAGCTTTGACGCCTCCATGCTGCTGGAAATTCCCACTTGGTGGGCTTATGTGCCCTTGGTGCCTGCCTTTGCCCTGCTGTCGCTCACAGCCCTTTACCGTGCGGTTGAAAAAATGAAAGAGGCCCAATCATGAGCGGCATCGAATGGGGTGGTTTGATGTTTGCTGTGCTGCTGCTGCTGTTGGCGCTGCGCATCCACATTGGTGTGGCCATGTTGCTCACAGGCACCGTGGGTTACACCATGGTGGCGGGCTGGGACCCGCTGATGAGCTTTTTCAAAAACGCGGCATTTGCCCGTTACTCCACCTACGACTTGTCGGTGGTGCCACTGTTTTTGCTGATGGGCCAGTTTGCCACCAACGGCGGCCTGTCCAAGGCCTTGTTCCAGGCAGGCAACGCCATGATTGGCCACTGGCGCGGCGGCATGGCCATGGCCGCCGTCACCTCTTGCGCCGGTTTTGGCGCCATTTGCGGCTCCTCGCTGGCCACGGCGGCCACCATGGGCCAAGTGGCTTTGCCCGAACTCAAGGCGCACAACTACTCGGAACGCTTGTCGGCCGCTGTGATCGCGGCCGGTGGCACTTTGGGCATCTTGATTCCGCCCTCGGTGCCTTTGGTGATCTACGCCATCATCACCGAGCAAAACATCGCCAAGATGTTTCTGGCAGCCTTTGTGCCCGGCATCATCGCCGCCATTGGCTACATGCTGGTGATTGCCATCATCGCCCGGGTCAGCCCGCAAGATGCGCCGCGTGGCGTGCGCTTTAGCTGGTCACAGCGCCTGTCCGCGCTGGTCGAAACCTGGCCTGTTTTGCTGATTTTTGTGGTCGTCATCGGTGGCATTTACGGTGGCTTTTTCACCCCCACCGAGGCCGCCTCCATTGGCACTGTGGCCACCGCCTTTGTGGCCTGGAAATCGGGCGGCTTGCTTGGCCAAGGCTTGCTGCAATGTTTGTACGGCGCAGCCGCTGGCACGGGCATGATCTTTTTGATTTTGCTGGGCGCCGACATCTTGAACGTGTTTTTGGCGCTGACCCAGGTCAACACCGAACTGGCCAAATGGGTGGTGGGCATGGAGTTGTCGCCCTTGGCCGTGCTGTTCACCATCATCGGCATTTATTTGGTGCTGGGCTGCGTGATGGACAGCTTGTCCATGCTGCTGCTGACCATCCCGATTTTCTTTCCCATCATCATGGGCATCGATTTGTGGGGCATGGACCCCGAGTCCAAAGCCATCTGGTTTGGCATATTGGCACTCATGGTGGTCGAAATTGGCCTGATCACGCCGCCCGTGGGCATGAACGTGTTTATCATCAGCAGCATGACGAAAGATGTGCCGATGAAAGACATCTTCCGCTACATCATGCCCTTCTTGGCCTCTGACATTCTGCGCATTTTGCTGATTGTCTTTGTGCCTTCTGTTGTTTTATTCGTCTTGAAAATTTGACCATGTACTCACGTGAAGCCATTCGCCATTGCCGCCAATGCGGCGCAGCGGTGGCCTACCGCCTGCCCGACGACGGCGACACCAAGCTGCGCGCGATTTGCACCGTCTGCCACACGGTGCATTACGAAAACCCCCTGAACGTGGTGGGCACGGTGCCGCATTGGGGCGATCAGGTGCTGCTGTGCAAGCGCAACATCGAGCCGCGCAAAGGCAAATGGACCTTGCCCGCAGGCTTCATGGAGTTGGGCGAATCCACCTCAGAGGGTGCGGCCCGCGAGACCACCGAAGAAGCGGGCGCGCAGTTCATCATGGAAGACCTGTTCACCGTGATGAGCGTGGCGCGTGTGGGCCAGGTGCATTTGTATTACCGGGCGCGCTTGACCAGCGACGTGTTCGAGCCCGGGCACGAAACCATGGAAGCGCGCCTGTACACAGAAGAAGAAATCCCTTGGGACGATTTGGCCTTTCGCACCGTCAAGGAAACGCTGGTGCACTACTTTGCCGACCGGCGTGCGGGCCGTTTTGCCACCCACGCTTTCGACATCGCTTGAGCTTTGGGCGTTGGGCGTTCAACGCCAGACGCTCAAACGTCAATCGCCGCGGCCGACCCCGCCTGCTTGCGCAACTCAAATTTTTGAATCTTGCCCGTGCTGGTTTTGGGCAACTCGCCAAACACCACAGCACGCGGCACCTTGAAGCCCGCCAGGTGTTGCTTGCAGTGCGCCACGATGTCTTGGGCGGTGACCTGGGCATCGGCTTTGAGCTCCACAAAGGCACAAGGCGTCTCGCCCCAGCGCGCATCGGGCTTGGCCACCACGGCGGCGGCCAGCACCGCGGGGTGGCGGTAAAGCACGTCTTCGACCTCGATCGATGAGATGTTCTCGCCGCCCGAGATGATGATGTCTTTGCTGCGGTCTTTGATCTTGAAGTAGCCGTCCGGGTACTGCACCGCCAAGTCACCACTGTGGAACCAACCGCCCGCAAAAGCCTCTTGCGTGGCCTTGGGGTTCTTCAGGTAGCCCTTCATGGTGATGTTGCCCTTGAACATGATCTCGCCCATGGTCTCGCCGTCTTGCGGCACAGGCTGCATGGTTTCAGGGTTGAGCACCCGCACATCGCGCTGCAGGTGGTAGCGCACGCCCTGACGGGCGTTCAGCCGGGCCCGATCGCCAATGTCCAGGGCATCCCACTCGGGGTGTTTGGGGCACACGGTGGCGGGGCCATAGACCTCGGTCAGGCCGTACACATGGGTCAAATCAAAACCCATCTGCTCCATGCCCTCGATCATCGAGGCCGGCGGCGCAGCGCCCGCCACCATGGCCTGGATGCCTGCGGGCACGCCCGCTTTCATCGCAGCTGGGGCGTTCACCAGCAGGCCGTGCACGATGGGCGCGCCGCAATAATGCGTGACGCCATGGTCGCGCATGGCGTCGAACATGGCCTGCGCATCGACTTTGCGCAGGCACACGTTCACGCCCGCACGCGCCGCCACCGTCCACGGAAAGCACCAGCCGTTGCAGTGGAACATGGGCAGCGTCCACAAATAGACCGCGTGCTTGGGCATGTCCCATTCCAGAATGTTGGAAATCGCATTGGTGGCTGCGCCCCGGTGGTGGTAGACCACGCCCTTGGGGTTGCCGGTGGTGCCACTGGTGTAGTTCAGCGCAATCGCGTCCCATTCGTTGGCCGGCAGGCTCCAGGCAAAGTTGGCATCGCCGCTGGCCACAAAGGCCTCATAAGTCAGCGTGCCCAGCTTGACGGTGGGGCCGGTGTACAGCGCGTCCTCCACGTCGATCACCAGCATGGGCCGTGGGGACTGGCGCAGCGCCAGGGCTTTTTTCATCACCCCCGCAAACTCCGGGTCCACGATCACCGCTTTGGCCTCGCCGTGGTCGAGCATGAAGGCCACCGTCTCCGGGTCGAGTCGGGTGTTCAGGGCGTTGAGCACAGCGCCCGCCATGGGAATGCCAAAGTGCGCCTCCACCATGGGCGGCGTGTTGGGCAGCATCACCGCCACCGTGTCGTTTTTGCCAATGCCCGCCTGCGCCAGCGCACTGGCCAGTTGGCAGCAGCGCCGGTAGGTGTCGGCCCAGTTTTGGCGCAAGTCACCGTGCACGATGGCCAAGCGCTGAGGATAGACCTCAGCCGTGCGCTCGATGAAGCTCAAGGGCGACATCGGGGCGTGGTTGGCGGGGGTCTGGGGCAAGTCTTGGTCAAAGATACTGGTCATGGGGGTCTCCTGGCTTATTGCTTTCATTTTAGGCAATGCGCTCGCAATGCCGGGCATGGCGTCATCGCGAGGACGGGCATGGCGTCATCGCGAGGACGGGCATGGCGTCATCGCAATGACGGGAATGATGTCATCGCGAGGCACGAAGCGATCCACAGCGGTCCACAAACGCATGGATTGCCGCGCTGCGCTCACAATGACGGGAATGACGTCATCGCGAGGACGGGAATGGCGTCATGACGGGCATGGCGCAGCTCACAATGACGGGAATCGCGTCATCGCGAGGCACGAAGCGATCCACAGTGGTCCACAAACGCATGGATTGCCGCGCTGCGCTCGCAATGACGGGCATGGCGTCATCGCGAGGACGGGAATGGCGTCATGACGGGAATGGCGCAACTCGCAATGACGGGCATGGCGTCATCGCGAGGCACGAAGCGATCCACAGTGGTCCACAAACGCATGGATTGCCGCGCTGCGCTCGCAATGACGGAGTGGTCCACAAACGCATGGATTGCCGCGCTTTGCTCGCAATGACATCTTGGGTGCCGCGCATGCGGTGATACTGCAAGACTCAAGCCTGCCCGAACATCGGCGAAAATATCTTATGGCCATCCCCCAGTCTTTCATTCAGGACTTGCTGTCCCGCGTCGACGTGGTCGACATCGTGGGCAAGTACGTGCAGCTCAAGAAAGGCGGTGCCAACTTCATGGGCCTGTGCCCTTTTCATGGCGAAAAGTCACCCAGCTTCAGCGTCAGCCCGACCAAGCAGTTTTTCCACTGCTTTGGCTGCGGCAAGAATGGCAACGCCATTGGCTTTTTGATGGAGCACGCGGGCATGAGCTTCATTGAGGCCGTGAAAGACCTGGCCCAACAAACCGGCATGGTGGTGCCCGAAGAACAGCTGTCGCCCGAAGACCGCGCCAAAGCGGCTGCCCAAAAAGCCAAGCAAGACAGCCTGAGCGATGTGCTGGAAAAAGCCGGTGAGGCTTACCGCGAGCAGCTCAAGATCTCGCCGCACGCCATCGACTACCTCAAGGGCCGAGGCCTGTCGGGTCAGATCGCCAAGCGCTTTGGCCTGGGCTATGCGCCCGAAGGCTGGCGCAATCTGGCCAGCATCTTTCCCAAATACGACGACCCGCTGTTGGCCGAGTCGGGCTTGGTCATCGTCAACGAAGAAGACGAGAAACGCTACGACCGCTTTCGCGACCGCATCATGTTCCCGATCCGCAACATCAAGGGCGAGTGCATCGGCTTTGGCGGTCGAGTGATCGGCTCGGGCACCCCCAAATACCTGAACTCACCCGAGACCCCGGTGTTCCACAAAGGCCGCGAGTTGTACGGCCTGTACGAAGCCCGTGAGGCCCTGCACAGCGCGGGCTATGTGCTGGTGACCGAAGGCTACATGGACGTGGTGGCACTGGCCCAGCTGGGCTTTGCCAACGCCGTGGCCACGCTGGGCACGGCTTGCACGCCCGAGCATGTGCAAAAGCTGTTTCGCTTCACCGACTCGGTGGTCTTCAGCTTCGACGGCGACGGCGCTGGCCGCCGCGCCGCGCGCAAGGCGCTCGACGGTGCCCTGCCTTACGCCACCGATGTGCGCAGCATCAAGTTTTTGTTTTTGCCCGCAGAGCACGACCCCGACAGCTACGTGCGCGAATTTGGCCAAGAGGCTTTCGCGCAGCAAATCAAGCAAGCCATGCCGCTGTCGCGCTTTTTGATCGAAGCGGCCAGCGCCGACTGCGACCTGCAAAGCGCCGAAGGCCGGGCCCGCCTGTCCAGCCAAGCCCGCCCGCTGTGGCAGTTGCTGCCCGAAGGCGCGCTCAAGCAACAACTCTTGGCCGAATTGGCGCAGCTCATCCAACTGGAAACCGCAGGCCTGGAAAAACTCTGGGCCCAGCAAACGGCCAGCGAACAGCGCTTTGCGCCTGCTGGGCGGGGCCCGACTGCGGCGTCCATGCCCCCGCACACCGGCGCAGACTTCGGCCTTGCTGGCCCGCACGGCCAAGACAAGGCACACCATTTTGAGCCCCACTATGGCTCCCCTCCCGGCTGGACGGGCGACAGTGCGCTGGCCAACGCAGCACCGGCTTACGGCAGCGCCTACAACTCGGGAGCCAACCCGTGGCCAAGCAAAAACCCCAACTGGACACCGGGCAGCAAGTTTGGCAAAGGCAAGTTCAAACGCGAAGCCGTGCCCGAGTACACCGGCCCGCGCACCGTGCCCGCCAGCCGGGCCGACCACGCGGCGCGATTGCTGCTGGGCAACATGGCGCTGTGGGAGACGCTGGCCGGTGAAGACCACGCCCTGCTGTGCGCTTTGCCTGCACCGCATGGCAGTTTGTTCGCATGGCTTGAGTCGCAGTTCCATGAGCACGGTGCCTTGGGTGGCTCGGCTTTGCAGGCCGAGATGCAAGGCCAGGCCTTCGCAGACGAGGCCAGGCGCTGGATGGCCCAAGACCATTTGGGCATGACCCCGGGCAGCGAAGACGCCACCCCACCCGACCCGCTCGAAGCCCGGCAAGAGCTGCGCCGCTTGTTGCACTTGCTGATGATCGACCGCCTCAAGCAACTCGAAACCGAGGCCCTGGTCCAAGCCAGCAGCGGCCAAGACCCCGAAGCCCAGCAACGCTGGCGCAGCCTGCACGAACGCCGCAAAGCGTTGATGGCCGCCGAAGCCGCCCGCATGTCGGCAGATGCCTGAATAAGGGGCCGCAGGGTATCGATTGGGCTCGAGCACTGACCGCCAAGCGCGCCTTATTTGTCGAGCAATTGGTTGAGCTTGTCGGCCTCAAAACAGCCAAGGTTGGCGGCCTTGCCCGGCATGGGCATTTGCTGCTGCGCACACAGCTGCTCCAAAGCCTTCCAGATCAAGGCCATTTGCGCCTCTTGACCGGCCGCGTTGTCGATCAGGCCGCGCAAGGCTTGGCTCACCGGGTCGTCGTCTTGGGTGATGCCGTAGGCGTTGAACTTGCGTTCGGTGCCCGACACATCGGCGCTTTCACCCTGTTTGGAGGGGATGATGCGCGCCGGAATCCCCACCGCCGTGGCCCCGGCAGGCACGGGCTTGATGACCACCGCATTGCTGCCGATCTTGGCCCCATCACCGACCTCAAAACCGCCCAACACCTTGGCCCCGGCACTGACCACCACATCGCGGCCCAGCGTGGGGTGGCGTTTGGCCCCTTTGTACAGCGAGGTACCGCCCAAAGTCACACCTTGGTAAATTGTGCAGCCATCGCCGATCTCGGCGGTCTCCCCCACCACCACGCCCATGGCATGGTCAAAAAACACCCGCTCACCGATCTTGGCACCGGGGTGGATCTCGATGCCCGTCAAGCCACGCGAGACGTGTGAGATGAAACGAGCCAGCCACTTGAAACCATGGTGCCAGCACCAGTGGGCCCTGCGGTGCAGCACCAAAGCGTGCAGCCCGGGATAGCAAGTCAGCACCTCCCAAGCGGTACGGGCTGCGGGGTCTCTGTCGAGAATGCACTGAATGTCGGAGCGAAGGCGTGAAAACATAAGATCAGAGTCTATCCCTTGGCTGGGTCGGCTTTGGCAGCGTTTTGGATCATGGCCTTGGCCACGCCGCGCAGGATGTGAATTTCTTCTGGGCTGAGCTCAGCCCGGTTGAACAGTTGGTTCAGACGGGGCATGAGCTTTTTGGGCGCAGCCGGGTCCAGAAAGCCCAGCTCGGTCAAGGCTTGTTCCCAGTGCTGGAGCATGCCCGCCACCTGCTGGGCATCGGCTTTGTCAGCAGGTGGCACCGCGTTGTGCACCGGGAAACCGCCCAAAGCCAAGCGCCAGTCATAGGCCAGCACCTGAATGGCCGAGCCCAGATTGAGCGAGCCAAACTGGGGGTTGGTGGGAATCGACAGCGCCACATGGCAGCGGTAGACGTCCTCGTTTTTCATGCCAAAGCGCTCCGAGCCAAACAAGAAGGCCACGCACTGCTCGGGGGCACCGGGCCGGGTCAACTCGGCAAAGTGCTCGCGCGGCGAGCGGGCGGGCGGGCCAAAGTCGCGCGGTGTCATGGCGGTGGCACACAAATGGGTCACACCGTTCAGCGCCTCGTCCAGCGTTGCCACCACGCGGGCCTTGGCCAGCACGTCGCCCGCCCCGCTGGCGCGCTGGATGCTTTCTTCTTTGCGCAGCACATTGGGCCAGCGCGGTGCCACCAGCACCAAGTCGTCAAAACCCATGACTTTCAGGGCTCGAGCGGCAGCGCCCACATTGCCGGCATGGCTGGTGTCTATCAAGATGAATCGCGTTTGCATGGCCCGATTGTCCACGCAAGAAACCTCAGAGCTCGGGTGCAGGCCTTCAAGCTTCATTTTGCTAAACTGGGCAAGTCCACCAGACTTGCAGGAAAACCCATGAACTTTGACCAACTGAAAGACTTGCCCAAAGCGGAAAGCTTGCTGGCCATGGAAATTTTGTGGCAGTCCTTGTCTCAAAACCCCACTGAAGACATGACCCCCCCATGGCATCAGCAGGTGCTTGCTGCACGATTGGAACGCCTGAAGTCAGGCCAGGAAAACTGTCTGCCTTGGGATCAGGCCAAAGAGCACTTGCGCACCCTCACCCGCCAAACCCCAAGCCACTGAGCCAGGCAAGCCATGAATGGCTGCGAGTCCATTGAGATCACGCAAGCGGCTCAAGACGACTTGCTGGCGGCTTACTGGTTTTACGAACACCAGCAAACTGGCATAGGCGCTTACTTTTTAAACAGCTTGTACGCTGACATTGACGCCTTGCAAATCAGTGCCGGTGTTCATATCAAAGTTCAACCCAGCGGCGCGTTTCGAAGCTTGGGTAGCCGCTTTCCCTTTGCCATTTACTATTTGCTCGAAGGCAAAAAAGCCACTGTAATGGCCGTGCTGGACACCCGGCGTTCACCAGAGTGGCTGCGTGAACGTCAAAGCTTATGACGCACCAGCGACGGTTTGTTTGTCTTTTCGTGAGAAAATGTACCTCTTGTCGCCGCGATCGTGCGTGCGTTACACCCGTTCTTCACACAATTCATGTCGTCCAATCTCCACCCCATGCTCAACGTGGCCATCAAGGCTGCACGCGCCGCTGGCGCCATCATCAACCGCGCCGCGCTTGACCTTGAGGCGGTTCGCATCTCGCAAAAACAGGTCAACGACTTCGTCACCGAAGTCGACCACGCCAGCGAAAAAGTCATCATCGAGGCCTTGCTGACCGCCTACCCCGACCACGGCATCTTGGCCGAAGAGTCGGGCCGCGATTTTGGCAACCCGCTGTCCGACCACATCTGGATCATCGACCCCCTGGACGGCACCACCAACTTCATCCACGGCTTTCCTGTTTACTGCGTGAGCATTGCGCTGCAGGTGCGCGGCAAGATCGAGCAAGCCGTCATTTACGACCCTACCCGCAACGACTTGTTCACCGCCACCAAAGGCCGGGGCGCCTTCATGAACGACCGCCGCCTGCGCGTGAGCAAGCGCATTCGGATGGAAGAGTGCATCATCTCCACGGGCTTTCCCTTCCGCAAGGGCGACAACTTCAACCAATACCTGCGCATGATGGGCGACGTGATGCAGCGCACCGCTGGCCTGCGCCGCCCAGGCGCTGCCGCGCTCGACCTGGCCTATGTGGCCGCAGGCTTTACCGACGGCTTCTTTGAAACCGGCTTGTCGCCTTGGGACGTGGCTGCGGGCTCGCTCTTGGTCACCGAAGCCGGTGGCCTGATCGGCAACTTCACCGGCGAGTCCGACTTTCTGGAACAAAAAGAATGCCTGGCCGGTGCACCGCGCATTTACGGCCAGCTGGTCAGCATCTTGGGGCGCTACAGCAAATTTGCCAGCGCTGGCGACAAAGCGGCCGTGCGCATGGCCGTTGACACCCTGAGCCGCGAACGCACTGCAGACACGCACAAACCAGACGCCGAAGACACGGCCACAGCGCTGCACGCCGACACCCGCACCGCGCACAAAGACGCGCCCTTTTGAAGCCAGCACAAAGCCTTTGAGCACCATGAAAAAAGCAGCTTGATGCGCTGCTTTTTTCATTCACAGCTCAGACAAACCGATCAATCAGCGCTTTGTTTGTTGTGCTCGGACGCCGAATCGGGTTCACCCTCATCGGGCTCAGCCTCATCGGGCGGCAGGCGCATGGCCAGCACCTTGTCGATGGCACGGCCGTCCATATCGACAATTTCCAGCGTCCAGCCTTCCCACACCACCGAGTCGGCAACCCTAGGCAAGGTGCCGGTCAAGAGCATGATCATGCCGCTCAGGGTGTGGTAGCGGCCCCGCTCTTCTTCGGGCACCTCTTCCAGACCTAAACGGTCTTTCAACTCGGGCACGGGAATGTGGCCGTCCAGCAGCCAGCTGCCGTCTTCACGCTGCACCGCCCACGAAGTCTCGGGATCGCGCGGCTGAAACTCACCCGTGATCGCCTCGATCAGGTCTTGCAGCGTGATGATGCCCTGCACCTCGCCGTACTCATCGATCACAAAAGCCATGTGCACATCGGACAAGCGGAAGTTGTCGAGCAACTCCATACCGGTGATGGTTTCGGGCACATACAAAGCGCTTTGCAAGGGCTGATCGCGCAGCGACTGCAATTGGCTGGGGTCTTTCAAAGCCCGTGCCAGCCACTGGCGGGCGTTGATCACGCCCAAAATGTTTTCAATGCCGTTTTGCACCACCGGGAAACGGGCGTGGTCAGAGTCCTCGATGTGCTGGAGGTTGACCTCAAACGGGTCGTCGATGTCCAAGGACACGATGTCGGCACGCGGCACCATGAGTGAGCCGATTTGCCGGTCGTCCAGTCGAAACACGTTGCGCACCATGGTGTGCTCATGCGACTCGATCACGCCAGCCGAAGTGCCTTCCACCAACATGGCGTGGATTTCTTCCTCGGTCACGGGCGTGCCCTTGGTCTCTTTCACCCCCATCAGGCGCAGCAAGGCGCGGGTGGAGGCCGACAACAAAATCACAAACGGTTTGGTGGCCAGCGCCAAAAAGTTGATGGGCCGGGCCACCAGGCGGGCAAAGGTCTCGGGGTAAGACTGACCGATGCGCTTGGGCACCAACTCGCCCACCACAATCGAAAAATAAGTGATGGTCAAAACCACGATGCCGGTGGCCCCAAAGCTGGCGTATGACTCGGGCACGCCCAAGGACACCAGCCACAAAGCCATGGGGGCGGCCAAAGCGGCCTCGCCCACGATGCCGTTCAAAACACCGATGGAGGTGATGCCAATCTGGATGGTGGACAAAAATCGCGTGGGGTCTTCGCCCAGCTTGACCGCGGCTGCTGCGCCGCTGTCGCCCTCATCGATGAGCTTTTGAAGCCGGGTTTTGCGGGCCGTGACCAAGGCAATCTCGGACATGGCAAACACCCCGTTCAGGCAGATGAGGGCAAAAAGTATCGCTATTTCCATACAAGGGGCTCGCCTGAGCCCTGAAAGTTGACAGACTTACATTGTAAGCAAATGCAATTCAGTCCCCGAAAGACCTTCACGGCCACCTGGCAGCATCACTTCATAAAGTTGGACCAGGCCCCGATGTTGTGAACCGGCGCAAAGCCCTTCTTTTTGAGCAGCAGTTTGGCCATGCCGCTGCGGGTGCCACTGGCGCAGCCCACCACCACCGTCGCATTGCGCGGAATTTCAGCCAAGCGGGCACCCAATTCCTGCAAGGGGATATTCACCGTGCCGGGCGCATTGGCGTTGGCAAATTCGGCCACCGAGCGCACATCCAGCAGTGTCGCGCCTTGCTGCTTCAAGGCAGGCAGCAGGGCCACCACACGCCGGGCGTTCCACCATTTGTAGCCCAACCAAAGGGCCAAGACCAACAAGGGCCAGTAGTTTTTCAGGAATTCCATGGGTTCAAATCTTCATGCATCACGTCAAGGGCAGCCATGGTACCCCGCGCCGAATAAAATCAGTGCTGCCCCACCACCGCACCCTGCCCCGGTGACCCCTTGCCGAGTCGGCCCAGCCCTTGATGCCAAACGACACCTCTCTTGCCCCCAGCCCCGCTGACTACGCTGGCCACACGCCCATGATGGTTCAGTACCTGGGCATCAAGGCGGAATTCCCAGACACGCTGGTGTTCTACCGCATGGGCGACTTTTACGAGCTGTTTTTTGGCGACGCCGAAAAAGCCGCTGGCCTGCTCGACATCACCTTGACGCGGCGCGGCCAGTCGGCCGGGCAGCCGGTGCTGATGGCGGGCGTGCCTTTTCATTCGATGGAAACTTACCTGGCCCGCTTGATCAAGCTGGGCGAGTCGGTGGCCATTTGCGAGCAAGTGGGCGATGTGGCCACGTCCAAAGGCCCGGTGGAGCGCAAAGTGGTGCGTGTGGTCACACCCGGCACCCTGACCGACAGCGAGCTGCTGTCCGACAAGAGCGAAGCGATTTTGCTGGCCGTGCACCAAGCGGGCAAAAACCGCTGCGGCCTGGCGTGGCTGAGCGTCACCCAAGGCGTGGTGCACCTGGCCGAATGCGCGCAAGATGAATTGGCCGACTGGATCGACCGCATCGGCCCCAGCGAACTGCTGGCCAGCGCGGGCGTGACACCCAGCTTTGAGCAAAAACTGCGCGGCCTGAAAACCACAGGGCGTGGGGCCTGGTCCTTCGCTGTACGGCCTGACTTTCAGTTTGACGCCGGCCTGGGTCAGCGCAAGCTGCTGGAGCAACTGCAAGCCGCCTCATTGGCCGCCTGGAGCGCCGACACGCTGGCCGACGCGCATGCCGCCGCCGCCGCGCTGCTGACCTACGCCGAACACACCCAAGGCCGCAGCCTGCCGCATGTGCAGCGGGTGCAGGTGCAGCGCTCAGACACGCTCATTGACCTGCCCGCCAGCACCCGCCGCAACCTGGAGCTGACCCAAACCCTGCGCGGCGAGAGCGCTGCCGATGCACCCACGCTGTTTGCGCTGCTCGACAGCTGCATGACCGGCATGGGCAGCCGCTTGCTCAAAAGCTGGCTGCTCAGCCCGCCACGAGACCGGCAAGTGGCGCAGCAACGCCTGCAAGCCCAAGCCGTGTTGCGTGGCGACAGCGGTACTGGCGCGTGGAGCGGCCTGCGCGAACAACTCAAAGGCGCAAGCGATGTGGAACGCATCACCGCCCGCACCGCGCTGCGACAGGTGCGCCCGCGCGAACTGGTGGCCCTGCGCCATGCGCTGGCGCGTGCAGCTGCGCTGTCGGAGCAACTTCAAGCCCTGAACACCGAACCCGGCAGCTTGCTGGCGGGCATGGCCCGCTGGCTGACACCGCCAGCGCACTGCGCCGAGCTGCTGCACATGGCCCTGCTCGAAGAGCCCGCCGCGCTGGTGCGCGACGGCGGCATCATTGCCGACGGTCTGGACGCCGAGCTGGACGAGCTGCGCGACATACAGACGAATTGCGATGCGTTTTTGCTCGACCTGGAAACCCGCGAAAAAGAGCGCACCGGCATTGCCAACCTGCGCGTGCAATTCAACAAGGTGCACGGCTTTTACATCGAGGTCACGCAAGGCCAGCTCGACAAAGTGCCGGACGACTACCGCCGCCGCCAGACCCTGAAAAACGCCGAACGCTTCATCACGCCCGAACTCAAGACCTTTGAAGACAAAGCCCTGTCGGCCCAAGAACGCGCCTTGGCCCGCGAGAAGTGGCTCTACGAAGGCCTGCTCGACCAACTGCAGCCCTTTGTGCCCGCGCTCAGCGCTTTGGCCCAAGCCATGGCCAGCCTGGACGCGCTGTGCGCCCTGACCGAGCGCGCGCTGACCCTGAACTGGTGCGCGCCCGAATTCACCAAAGAGCCCTGCATCGAGATTCGCCAAGGCCGCCACCCGGTGGTCGAGGCGCGCTTGGCCCAAGGCTATTCGAGGGGTGCCACAGGCGGCACGGGCGCCAGCTTCATCGCCAACGACACGGTGCTGGGCCCCAAGCAGCGCCTGCAAATCATCACCGGCCCCAACATGGGCGGCAAATCGACCTACATGCGCCAGGTGGCCCTGATCGTGCTGTTGGCCAGCATCGGCAGCCATGTGCCCGCCAGCCGCTGCCGCTTAGGCCCCATCGATGCCATCCACACCCGCATCGGCGCGGCCGACGACCTGGCCAATGCCCAATCGACCTTCATGCTGGAGATGACCGAAGCCGCGCAAATCTTGCACAGCGCCACGCCGCACAGCCTGGTGCTGATGGACGAGATCGGGCGCGGTACCTCGACCTTTGACGGCCTGGCTCTCGCCAGCGGCATCGCCACGCACCTGCACAACAAAACCCAGGCCTTTGCGCTGTTTGCCACGCACTACTTCGAGCTGACCGAGTTCCCGGCCACGCACACCGCGGCCGTCAACATGCATGTGAGTGCGGCCGAGTCCGGCGCGTCCATCGTGTTTTTGCACGAGCTGCAACCCGGTCCCGCCAGCAAAAGCTACGGCGTGCAAGTGGCGCGGCTGGCGGGCATGCCAGCGGCCGTGCTCCACCACGCACGCCATGCGCTCAGCGCCCTGGAAGCCGGTGCCACTGAAAGCCGCCAGCAAGTCGACCTGTTTGCCGCGCCACCCGAGACCGAAGCCACAGGCCCCAGCCCGATCGAAGTGGCCTTGGCCCAAATCAAGCCCGACGCCTTGAGCCCCCGCGAGGCGCTCGATGCCCTGTATGCTTTGCAGCGTCTTTTGCCCAAAAGTTGAATCCATGACTTACTGCGTTGCCGTCAAAACCCGCGCCGGTTTGGTGTTCTTGTCCGACTCGCGCACCAACGCGGGCCTGGACCAAATCAGCACCTTTCGCAAAATGATCGTCTACGAAAAAGCGGGCGACCGTTTCATGACGCTGTTGTCAGCGGGCAACCTGAGCGTCTCGCAGTCGGTGCGCGAGGTGCTGCAAATTGAAAAATTGGTCGAACCCGGTCTGGACGAACCGCTCACCATCTGGAACGCCAAGAGCATGTTCGACGCCACCCGCGTGCTGGGCGCGGCGGTGCGCCGCGTGTACGAGCGCGACGCCGCAGCGCTGCGCGCCTCGGGTGTGGAGTTCAATGTGTCCATGATTTTTGGCGGTCAGATTGGCGGCGAGGGCATGCGCTTGTTTCAGGTGTATTCGCCCGGCAACTTCATCGAAGCCACCGACGAAACACCCTACTTTCAGATTGGCGAATCCAAATACGGCAAGCCCGTTTTGGACCGCGTCATCACCCCCAACACCCCTTTGGACGAAGCCGCCAAATGCGCCCTGGTGTCGATGGACTCGACCCTCAAATCCAACCTGTCGGTGGGCCTGCCGCTGGACATGGTGGTCTACCAAGTGGGCCGCTTGCAGACCGACCGCATCATGTGCATCGACGAGCACAACCCTTACTTCAAAATGCTGCGCACGAGCTGGGGCGACAAGCTGCGCCAAATGTTCGACAGCATCGAAGACCCCATGTGGCACGGCGGCGCGACCGACATCCCGCTGATGGTGCCGCCCACGCGCAATGCCGCGCTCAAGAAAATCACCACGCCTGAAGAGAAGCTGATCTGATGGCGCAGGACCCTTCATGGGCCGGGTCCACAGATCGCGGTCTGAGACCGCTCCTACACAACGCACCGCGCCATGGAATGTCCCTTGTAGGATCGGTCTCTGAGCGTCATGGCACGCCCAATGTGCGGGCGGTCTCTGAGCGTTCCTACACACCCCCCCATGTTGTGGCCGGCTCTGACCGTCATGGCATGCCCTTTGTAGGAGCGGTCTCTGACCGCGAAGCGTCCATCGCCCACCGCGAAGCGTCCATCGCCCACCGAGAAGCGTCCATCTCCGACCGCGCTGCCACCCATTTGCCGATGCACAAACCATAACCTCGCCCCGCCATGAAACCTCGCATCATCTTCTCGCACGGCAACAGCTTTCCGGCCAGCACCTACCGTGTGCTGTTCGACAGCCTGCGCCAGCGCGGCTTTGTCGTCGACGCCATCGAAAAATTCGGCCACGACCCGCAATACCCCGTCACCAACAACTGGCCCCACTTGGTGCAGCAACTGGCCGACTTTGCGCGTGACAAGCAACACCAGCACAGCACAGCCCACCCCGGCACAACCCGCCCCATGGATCGCTTCGTCCCTCGCGATGACGGCTTCTTCGTCAATCACACGGACAACGCCCCCTTCAATCACACGAACAGCCCCCCCGCCAACTTCGCAGACAACCCCCCCGCCAACCTCGCAGACAACTCCCCCGTCACTGCGAGCGCAGCGCGGCAGTCCATGCACGCGGACAACGCCCCCTTCAATCACACGGACAACTCCCCCGCCAACTTCGCAGGCAGCCCCCCCGCCATCCTCGCAGACAACTCCCACGTCACTGCGAGCGCAGCGTGGCAGTCCATGCATGTTTCACCGCAGGATCAAGACAGAGCGGACGAACCCGCCTTTTTGGTCGGTCACTCACTGGGCGGCATTTTGAGCCTCATGTGCGCTGCCCGCCACCCCGAGCTGGTGCGCGGCGTCTTGTTGATCGACTCGCCCGTGCTCGGCGGCTGGCGTGCCACCACCTTGGGCCTGGCCAAGCGCACCGCTTTGGTGGGCGCGCTGTCACCCGGTCGCATCAGCCAAAAACGTCGCCACCATTGGCCTGATGCCGAATCTGCGCTGGAGAGTTTTCAGCAAAAAAAATCGTTTGCCCGCTGGGACCCGCAGGTCTTGCGCGACTACATCGCGCACGGCACCCACGACGAAGGTGGCCAGCGTGTTTTGAGTTTTGACCGTGACATCGAAACCGCGATCTACAACAGCCTGCCGCACAAACTCGACAGCCTGCTCAAGCGGCACCCTCTCAAATGTCCGGTGGCCTTTATTGGTGGCACGCAGTCGGCCGAAATGCGCCAAGCCGGGACCGACCTGACCCACCAAGTCGTCAAAGGCCGGGTGATGATGCTGGACGGCTCGCACCTCTTCCCTATGGAAAAACCCTTGGCCACCGCCGCCGCCATCGAGGCCAGCCTGCGCAACATGGGGGCCTGACCTCTTTGGGGGCTCAAGCCGCCCAGTTGACCACGCCCAGGTAACTGGTGCCCAAAATCACCAAGCCAAAAACGATGCGGTACCAAGCGAACACAACAAAACTGTGGTCGGCCACAAAGCGCAGCAGCCACTTCACACACACCCAGGCCGACAGGTAAGACATCACCAAACCCACCGTAAACAGCGGGATGTCGGCCGTGGTCAAAAGCGCGTGGTTTTTGTACAGGTCATAGGCCGCTGCGCCAAACAACATGGGGATGGCCAAGAAGAAACTGAACTCGGTGGCCGCCTTGCGGTTAAAGCCCAGCCACATCGCACCGATGATGGTCGCGCCCGAGCGGCTCACACCCGGCACCAAAGCAGCGCACTGAATCAAGCCCACCTTCAAAGCATCGGTCCAGCGCACCGCGTCCACCTCTTGGATGGGGCTGACCGCGCCCAAGCGCTGCAAACGCTCGACCCACAAAATCACCAAGCCGCCCGAAATAAACCCAAAGGCCACGACCATGGGCGAGAACAACACGCCCTTGATCACGTCGATGAACAAAAAACCGGCCAGCGCCGCCGGAAAAAACCCAATCAACACATTCGCCGTGAAGCGCCGCGCCTGCGGCTGCGTGGGCAAGCCCACCACGGTTTGCCACAAACGCTGGGCATACAGCGACACGATGGCCAAGATGGCCCCGGTCTGAATCACCACCTCAAACAGCTTGACCTTCTCACCGTGCCAGCCGAGCAAAGACGCTGTCAAAATCAAATGCCCCGTCGAAGACACCGGCAAAAACTCGGTCAAGCCCTCGACCACGCCCATCACGGCGGCTTTCAGCAACAACATCAGATCCACAAGCGTTCCTCGAAAAAACTGGGTGGATTATCGTCGCTGAACGGGTGGTGACGGCTCACCCCCATCGGTGCAAATGCTCGCCAGAACCTGGCGCATCGGCACCTCAAGGCCCTGTCAGCCTGGCCGCTCACGACCACCCAACGCCGTTCACGCTGCGCCAGTGCAGTTCGTCGCAAGCCCGTTGATCCCGCCTGATGCAGCTGCCACAGTGCAGCCACCAAAAGAAGTCAGGAGGAAAACTGTGCAACTCACACCCACCATCGCCGTCCACATGAGCTTGGCGCTGAGCGCCGTCGCCATCGGCCCTTGGGTCCTCTGGGCCCGCATGGGCGCCATCACCCGCCCCCAACTGCACCGCGCCTTGGGCTATGCCTGGGTCACCTGCATGCTGGGGGCCGCGCTCACGGGCTTGTTCATCCGCGACTTCAGGCTGCCCAACCTCTGGGGCTACACCCCCATCCATTGGCTCATTCCGCTGACCGTGTTCAGCCTTTACCGGGCCTTCCGGTTTTTGGCGGCGGGCAACATCACCGGCCACCGCAAAACCATGCAACAGCTGTATTTCTGGGCCTGCATCGTCACGGGCAGCTTCACCCTGCTGCCCGGGCGCTTTTTGGGCCAATTGGTATGGGGCCAATGGCTGGGTTGGATCTGAATCACCAAAACATCGACATGCAAACACTTCAACACATCCCCCTCTGGGTTCTCTTTCTATTCATCGGCTTGGTCACGCTGGGTTGGCTCCAAACCCGTACCCGGCAAGTGCACAAGAGGCAACTGCTGGGCGCGAAAGTCGCGCTGACCGTTGTGACCTTGATCAGCGTGGTGCAACTTTGGTGGCCCACACCTTGGTTGGCCATCGCCCTGATCAGTTGGGCACTCACAGGCCTGTTCGTGAGCTGGGCCTTGAGCCAAAGCGCCGCGCCCGCTGGGGCCAGCTACAACCCCGCTACCCAGCGCTTCACCTTGCCCGGCAGTGGGTGGCCACTGGCCTTGTTCATGGCCATCTTTGCCTGCAAATTTGTCGTGGGCACGCTCAGCGCCATCGCGCCAGAAACCCTGCGCAGCGTGCAAGCGGCCATAGGCATCAGCGCCTTGTATGGGCTGTTGTCCGGCATCGTCATCGCTCGGGTTTGGCGTTTTTTGAAACTGCAATGAAAGAAACCACATGACCACCCTTCTCAAAACTTTCACCCGCCTGGCTTGCACCTTCAGCTTGCTGGCCGCCAGCGCCAGCCAGGCCCAAGTCACCTCTGTGGGCATGCGCCAAATCCAGTCAAGCGGCATGACCATCACCTTGGTCTACCCCACTGCGGCAGCGGCCCAAGACGTCACTTACGGTGCATTCACGGTCCAAGTGGCCAGCAACGCTGCGCCTTTGCCGACAGATTCAACAGCGGCATCGGGCAAACGGTCGCTGATTGTCTTGTCGCACGGCACCGCAGGCAGCGCCCTGCCCGAACACACCCTGGCCGCCACACTGGCCCGCGCCGGGTTTGTGGTGGCCCAGCCCGAGCACCGGGGCGACAACTGGCAAGACTTCAGCAAAGCAGGCCCAAAGAGCTGGAAAACCCGCCCGCAAGACGTGATCGAGACCATCGACGCCGTGGCGCGTGACCCTGCACTGGCAGCGTTGGTGGACACCCGCCGCGTGGGCGTGCACGGCATGTCGGCAGGCGGCGTGACCGGCTTGGTGCTGGCCGGGGCGCAGTGGCGCCTGCTCGATTTGGCAATGCACTGCGCGCAAAACCTGGACGAAGACATCGGTTTTTGCCTGAACGGCTTGGTCGGAAAAACAGGGGGACAACTGCTGCGCAAAACCCAGTTCTTCATGGCACGGGTATTGACAGAAAGCAACGCCCCCGACAACTTGAAAGTGGTGTACGGCGGCAAAAGCAGTGCCCAGGCAACTGGCCAAGGCCATGACCCGCGCCCCGACCCGCGTGTGTCCGCCGTCAGCCTGGCCGTGCCGGTTGGTGTGATCTTTACCCCCGAAAGCCTGGCGCGCATCCGCATCCCCGTGGCCTTGAGCACATCGGGCGATGACGGCGTGCTGCTGCCCCGCTTTCACAGCCAGCATGTGCTGAAACACTGCACAAGCTGCACCAACCTGTCAGACCACCCGCAAGCGGGCCACTTTGACTGGCTCTCGCCCTGGCCTGTGAGCCTGGCCCAAACCGTGGCCGCCACCCAAATGCGCGGTGGCCTGCCCAACCCCGCATTCACCGACGCAGACCGCCAAAAAGCCTTCGACCAGATCGCGTTATTCTTCAAACAAAAGCTCTCTCAGCCATGAACACAAACACCCTCCTTGCCTGGCTCCCGCCCCATCACCGTCGCCCCTTGCTGCAGCGCTTGCTGATCGTGTGGGGCGTGGCTTTGTTGATCGGCTTGAGCACCTGGAATGGCAACATGGCCAAAGGACACCCCAGCACCTTGGATGTGTCGCTGGTTTATGCCTACGCCATCTCCACCTTCATTTGGCTGCTGACCGATGTGCCGCGCTTTGTATTCAAACGCCTGCTGCGCTCACCCGCGCCCTATTACTGGCCGCCTGCGCTGCCCGCCACGCTCATGCTCTTGGTGGGCATTCCACTGGGCTTTTTGCTGGGCAGACTGTTGGGCGATGCGTATTCGGGCAAGTCCACTTGGGATTTACTTGAACACAACCAAAACCGCTTTTTGGGCCTGATGGTCACCTCCATCGCCATCAGCGTTGCCTTCGTCGCCTATTTCAGCCAACGCGGCAAAGCCGAATCGCTGGCCAACGAGGTGACTCAGGCGCAGCTCATGCTGCTGCAGTCGCAGCTCGAACCCCACATGCTGTTCAACACGCTGGCGCATTTGCGGGCGCTGATCGGGCAAGACACCGCGCGAGCCCACGCCATGCTCGACCACTTGAACGACTATTTGCGCACCACGCTGCAGGCCACGCGACTGCCCGTGCACCAAGCGCTGCACCCGCTGGGCGACGAGTTCTCTCGATTGGGCGACTACCTGAGCCTGATGGCGATCCGCATGGGGCCACGCATGGCGTTTGATCTGAACTTGCCCCCCGCCTTGGCCACAGCGCCCGTGCCGCGTTTCATCCTGCAGCCGCTGGTGGAAAACGCCATCCGCCACGGCCTGGAGCCCCAGGTCAGCGGTGGCCGCATCGAAGTACAGGCCCGCGCTGAGGGTGCGCAGCTGCTGCTGACGGTGCGAGACAACGGCTTGGGCATCAGCGAACTGGCGCTGGCCGAATCGGCCCGGCCTTTGACCCCGGCCACCGACCGCACCAACACATCCTGGGGCCTCACCCATGTGCGCCAGCGCCTGCACACCTTGTATGGCCCACGCGCTGGCATTCGCATCACCCCCATGGCCACCGGCGGCACCTGCGTGGTGCTGACATTGCCATTCAACAACCCTCATGAGAAAGCATGAAATGCGGCGCCCCACTGCGTATGCTTTTTGTGGGAGCCCACCCCTGTGGGCGATGGGCGTGGCACACGCCCTGAAAACCATCGCCCATAGGGTGGGCTCCTACGAAGACAAAATAGCCACCGCATGAACACCCCCGCCACCGCCCTGATTGCCGAAGACGAGCCGCTGCTGGCCCAAACCCTGCAAAACGAACTGCAGGCCCTGTGGCCCGCGCTGCGCGTGCTGGCCACGGCGGGCGACGGCCTGAGCGCCGTGGCCCTGGCGCTGCAACACCGCCCCGATGTGCTGTTTTTTGACATCCGCATGCCGGGCCAAAGCGGGTTAGAGGCTGTGGCCGAGCTGGCCGAGGAGTGGCCCGAGCAGCAGGCCTTTCCGCTGCTGGTGTTTGTAACGGCCTACGACCAATACGCCATCCAGGCCTTTGAAGCGCAGGCGGTGGACTACGTGCTCAAACCCGTGCGCGCCGAGCGGCTGGTGCAGACCGTGACGCGGCTGCAACATGCCCTGCAGCAACGCCCCCAGCACAGCGCTGCACCGGGCCTCTTGCACGGCCTGCAAGAAGGCCCGGTGCTGGCGCAACTGCGCGCCCTGCTCAGTCTGCGCATCGAAACCACCCACCCCCATCACCCAGAGCCCGACTTGCCCCCGCTGCAACTGCTGCAAGCGAGCGTGGGCAAAACGCTGCGCATGGTGCCCGTGGCCGACGTGCTGCGCTTAGAAGCTGCCGACAAATACGTGCGCGTGTTCACCACCGACGGCACAGAAGTGCTGCTGCGCACCCCGCTCAAAGAACTCATGCAACGGCTCGATGCGCAAGTGTTCTGGCAAATCCACCGCGGCTGCGTGGTGCGCGCCAGCGCCATCGAGAGCGTCACCCGCGACGACATGGGCCGCTTGAGCCTGCGCCTCAAAAACCACAACGAAGCCTTGAGCGTCAGCCGCCTGTATGCGCATTTGTTCCGGGCGATGTGAGCGCATGCAAGCGCATGCAATCGAATGAAAGCGGGGCGAGCTGAGCGGGGTGAATACGAAGTGTTGAATAATTCAACAGCCTTCAGCCACCATTTGCCAACACAGCCCCATGAAACACGCCCCACTGTCTCTTGCCTTGTCTCGCCAACGCCTCACCCGTCGCCATGCCTTGTGGCTGCTGGGTGCCAGCGTGTCGGCCACCAGCTTGAGCGCCATGCAAGGCTGTGCCCAATCGCCCATCACGGGTGAACGCATCTTGGTCGGCATGTCCGAGGGCCAAGAGCGTGCCATCGATGCGCAACAGGCGCCGCACCAATTTTCTGAAGACCTTGGGGCCATCCAAGACCCGGCGGTGAACCGCTACGTCAGCGAACTCGGGCGCGAGCTGCACACCCGCTCGCACCGCCCCGACATGCCCTACAACTACCGGGTGCTGAACGCCAATTACGTCAATGCCTACACCTTCCCCGCAGGTGCCATGGGCGTGACACGCGGCATTTTGGTGGCCATGAAGGACGAAGCCGAACTCGCCGCGCTGCTGGGTCACGAAATTGGCCACGTCACCGCACGCCACTCTGCGCAGCGCAGCGGCCAAGGCTTGTTGGCCAACGTGGCCTTGATGGGCGTGGCCTTGACGGCCAACGAACAATGGGGCAACTTGGCCATGGTGGGTGGGCAAATTGGCGCCAGCGCGCTGCTGGCCTCGTATTCGCGCGACAACGAGCGAGAGGCCGATGCCTTGGGCCAAGCCTACATGGTGCGCAGCGGCTACCCCGCCAGCGGCATGGTGCGCTTGCACCAACTGCTGCTCGACGAAGAAAAGCAAGCCCCCAGCCTCTTGCAAACCATGTTCAGCTCGCACCCCATGAGCGCCGAGCGCGTGGCCACCGCCGGGCGGCTGGCCAGCACGCAATACGCCAACACGAAAAGCCTGCCCACCCGACGCGAACGCTTCATGGACAGCACCGCCAGCGTGCGCCGCATCCAACCCACCATCGAAGCCTGCCAACGCGGCGAAACCGCGATGAGCCGCAAACAACTGCCCCAAGCCCAAGCGGCGTTTGCCCAAGCCATCAAAGCCACGCCCAGAGACTACGCCGCCCACGTGCGCATGGCCCAATGCCTACAAGCCATGGGCAAACCCCAAGAGGCCCGTGCTTATGCACAAACTGGCCAAAGCATTTACCCGCAAGAGGCGCAAGCGCAGAAAATCTCGGGCGTGTTGGCCTTGCAGCTCAAGCAACCCCAACAGGCCTACGAAGACCTGACCCGCTTTGAGCAAACGCTACCGGGTGACCCCGGCATCACTTTTTTGCGCGGTATTGCGCTGGAAGGCAGCGGCAACCGGCAAGACGCTGCGGTTTTGTACCGCCGATTTTTACAAGCCAACAAGCAAGGGCAGGCCGCGCAATACGCCGCCAACCGTTTGCAAGCTTGGGGCGTCCGATAAAAGCCCCAGTGCCTGATCCATCTCTGCAAAAAACCGCCCGCTTCGGCGCCTTCGCCATCGCCGCAGTGTGGCTGGCGGTCGCCGGGGTGCTGTATTTGGTGTTTGAGCGCATCGAGCAAAACCGCCAAGCCAGCCTCAAGCCCTATGCGCTGAGCTCGGGTGACTTGGTGATTCCGCGCCAGCGCGACGGGCATTTTCATGTCGAGGGCGAAGTCAACCGGCAGCCCGTGCGCTTTTTGGTGGACACCGGGGCCAGCCATGTCAGCGTGAGCCAAGCGCTGGCCACGCAAGCCGGACTGCCTGCAGGCCAAAGCATCACCTTGCACACCGCCAACGGCCAGCGCCCCGGCCAACTGGTGCGCAACGTGCCCGTGCGGGCGGGCCACCTGGTGCTCAACGACACCAGCGTCACTGTGGGCCTGAGCGGCATGCCGCCCGAACAAGCGCTGCTGGGTCAGGCCTTTTTGAGGCACTTCGACGTGGAGATCCGGCGCGACGAGATGGTGCTGCGCAAGCGCCCTTGAACCTTCAACCCAACCCAGCCAATTGCGGCGGTCGTCCAGCGTCCATGCGCAGCAAAATAAAACCAAAAATGAAAATTTAGTGATTTATTTTTAACCTAAAATCCCCCCTTCCTCAGGCATTCCTTCCCATGAAAAAGCTCCTTCTCATCTCTTTGACCACCTTGACCCTGAGCGCCTGCGTGCAAGAAGGCTCGCGCACCCTGCCCATCCAAAAAGTCGAATCGGCTGCACGCCCATACTCTGGCGTGCGCGTGCCCGTATCGGTGGGCCAATTTGACAACCGCTCGTCCTTCATGCGCGGTGTCTTCTCCAATAACGAAGACCGCATGGGCAGCCAAGCGCAAACCATCTTGGTCACCCACCTGCAGCAATCGCAGCGCTTTGGCGTGCTCGACCGCTCGGCCATGACCGAAATCAAACAAGAAGCCGCCCTCAAAAAACAAAACCAAAACCTCAAAGGGGCCGACTATGTGGTCACCGGTGACGTGACCGAATTTGGCCGCAAAGACGTGGGCGACCGCCAGCTGTTTGGCATCCTGGGCCGGGGCAAGACCCAAGTGGCCTACGCCAAAGTCAACCTCAACATCGTCAACACCCTCACCTCTGAAGTGGTGTACTCATCCCAAGGCGCTGGCGAATACAGCCTGTCCGAGCGCGAA
>NZ_JBIKIL010000111.1:0-13213 GCF_044361645.1 Limnohabitans sp. | reverse complement strand
TGAAAACCGCCACCCCGCAAGCCACGATTGCCGCCGAGGGCGACGCCCGTTTTGCGCACATCGCCAAGCGCATCCAAGAATGGCAGCCCGACGCGCTGGTGATCGGCGTGCCTTTTCACCCCGATGGTGCAGCGCACGAGAACACCGCCCGCGCCCAGAAGTTTGCCCGCCAACTGCGCGGCCGTTTTGGCCTGACGGTGTACGAGGTGGACGAACGCTACAGCACCACCGAGGCCCATGCCTTGGGCGCGAAAGACGCCGATGCGGCGGCGGCGGCCATCATCTTGGAACAGTTTTTAAGGAGCACCCCATGAGCGCACTCGCCCTGAATGCCGAGGCCTTGTACCTGGAGCTGCTGCGCGGTGTGCGCAGCCTGTGCCAGGCCGATACCCGCTTGGTGGGCATCACCTCGGGCGGCGCTTGGCTGGCCGAGCGCCTGCAGCGCGATCTGGGTTTGCCTGGTCAGTCGGGGCAAGTGTCCTCGGTCATGCACCGCGACGACTTTGCCCAGCGTGGCTTGTCCGCCGGGGGCCAGACCAGCTTCACTTTCGA
The DNA here is from genome assembly GCF_044361645.1 of Limnohabitans sp. Classification (GTDB taxonomy): domain Bacteria; phylum Pseudomonadota; class Gammaproteobacteria; order Burkholderiales; family Burkholderiaceae_C; genus Limnohabitans_A. Next base: position 12,661 of record NZ_JBIKIL010000111.1, on the reverse strand, counting down.
GGTGAACGGTGCCGACATGGTGGTGCTCGACGATGTGCTCTACACCGGCCGCACGATTCGCGCCGTGCTCAACGAGATTTTTGACTACGGTCGCCCGGCCCGCGTGCAACTGGCGGTGTTGGTGGACCGGGGTGCGCGCCAATTGCCGATTCAGGCCGACTTTGCCGCTGCCCGCGTGGTCCTGCCTGAGACCCAGTTGCTGGCGCTGGCCCGCGACCCGGCTGGGGCGTTCAGTTTTGAAGTGAAAAACAAGGCCTGAACCCGACAAGGACACCATGCTTTACAAACGCAACAACCCCCAACTCAACCAAAACGGCGAGCTGATCCACCTGCTCTCGACCGAAGGCCTGTCCAAAGACATCTTGACGCACATCCTGGACACAGCGGCCAGCTTTGTCAGCGTGAGCGACCGCGAGGTCAAAAAGGTGCCGATCTTGCGCGGCAAAAGCGTGTTCAACCTGTTTTTTGAAAACAGCACCCGCACCCGCACCACCTTTGACATCGCGGCCACCCGCTTGTCGGCCGACGTTTACACACTCGACATCGCGCGTTCGTCTGCAGCCAAGGGCGAGTCGCTGCTCGACACGATTGCCAACCTGAGTGCCATGGCCGCCGACATTTTTGTGGTGCGGCACAGCGAGTCGGGCGCGCCTTATCTGATCGCCCAGCACGTGGCGCCCCATGTGCATGTGGTGAATGCCGGTGACGGGCGGCACGCCCACCCCACCCAGGGCCTGCTGGACATGTACACCATCCGGCACTACAAAAAAGACTTTTCCAACCTCACGGTGGCCATCGTGGGCGATGTGCTGCACTCGCGTGTGGCGCGTTCGGACATCCACGCGCTCACCACCTTGGGCTGCGCCGAAGTGCGCGTGGTCGGCCCTAAAACCCTGGTGCCTGCCGACATGGCGCAAATGGGCGTGCGCGTGTTCAACAAGCTCGAAGAAGGCATCCAGGGCTGTGACGTGGTCATCATGCTGCGCCTGCAAAACGAGCGCATGAGCGGTGCGCTGCTGCCCTCCAGCCAAGAATATTTCGAGAGCTTTGGCCTGACCCCCGAAAAATTGCAACTGGCCAAGCCAGACGCCATCGTCATGCACCCGGGGCCGATCAACCGGGGGGTGGAGATCGACTCGGCCGTGGTCGATGGCCAGCAAAGCGTGATCTTGCCGCAAGTGACCTTTGGCATTGCGGTGCGCATGGCGGTGTTGAGCATCGTCGCGGGCAACGTCGCGTAAACACCAGCCGACAAGGAACAAAAGATGAAACTTCTCATCCAAAACGGCCGCATGATCGACCCCGCCAGCGGCTTTGACCAGATCGGCCATGTGGCCATGGCTGAGGGGCGCATTGTGGCCATGGGCCAAGTGCCCGCTGGCTTCACTGCCAACCGCAGCATCGACGCCCAAGGCTGCATCGTGGCCCCGGGTCTGGTGGATTTGGCGGCACGCCTGCGCGAGCCCGGCCAAGAACACGCGGGCATGTTGGTGAGCGAATTGGCCGCAGCGGTGTCGGGTGGCGTGACCAGCTTGGTGTGCCCGCCCGACACCCAGCCGGTGCTCGATGAACCCGGCTTGGTCGAGATGCTGCGCTACCGCGCCGAAAAACTGCACCTGGCCCGTGTCTTGCCCTTGGGCGCACTCACCGTGGGACTCAAGGGCGAGGTGTTGACCGAAATGGGCCAGTTGACGGCGGCCGGTTGTGTCGGTTTCAGCCAAGCCGAAGTGCCGATCCCCAGCACCCAGGTGCTGCAGCGCGCCTTGCAATACGCCAGCACCTTTGGCTTTGCCGTTTGGTTGCGCCCGCAAGAGTTGCACTTGGGCAAAGGCGTGGCCGCCAGCGGCCCCTTGGCCACGCGCATGGGTTTGTCGGGTGTGTCGGTGGCGGCCGAGACCATTGCGCTGCACACGATTTTTGAGTTGGTGCGCAGCACCCGTGCCCGCGTGCACCTGTGCCGCATCAGCAGCGCGCAAGGCGTGGCGCTGGTGCGCCTGGCCAAAGCCGAGGGCTTGCCGGTCACGGCCGACGTGAGCATCAACTCGCTGCACCTGACCGACGCCGACATGGGCTACTTTGACAGCCGCGCGCGCCTGACGCCTGTGCTGCGCCAACAACGCGACCGCGATGCCCTGCGTGCGGGTTTGGCCGACGGCACGCTGGACGCGCTGGTGTCTGACCACACACCGGTCGACGCCGATGCCAAAGCCCTGCCTTTTGCCGAGGCCGAACCCGGTGCCACCGGCATGGAGCTGTTGTGGAGCTTGGCCCTGAAGTGGGGGCAGGATGCCGAGCTGCCTTTGCCTCAAGTTTTGTCACGCCTGACCGCCGACCCGGCCCGCGTGCTGGGCACAGCGCTGGGCGGCTTGCAAGACTCGGTCGGGCACCTGGCGGTGGGGGGCGTGGCCGATGTCTGCGTGCTGTCGACCCAGGGCCATTGGCCGGTGACGGCAGCGTCCTTGCGCAGCCAAGGCAAGAGCACACCGTTTTCGGGCTACGAGTTGCCCGGCCGCGTGCTGGCCACGGTGGTCGGTGGGCAGGTGGCGTTTGAGGCTTGACCAGTGATGGGTTTGTGTAGGCTGACCCTTGGTGGATCGCTTTGCGCCGCGCGATGGCGTCTCAAGCTTGCACACCGTCATGGCGAGGAGCGCAGCGACGCGGCCATCCACGCGTCACTGCATGCGTCTTTGCACACCGTCATGGCGAGGAGCGCAGCGAGGCGGCCATCCATGCGTCACTGCATGCGTCTGTGCACACCGTCATGGCGAGGAGCGCAGCGACGCGGCCATCCACGCGTCACTTCATGCGTCTGTGTACACCGTCATGGCGAGGAGCGCAGTGAGGCGGTCATCCATGCGTCACTGCATGAGTCTGTGCACACCGTCATGGCGAGGAGCGCAGCGACGCGGCCATCCATGCGTCACTGCATGTGTTCATGCACACCGCCATGGCGAGGAGCGCAGCGACGCGGCCATCCATGCGGCGCAAGCAAAAAATTTCAGCTGGACTTTGCCATGAACTCGGTGCGCGCTATTTGGAAATTCGTGCGTGGCCTGCGGCATGTTGTCATGGGTATTTGGATCATTCACGGGCGTTTTCCGCAGCTCAATCCGGAGCAGCAAGCCATGCAGGTGCAAGCCTGGGCGCTGCAGTTTTTGGCGCTTTGGGACATTCAGATCCGGGTACTGGGTCAGCCAGTGGTCAATGGCCCCGCGCTGCTGGTGGCCAACCACATTTCTTGGCTGGACATCACTGTGATCCATGCCGCCAGGTATTGCCGGTTTGTCTCGAAATCGGACATTCGGCAGTGGCCCTTGGTGGGGACTTTGGCCACGGGTGCGGGCACGCTGTACATCGAGCGCACCAGCCGAAAAGATGCCTTGCGCACGGTGCACGCCATGGCCGACGCCATGCGAGGCGGCGATGTGGTGGCTATTTTTCCGGAGGGCACCACCAGTGATGGGCGAGAGTTGTTGCCTTTTCACGCCAATTTGATCGAAGCTGCGATCCAGGCCCAAGCCCCGGTGCAGCCGATTTCATTGCGCTTTGAGGACAGCCAGACAGGCCAGGCCAGTGATGCGCCGTGCTACATCGGCGACGACACCTTGATCGGCTCCATGTGGCGCACCCTCAAAGCGCCGCGTTTGTGTGCGGTCTTGCATTTTGGCCAAGCACAGCACGCCGATGGCCGCGATCGCCGCACCTGGGCGAAAGACTTGCGCCAAGAGATCATTGCGCTGCGGGCGCATTGAGGTCGAGTTGCCTGCGCGGGCCGGGCTTGGGGCGCGCAGTTTGGGGTGCGCAGTTTGGGGCGCGCAGTTTGGGGCGCGCAGTTTGGGGGGTAATGAGGGCTGATGGGCCCGCGTTGGTGCCCAGAAAGGCTTGGGGAGGTCGGTGGGTCAAACGAACTTGACGGCTTGGTACTGGGGGTCGGTGTGTTCGCAGACGGGGTCTTTGGCGCAGGGCATTTGACACAGTTCGCGGTCGCCCAATGGGCAGGCGCGGTTGAAGGTGACCACATGGTCCACTTCGGCGCGGATGCCGATCCATTCCCCCAAGGTGTGGTCGTGGTGGCTGGGCACGTGCGCCATCAGCAGGTCGCCGCTGGCCAGGCGCAAGGTGTACAAAAACTCCGATCCGCGAAAGGCTTTGCGGATGATCTCGGCCTTTACGGGTGCGTCATCGTCGTGCACGATGTCGTCCGCGCGCAGCAAAACATCGCACTGGCCGCCTTCAAATGCGCAGGGCAGGGGGCACTCGGCCACATCGCGCAGCTCGCCCACGGGGGTGTTGACCAAAATGTGACCGTCCACTTCGCGCAAGGTGGCGGGCGTGAAGACGCCGTGGCCAATGAAGTCGGCCACAAAACGGGTGGCAGGGCGGTGGTAGAGGCTGTAGGCATCGTCCCACTGGTGCAGCTGGCCGTGGTTCATGACGCCGATCACGTCGCCGATGGCAAAGGCTTCGAGTTGGTCGTGGGTGACCAGCAAGGCGGTGGCCTGTGCGGCTTTGAGGATGTTGCGCACCTCTTGCGCCAAGCGTTCGCGCAGGTCGATGTCGAGGTTGGAAAACGGCTCGTCCAGCAACAGCAAATCGGGTTTGGGGGCCAAAGCGCGGGCCAAGGCCACGCGTTGCTGTTGGCCACCTGAGAGTTCGTGTGCAAAGCGTTTGTTGGACCCGGCCAGCCCCACCAGCTCCAGCACCTCGGCCACGCGTTGGGCGCGCTCGGCTTTGGCCAGGTGTGCCAAGCCAAAGCCCACGTTGCTGCCCACATCCAGGTGGGGAAACAAGGCGTAGTCTTGAAACACCATGCCTATGCGGCGGCGCTCGGCGGGCTCGGTGTGGCCGGGTTCGCTGACCACCCGGCCCGACAAGCGTATTTGCCCACCCGACACAGGCTCTAAGCCCGCAACGGCACGCAGCAAAGTGGTTTTGCCGCAGCCTGAGGGCCCGATCAAGACACCAATGTCGCCCGAGCGCAGGCCCAGATTGACCCGCTGCACGGCGGGCGTGCTGCTTGTGGGGTAGTGGATGTCGAGCTGGCGAAGTTCTAAAAACATGCTTGGATTGTAGGCAGCTTGCGCGTGTTGCTGATAGCCGTGCACTGGGTGTGCGCTTGGCAGGGCCGCTGGGGAACAGGTTCTGGCTGTTTTGGCGAGCGAAGGGCCGACAAAACTGTCGGCTTCGCTGCGCAGTGGGCCAAGGCCAGGGCGATACGGCTTCTACAATAGCCCACTTATGTTGACCCTCTTGGCCCGCCGTTTATCGGGTCTCCACTCTTTGCTCTTGGCCTTGCTGGCATTGATCTTGGCCTTGCCGGTGTTGGCGGTGCTGGGTTCTTGGCTGCAATGGCGCGGTGAGAGCGCCAGCATCTTGCTGGAGATGGCCCGCACGGTGCTGCCCGATTACGCGCTGACCACGCTGGGCCTGTGCCTGATGGTGGCGGTGGGGGTGACACTGCTGGGTTTGGCCACCGCTGCTTTGGTGACGCTGTTTGATTTTCCGGGGCGCGGTGTTTTCGAATGGTTGCTGCTGTTGCCATTGGCCATGCCCGCCTATGTGGTGGCCTATGCGTACACCGATTTTTTGCAGTTCAGCGGCCCGCTGCAACTGGGCTTGCGCGAGGCCTTGGGCTTGCAAGGGCGTTTGTGGCCCGATGTGCGCAGTGTCTGGGGGGCAGCGCTGGTGTTCACACTCACGCTTTATCCCTATGTGTATTTGTTAGCCCGCACCGCCTTGGTCGAACGGGCTTCTGGCCTGATGGAAGCAGCCCGGCTGCTGGGTGCCCCGTTGTCGCGACGCATCCGCGAGATTGCCCTGCCGCTGGCCCGCCCGGCGGTGGCGGCTGGGGTGGCCTTGGCGCTCATGGAAACCCTGGCCGACTTTGGTGTCTCCAGCTACTTTGGCATTCAGACCTTTACGGCCGGCATCTACAAAGCTTGGCTGTCGATGGACAACCGCATCGCCGCGGCCCAACTGGCCACGGTGTTGTTGGCGGTGGTTTTGGTGTTGTTGCAATTGGAGCAAAGGGCCCAAAAACGCATGCGCTTCAACCCCGGGCGTGGTGCGCGGCCTGGCTCGGCCGAGGCGCAGCCGGTGCAGTTGTTGGGCCTGCACCGGGCACTGGCTTGGACGGTGTGCAGCGTTCCGGTGCTGCTGGGCTTTGTCTTGCCGGTGCTGATCATGCTGCGCGCATTCATGGGTGAGACCAGCGAGGTGCCTTGGGCGCGCTTTGGCCAATGGGCTTGGACCAGTTTGCGTTTGGGCGCAGTCACCGCTGTACTGGCTGTTGGTGTGGCGCTGGCGCTGGCCTTCCGGGTGCGCACCCGGGCCGACCGGCTCAGCCAAGGGGCCATCCAGTTGGTGGGCTTGGGTTACGCGATCCCCGGCGCGGTGGTGGTGGTGGGTTTGCTGTTGCCGCTTGGGTGGTTGCAGCAAATTTGGCCGGCTTTGTCGGCCGGTGCCTGGATCACGGCGACTTCGCTGGGCCTGGTGTGGGCGTATTTGGTGCGTTTTTGTGCCGTGGCTTTGCAGTCGGTGCAAAGCGGTTATGCCCGTATACCGGCCAGCTTCGACGATTCGGCCCGCATGCTGGGCGTGACCGGCTGGGGCCTAATGCGCCGCGTGCATGCGCCTTTGTTGCAGCGCACCACCATCGCGGCCGCCTTGCTGGTGTTTGTGGATGTGATGAAAGAGTTGCCCGCCACCTTGGTGCTCAGGCCTTTCAACAGCGATACCTTGGCCGTGGTGGCTTATCAATTGGCGCGCGACGAGCGTTTAGGCGAAGCGGCGCTGCCATCGTTGGCGCTGGTGTTGGTGGGCCTGATCCCGGTCATGTTGCTCAGCCGAACCTTGCGCCAAGCCCCGCGCTCAGAGCCTGCGCCCACGCAGCCCAGCTTGGGTGCGCGCTGACCGCTTGCACCGGTCTGAAGGGGCAAACAAGCGGGGTTCCAAGCCACGCAGCCGTGTCTTTTTACCGGGTGTGTACGTGTGCGCTCAAGCCTGGAGCGCTTGCACCAGCCGGTCGGCATAGCTTTGCAAAAGCTCGCGGGCTGGGTCTTTGCGGGGCCAACTCAAAGCAACACCGTCGTTCGCGTGGCGGGGCAGCACGTGCATGTGAAAGTGAAACACGGTTTGATCGCCTTCTTTACCATTGGCTTGCAGCAAGCTCAGGCCTGGCGGGTTAAAGCACGCCATCACCGCCCCGGCCACGTGGTGTGCGGTGCGCATCACGGCGGCGGCCTCGTCTGCGCTCAAGGCCAACAAGTTGGCGGCATGGCGCTTGCTGGCCACCAGCACATGGCCGGGGTTGACTTGGCCCAAATCCATGAAGGCCAAGGTTTGCGCATCTTCAAAAACAATGCAAGCAGGGAGCTCTTTGGCCACCAGTTTGCAAAAAATGCAGCTGCCAGGTGGGGAGGTGTCGATGAACATGGGCATGGTGCTTACTCGGGGTCGGGCGCTTGGCTTGGGGTGGCTTTGATTTTGGCATGCCGCCCGGGCGCTTGCTGAAGAGGACCAAGCCATGTGGGCGTCAACTTCACCGTGCCGGATGGCGGCTGCGCCAAGCCTGGTGCATGCGCCAGTGCCGCAGGTTGGCGCTCAGGTCTTGGGCCAGTGCATGCCGTAGCGTTGGGCCAAGAAGGCTTCGGCTTCTTCGAGCATGAAATAACGAAAGGCCTCGGCAGCGGGTGAGAGCATTTTCGATTGGGTGTGCACCACGTTCCAAGAGCGCACCACCGGCGCGCCTTGCACATCGAGCATGCGTATCAGTTGGTGCTCCAACTCCAGGCCAATGGTGTGCAAGGACAAAAAGCCCAATCCCAAGCCAGCCATCACAGCTTGTTTGATGATCTCGTTGCTGTGCAATTGGATTTTCATGCGCGGATCGACATGGGTGTCTTCAAAAAACTTTTCCATGGCAGCGCGCGTGCCTGCGCCTTTTTCGCGCACGATGAAATCGTAGGGCCGCAGGTCTTCCACAGTCAAATGTTCGCGTTGCGCCAGCGGGTGGTCTATGGCTGAGACAAACACATGCGGGTGCGCCGCAAAAGGCTCGGCGCGGGTCAACAGTTCTTTGGGTGGGCGGCCCATGACGGCGATGTCGACTTCGCTGTTTTGCAGCATGCTGACCAATTGGTCGCGGTTGCCAATGGAGATTTGGATGTCCACCCCCGGATGCAGTGCGCGAAAGTTGGCCAGCAAGCGCATCAAAAAATACTTGGCAGTGCTGACAAAGCCGATGGTCAGCACGCCGGTCTCGGCGCGCTGCAAGCGGGCCGCAGCGTCTTCGGCATCCTTGACCGTGGCCAAAATTTTGCGTGCATAGACCAGCATGTATTCGCCGGTGGTGGTCAAGCTCACTTGCCTGCCGCGCCGCTCAAACAGGGGCATGCCCACATGGCCTTCGAGTTCTTTGACTTGCATGGTCACGGCGGGCGGGGTCAGGTGCAGTTTCTCAGCGGCCCGCACAAAGCTCAGGTGCCGAGCCACCTCGTTGAACACGCGAAGTTGGCGAAAGGTGGCGTTCTTCATCAGGTCAATCCTCGCGCAAGCGATTAAAAGTAAGCAAGTCTATTACGGGCGGTGTTCAAACAGCCAAGTCTTGAAGGCCTGCGCGGCAGCTGACTGGCGTTTGCCTGGGGGTCAAGCAAATGCCAGCGGCGCATGAGAGGACAGCCCAGCACATCGAGTTTGACCAGTGCGCCCAAAACCAATGGCCTGCTCGAAATACTTCTCGCCTTGTTTGCCGGCCGAGCGCGCCGCCAAACATGCCCGCATCCACCGAGCAAGCCCTGCATCGCGCCAAAGGCATGGGGTGGAACGCGAAGTGGGCTGACGACGACTGAGCGGGTCATCAAGCAGCGGGGCGCGGCACGGCCAGGCGCTCAGCGCCCTGTTTTGCTCGAGCCCCATTGGTCCATCAGGCGCTGGTCGCTGGCGCTTTCGGCTTCGACGCTGTCTTTGGGCAACTGGCGCAGGCAGTCGGCCAGGGCTTGCGGGTCGAGTGGGGCGGTCGGGGTGGGCGCGGCCACCAGCTGGGGGGACAGGCCGTCCCAGGCAAAGGGGTTGCGGAACACGGGCGGCTCGGGCAGGCAGTCGTCCCTGTACAGCGGCGGCCCTTCGCTGGCAAAGGGCGAAAACGAAATTGTCTTGTCAAAAATCAGCGGCTTGCCCGTGGGGGTGGGCGGCAGCGGCGGCATGTTTTGGATGGCTTGTCGCGCGAGTTGTTCGGCCACGGGCGAGGTGGTCCACAAGGTTTGCAGCTGCGCCAAGCTGCCATCGGGCGCGATCTCGATGCGAAAGCGCACCAGGCCCTGGTCGGGGCCTTCGACGGCGCTGCCCATCATGCTGCGCACCTGCTGGCCCCAGCTGTAACGGTAGCCTTTGCTGTTTTTGTTGGTGTAGTTGGCGGCAAACGCCCATTCTTCGGCGGTGGGTGGCGGGGGCGCGGCTTGGCTGGCGCGGGGGCTATCGGGTGAAGGTGGTGGGGCTGGAGCCGGAGCCGCCAACGCTGTGTCGGGCGGGGGCGCCGTGATGGGTGTTGTGGGGGGTGTGGTGGTGGGCGCTGGATCAGGCAGCGGCTGGCTCGGTGGCGGGATCAGCTCCAAATAGACAATTTTTTCGGCTGTTTTTGGTGTTTCGGCTGGGCTGACGTATTTGAACTGGTAGCCAATTGCCAGCAGCCACACCCCGGCGTGCAAGGCAAGTGAAAAGACGATGGCGAAAAGGCGATGGGAGCTATATGGGCGCATGTTTCGCCGTGATCATCCAGAAAAGAGAGTGCTGTGGGTGCGATTCAGGGTTAAAAGAAACGAATATTTGCACCGGCTGATATTCTATCAATGACTAGAATATCGAAATGAACAAACGACAGCTCAAAGATGCGCTTTATGAGCAGGTGGCTCGCATTGGCAAGGCCGTTTCCAGCCCGAAACGACTGGAAATTGTTGAGCTGTTGGCACAAGGCGAGAAGACGGTTGAGCAGCTGACCAGCGAGCTTGGTATCGACATCAAGCTGACCAGTGCACACCTCAGGGCTTTGCGTGAAGCGCATTTGGTCACGTCACGCAAAGAAGGCAAGTATGTCATTTACCGGCTCACGGGCGAGGATGTGGCGGGCTTGTGGGTTTTGCTGCGCGAAGTGGCTCAGCGGCACTTGCTGGATTTGCGCCTTGCATTGGGTGAAATGGTGGCTGCACCTGACAAGCTGTTGACCTTGGACCGCGCGAACTTGCTCCAGCAAGCCCGGGATGGCGAAGTCATCGTGATTGACGTGCGCCCCTCCGAAGAATATGCACATGCCCACCTGCCTTATGCCCGTTCCATGCCAATTGATGAGATCACCACGCGACTGCATGAACTGCCCAAAGACAAGCAGATCGTGGCCTATTGCCGAGGCCCATTTTGTTTGTTCTCGGAAGAGGCTTATCAACTCTTGTGTGGACATGGGTACCGCGTTCATAAATTGTTGGATGGCGTGAGTGAATGGCAAGCGGCCGGTTTGACGTTGGCGACTTGAGCAGGCTGGTCTACAAACGGCCAACGAAAAAAATCGATAGGACAATTTCAGCCAAGGCACAACATTTCATCACCAAACAATCGTAAATTCTTTAGAATGTTAGATAAAAGCAGGTTCAGATGTTGAATCTGTATTGACATTGCAAAACTTGCGAGAGCGCCATGAATTTTGAACAGATGATCCTTGCCTACGAGCCACAGATCCGTTTGGGTTTTTTTGTAGGTGTCTTTGTGGTCGTTGCCCTTTGGGAGTTGGCCTCACCGCGCCGGGTGCTCAAGCACTCGCGGCAACAGCGCTGGGCTGCGAATTTTGGGCTCGTGGTGATCAACACCGTGCTCGTGCGTCTGGTGTTTCCAACCGCCGCAGTGGGCATGGCCGTTTTGAGTGCTGACCGGGGCTGGGGTATGTTGAATAATTTTGACGTGCCGTTTTGGCTTGCGGTACCTATGGCTGTCGTTGCTCTGGATTTTGTGGTTTGGTTGCAGCACGTCATGGTGCACGCTGTGCCGGTGCTTTGGCGTTTGCATCGTGTGCACCACGCAGACCTGGATTACGACCTCACCACCGGGGCGCGCTTTCATCCGATCGAAATTTTGTTGTCCATGGGCATCAAGTTTGCAGCCATCGTCCTGCTGGGTGCGCCTGTTGTGGCCGTTGTCATGTTTGAGGTTTTGCTCAGTGCTTGCGCCATGTTCAACCATGGCAACTTGCGCCTGTCGGCATCCGTGGACCGGGTCTTGCGCTGGTTCATAGTCACCCCAGACATGCACCGCGTGCACCATTCTGTTGAAGACGATGAGAGCAACAACAATTTTGGCTTCAACCTGACTTGGTGGGACCGAATGTTTGGCACCTACCAAGCTGAGCCACGGGCCGGACAGGTGGGCATGACCATCGGCATCCGCAGTCACACAGATCCCACGGAGGTGTTGCGCTTGCCGGGCATGCTGGCTATGCCGTTTCGGGGCAAAGTGACGGGCTATGCGATCAACCATCGGGACTGGGCATCGCCGATGGATCCCAATCACCCACGGTGACATTGCGGGCTGCAATCATTCATTCAATTTCAAATATCATCCGACACTTATATCCAAGGAGTTTCATATGACATTCACACAATGGGGCATGGCCCTCTTGACCACCACTGCACTGAGCTTGGGAGGCGTTGCCCACGCCGACAACAAGGCCATCGCCACCGACGAGATGGAGGCCTATCTGGAGTTTGTGGACTACGGCGGCGGCGTGATTTTTGCCGAGCAAATTCCCAAAGACGAGTGGCCCAAGATGGTGGTGATCGATGCGCGTGACCCGGCGCAATTTGCCAAGGGGCACATTCCCGGCGCCATCAACATGGATTGGCGTGAGGTGCTGGCCAAGCGCAACACCATTCCCAAAAACAAGCCGGTGCTGATTTACTGCAACACCGGGTCGCTGTCGGCCCAGGCCGGTTTTGCGCTGCGCGTCGCAGGCTGGGAGAACGTGCGCATCTTGCAAGGCGGCCTGGCCGAGTGGCAGGCCAAAGGCGGTTTTGACGCGGCGGCCAAAGCCGCAGGGCCTGCCAAGCATTGAGGCTGTGTTTTGGGGGTGATGCATGGCCAAGGCGTTGAGGGCTTGCGATGGATCAATTGTGTGGATTCAAACCCCGCAATTGTCACTATGCCTTTCATTGAGATATATCATGCCAAATACCTGCAGGGGTATGTACAGTTGGGCTTGTCGATTGAATAAATCTCTCGATTTCGAAAACCGATAGTCAACCTCAAAGGAAAAGCACCATGTCCATGCCCCTCATCAACGAAGCCGCCCCCGCCTTCAGCGCCAACACCACCCACGGCCAGCGCAGCTTGGCCGATTACAAAGGCAAGTGGCTCATCTTGTTTTCGCACCCCGCCGACTTCACGCCTGTGTGCACCACCGAATTCATCGGTTTTGCCAAGCGCGCTGAATTGTTCAAGAGCATGAACTGCGAATTGCTCGGCTTGTCGATCGACAGCATTTACTCGCATTTGGCCTGGATGCAAAGCATCCAGAACAACTTTGGTGTGGAGATTCCTTTCCCCATCATCGACGACATCAAGATGGAAGTGGCCCAAGCCTACGGCATGATCCACCCCGGCGCGGCCGACACCCAGGCCGTGC
>NZ_JBIKIL010000110.1:0-13412 GCF_044361645.1 Limnohabitans sp. | reverse complement strand
TCACCTTGGCGCGTTCCACCTCGCGAGTGGCCGCCACCCGCGATGCAGCAAGTTCTTGGAGCGTGGCCCGCTGTTCTTGCGTCAGCACCAACGACGGCCGTTCAGATTTTCTCGCCATGATCACCGCTTTCATGAGTTGAAGAAAAAGCATAGCGATTATCATCTATTTAGTAACTGTATTGATGGAACGAACTACTAGAAAGCACAAGAGGTGTTGGCCAAGGGCGGCCGTGCCCACTGGATCAAGCCGAATCGAGGCAGTGGCTGGGCCGTCGCCTTGTTTGCCCTGAGCATCACAATCACAGCTTGGGCTACAGCTGCATGGCGCTGGAAAGTGGAGCCCAGCGCGCTGAATGGTGGAGCCCAGCGCGCTCGGGGCAGGCGCTCAAAGCGCCAAACGCGCGCGCGCAGCTTGGTATTGGGCTTTGAACTGGGCCACCAAATCGGCCGTGCTTTGCACCGCATGGATCGCGCCAATGCCCTGGCCACAGCCCCAGATGTCTTTCCAGGCTTTTTTGGCGTCACCGCCAAAGTTCATCTTGCTGGGGTCAGACACCGGCAGGTTGTCGGGGTCCAGGCCTGCAGCGCGGATGGACGGGGCCAGGTAGTTGCCGTGCACGCCGGTGAACAAGTTGCTGTAGACGATGTCGTCCGAGTTGCTGTCCACAATCGCTTGCTTGTAGTCCTCGGCTGCGCGCGCTTCGAGCGTGGCGATGAAGGCCGAGCCGATGTAGGCAAAGTCGGCACCACAAGCCTGCGCCGCCAAGATGGCGTCGCCCGAGGCGATCGAGCCGGACAGTGCGATCGGGCCATCGAACCACTGGCGGATTTCTTGGATCAAAGCGAAGGGGCTTTTCACACCCGCGTGGCCGCCCGCACCGGCGGCCACCGCGATCAGGCCATCAGCGCCCTTTTCAATCGCCTTGTGCGCGTGCTTGTTGTTGATGATGTCGTGCAGCACCACACCGCCGTAGCTGTGCGCGGCCTGGTTGATCTCTTCGCGTGCGCCCAAGGAGGTGATGATGATCGGCACCTTGTATTTGACGCACATGGCCATGTCGTGTTCCAAGCGGTCATTGCTTTTGTGCACGATTTGGTTGATGGCAAAGGGCGCGGCCGGCTTGTCCGGATTGGCCTTGTTGTAAGCATCCAAGGTTTCGGTGATTTCAATCAGCCACTCTTCGAGTTGCGCAGCGGGCCTGGCGTTGAGTGCGGGCATGGAGCCCACCACACCGGCCTTGCACTGCTCGATCACCAGTTTGGGGTTGCTGATGATGAACAGGGGCGCAGCGATGGCGGGGAAGGGCAGATTCGTCAGAACGGGGGGCAGTTTAGACATGGGGTCTCCTGAAAATATCGGTCTATTGTGTGGGGTCAAACGGATCAAACGATGTCGGCGCGGCGATAAGTGGTCTATGGGTTATGTCGCGTCAACTTCGAGGTCAGCGCGGATAGAGGGCTTTCGCGGTCGCAGACCGCTCCTACGGGCGTCGAAAATCAAACCATTTTCGCGGTCGCAGACCGCTGCTACAGAAGTCACACATCACCCCGTAGGAGCGGTCTCTGACCGCGATGGCGCGTGGCACACGCCCCATGCAGCTTGTTCAGCCACGGGTCAGAAAGCGTCGAGTGCCATCGCTGTCACGCTGCCTGCGCCTTCCACGATGGCGTCGCGCATGCCGGGGGCCTTGCTCAGCATGTGGTCGGCATAAAAGCGGGCGGTGATGACCTTGGCGGCCATGAAAGCGGCGTCTTGGGCTTGCGCCTGTGGCGTCAAGGCCACCAGCAAGGCCCGGCCCATTTGCCAGCCCGCCATCAGATTGCCTGCCAGCATGAGGTAGGGCACGCTGCCTGCAAACACTTCGTTCGGGTGGGCCTTGGTGTTGCCCGCCACAAAGTTCACCACGTCCACAAAAGCTTCACGCGCGGCTTGCAGGCGCTTGGCAACCACCAGCGCGTCGGCATGACCAGAGGCGATCAACTCGCCTTCGGTCTGTGCCACCTGCGCGGCCAGCGCCTTGGCGGTCTGGCCGCCGTCGCGGGCGGTTTTGCGGCCCACCAGGTCGTTGGCTTGGATGGCGGTTGTGCCTTCGTAGATGGTCAAAATTTTGGCATCGCGGTAGTACTGCGCAGCACCGGTTTCTTCGATGAAGCCCATGCCGCCGTGCACCTGAATGCCCAGGCTGGTGACTTCCAGGCTCATCTCGGTGCTGTAGCCCTTGACCAGCGGCACCATGAATTCGTAGAACGCCAGGTTTTGCTTTCGCACCTCGGCATCCGGGTGGTGGTGCGAAGCGTCGTAAGCGGCCGCAGCGGTGGTGGCCATGGCGCGGCAGCCTTCGGTGTAGGCGCGCATGGTCATCAGCATGCGGCGCACATCGGGGTGATGCAGGATGGGGCCAGCGGCGGGCAAGCTGCCGTCCACCGGACGGCTTTGCACGCGGTCACGGGCGTATTGCACGGCGCGCTGGTAAGCACGCTCAGCAATCGCGATGCCTTGCACCCCCACGGCGTAACGGGCGGCGTTCATCATGATGAACATGTACTCCAAACCCCGGTTTTCTTGGCCAACCAAGTAGCCCACGCCACCGGGTCCGGTGCTGTCTGCAATGCTCCCCGCCGTTGCGTCACCAAACTGCAGCACCGCTGTCGGGCTGGCCTTGATGCCCATCTTGTGCTCGATGCTCACGCAGTGCACGTCGTTGCGTGCGCCCAATGTGCCGTCGGCATTCACCAGTACCTTGGGCACCACAAACAGGCTGATGCCTTTGACGCCCTCGGGCGCGCCCACCACGCGGGCCAACACCAGGTGCACGATGTTTTCGGCCATGTCGTGCTCACCGTAGGTGATGTAAATCTTGGTGCCGAAGATTTTGTAAGTGCCATCGGGCTGGGGTTCGGCGCGGGTGCGCACAGCGGCCAGGTCTGAACCGGCTTGCGGCTCGGTCAAGTTCATGGTGCCAGTCCACTGGCCAGAAATGAGTTTTTCAAGGTAAGTGGCTTTGAGCTCGTCCGAACCTGCGGTCAGCAGCGCTTCGATCGCGCCGTCGGTCAGCAAGGGGCACAGCGCAAAGGCCATGTTGGCCGAGTTGAGCATTTCGCCGCAGGCCGCGCCAATGGTTTTGGGCAGTCCTTGGCCACCGAATTCAGTCGGGTGCTGCAGGCCTTGCCAACCGCCTTGGGCATAGTGTTGGTAAGCCTCTTTGAAGCCGGGCGTGGTGGTCACGCCGTTGCCGTTGTGAAAGGACGGGTTCTTGTCACCTTCCCAGTTGAGGGGCGAGATCACGTCTTGGTTGAGTTTGGCGCATTCTTCCAGCACCGCCTGCGCAGTCTCCAGGCCTGCGTCTTCAAAACCGGGGATCTGCGCGATCTGGTCGATGCGGGCCAGGTGCTCGATGTTGAAAAGCATATCTTTCAAGGGGGCGATGTAGCTCATGGTGTGGTTCCTGCGTCAGTGGGGTGTGGGGTATGGGGTGCTGGGGTTTGACGTCAAGGGCATGACGCTGAGGCAAGCTTTGCTGAACAGCGTCGCGGGGCGGGTGGTGTTTGTTCGCCACTCAGGCAGGGGCCTGCGGCGGGGCTCAGAGGCGCTTCGCTTTGCCACATCGCCCCACCGCAGGCCCCTGCCCGAGCGGCTGCGTTCAGGGTGGCTCGAGCGGCTGACGTTTCCATGGGTGACATCCAAATGGAGCACTCATGGGCTTGTCTTTCAGGCGTGAGCGCAAACGGCATAAAACGCAGTGCGCCGGGTTCGGTGGCCGGGGATGGCGATGTGGCAAAGCAAAGCGCCTCTGAGCCAGCCCCGGCCACCGGACTCGGCGCACGCAAAGAAGGCAGGCCCTGTTTCAGCATGAATGCGTTCTCAGGGCCACTCAAAAATCACAGTGCCTGCGTCAACTCAGGCACGGCCGCGAACAAATCGGCTTCTAGACCAAAGTCCGCCACGCTGAAGATCGGGGCCTCTGGGTCTTTGTTGATGGCCACAATGACTTTGGAGTCCTTCATGCCCGCCAAATGCTGGATCGCGCCCGAAATACCGCAGGCCACGTACAACTGGGGCGCAACGATCTTGCCGGTCTGGCCCACTTGCAGGTCATTGGCGGCATAACCGGCGTCCACTGCAGCGCGGCTGGCACCGATGGCGGCGCCCAGCTTGTCGGCCAAGGGGGTCATGATGTCATTGAACTTCTCGGCGCTGCCCAAAGCGCGGCCACCCGAGACAATGATCTTGGCGGCGGTCAATTCGGGGCGGTCGTTCTTGGCGATCTCGCTGCGCGTGAAACTGCTTTTGCCGCTGTCGGCTTGTGCAGCGGCGCTTTCGACAGCAGCGCTGCCACCGGTGGCGGCTGCAGCGTCAAAGCCGGTGGTGCGCACAGTGATGACCTTGGTCGCGTCGGTGCTTTGCACCGTGGCCATGGCGTTGCCCGCATAAATCGGGCGCTCAAAGGTGTCGGCCGAAAAAACTTGTGTGACATCGCTGATCTGACCCACGTCCAGCTTGGCCGCAACCCGGGGGGCCACGTTTTTGCCCGCAGCGGTGGCGGGAAAAAGGATATGGCTGTAGTTGCTGGCGATGGCCAGCACTTGCGCGGCCACGTTTTCAGCCAAACCATGGGCCAGCGCGTCGCTGTCGGCGTGGATCACTTTGGACACCCCGGCAATTTGGGCCGCAGCAGCAGCGGCAGCGGCAGCATTGTGGCCCGCCACCAGCACATGCACCTCACCACCGCAAGCGGCGGCGGCGGTCACGGTGTTCAGGGTGGCACCCTTGATTGAGGCGTGGTCGTGTTCGGCAATAACTAGAGCGGTCATGGTGGTTGGGCGTTATGGGTTGAAGCTTGGGCGTTGAGCGATTGGCTTTGGACGATGGGCGTTGGTTTGAGCTTTTCAGCTGAAAAGCCCAGCGCTCAAGGCGGCAGGTCAGATGACTTTGGCGACGTTTTTCAATTTGTCGACCAAGGTGGCGACGTCAGGCACCTTCATGCCGGCGCTGCGCTTGGCGGGCTCGGCCACCTTCAGGGTTTTGATGCGGGGCGACACGTCCACACCCAAATCTTCTGGTTTGAAAATATCGAGCTGCTTTTTCTTGGCCTTCATGATGTTGGGCAGGGTCACGTAGCGCGGCTCGTTCAGGCGCAGATCGGTGGTCACCACCGCTGGCAGGCTGACCGACAGCACTTCCAGACCGCCGTCGATCTCGCGCGTCACCTGGGCCTTGCCGTCCACGATCTCGACTTTGCTGGCAAATGTGGCTTGGGGCAAATCGGCCAAGGCGGCCAGCATCTGGCCGGTCTGGTTGCAGTCGTCGTCGATCGCTTGTTTGCCCAAGATCACCAGGCCGGCTTGCTCTTTGTCAAGCAAGGCCTTGAGCAACTTGGCCACAGCCAAAGGTTGCAGGTCCAAATCAGCGGGGGTTTCAACCAAGATGCCACGGTCTGCGCCGATGGCCATGGCGGTGCGCAGGGTTTCTTGGCACTGCGTCACGCCGCAAGACACGGCGATCACTTCAGTGGCGAACCCTTTTTCTTTCAATCGAACCGCTTCTTCCACCGCGATTTCGTCAAAGGGGTTCATGCTCATTTTGACGTTGGCGATGTCCACGCCCGAACCGTCGGACTTGACGCGCACTTTGACGTTGTAGTCCACGACCCGCTTCACGGGAACCAAAATTTTCATGAAAGCTTCTCCATTGATAGCAAAAATCAAGCGCCTCAAAACACCAAGGTGTTGTTGACGTAACGTCAACGTCAATTGTGCATCAAAAGCGCGTCTCAAGCCGGGCGCTTTTTACAAAAAAGCACGGTCGTTCGTATTCTAATCAGCTTTTTAAAAAGCCCCTGTCAAGAACCGCTCTTGCCACACCTGCCAGAAGTTCACCGACACGGGGCAGTGCCCAAGGGGCGTTTACAAAGGGCCGGCGTGTTCACTGGAGCCCGGGTCTTCGCCCGGGATGAAAAAAAACCCAATTTGACAAAAAACCCGGGCAACAGAAATCAGGGCACCATGGCTGTATTCGCTTCATCGGGCCAGATCAAAAGCTCCGCGCGCAAACGCAAGAACCCGTGTCAATCCGGGCAAGTTGCCAAACCAGGCTGACGACTGGACACGAATACTCAAACACTTTTGTGCCAGCCATGACCTGCTGCTGCGTTTGCGGCAAGGCCTTGGTGTCGGCATGAATTGTTTGTGGCGATCAACCTGCAGGGCGTTGCAGCCATCAGTCTGGGGCCGTATTCGGCGATGCATTGACCATGTGCATCACCCGCTGCGGGTAAGGGATCTCGATTTTGTGTTCGCGCAGCGAGGCCAAGATCATCATGTTGATGCTTGAGCGAAGTGCCAATTGGCCATTTTCCGGATCGGCAATCCAGTAACTCACGGTGAACTCCAAACCATCCGCGCCAAATTGGCTCAAAAAGGCATTGGGTGCGGGGTCTTGCAGCACCCGCTCTTGGCTTTCGCATGCCTTGATCAAGAGCTGACGCACCAAATCCACATCGCTGTCATAGGCCACCGACACCAAGCTCGTTTGCGACGTCTTGGAGTCCATCAAGGTGAAGTTTTCCACTCGGTTGATGATCAAAAATTCATTGGGCACGATCGATTCTCGGCCGTTCAGCGCGCGAATCACGGTGTAGCGCGCCTTGATGTCAACAATGCGGCCCTCAAAACCATCGACCAACACCAAGTCGCCAATGCGCATGCTGCGCTCGGCCAAGATCACAAAACCGCTGACGTAATTGGAGGCCAGCTTTTGCAAGCCAAAACCAATGCCCACACCCACGGCACCGCCCAGCACCGACAACGCTGTGAGGTCTATGCCCACTGAGGACAAGGCCAACAACAAGCCCACAAACAAAAGCAAAGCCCGCGCCGTGTTGCTGACCACCTTGCGCAGCGACAAATCGCTGCCGGTGGCCGATTTGAGCAAGCGTGCCTCGATGGCCGCTGACACCCACAGCGCCACAACCAGCACCGCCCCGGCCGTGAGCGCCCCTTCAATCAGGGTGCGCACCGACAAAACGCTGGCGCCCACTTTCCAAGTGATCTGGTCCAACTCGTGCAGCACCAGCGGCAAAATGCCCGTGACCCACAGCACCACCGCGCCCCAGGCCAGCCAAGAAATCGTTCGCTCTGCCACTCGCACAAAGGGGGCATTGGCAAACGCCACCTGCAAAACCTTCACACCCAGGCGAATCACCGCCAAGGAAATGCACACCGGCAGCAAGACCGCAAACAAGGGCAGGGCTTGCTGCTGCGTCAGCACAATTTGCGCCACAAAAGTCAAGCCCAAGAGCAGCACCGGAAACAGCACCCCGTCAACCAGATTGCGGCCCAACAAAATGGCCAACTCTTGACCGCGGAACACCCGGCGCACCCCCCAGGTCATGAGCCAAGCCAACACCAAACACCCGGCAAAAGCACCCAAAGCCATGATGGACTCAGGGCGCATCAAGGACTCCAACAAAGCCATGGGGAGGACCACCGCCCTGTCGCTCACGTCCGCCATGAGGGTGTCCTTTTTTCAATGAAGGCCTGAACGCCCTCTTGCGCCACATCGTGCACCATGTTGCAAGCCATGGTTTGTCCAGCGAGCTGGTAAGCCGCTTCAATCCCCATCTCGCGCTGCTGGTAAAACAAGGCCTTGCCCAAACGAACCGCCTCCCGCGGTTTGGCCAAGATCGCTTGAACCAAGTCCTCGGTCTGCGCGTCCAGCTCAGCAGCAGAGCAAACGCGGTTCACCAAACCACGGCTTTGGGCCTCGGCTGCGCTGATGAAACCACCCGTCAGCAGCATTTCCATGGCCTGCTTGGCATGCATATTGCGCACCAAGGGCACGCTGGGCGTAGCACAAAACAAACCCACATCAATGCCGTTCACCCCGAAAGTGGCGCTGTCTGCCGACACCGCCAAATCGCACTGCGCCACCAACTGGCAACCCGCCGCCGTGGCCAAGCCTTGCACCCGGGCAATCACAGGCACTGGGAGCTTTTGGATGGCCATCATCATGCGGCTGCACTGGGCAAAAAGTTGTTGGTAATAGGTCAGCTCGGGCTGGGCGCGCATTTCTTTCAGGTTGTGCCCGGCGCAAAAAACCTTGCCCGCCGCCCCCAAAACCACCACCCGCGCATGCGCGTCTTGCGCGATCACGTGCAGTGCTTGCTGCAGGCCGGCCAGCATGGCCTCGCTCAAAGCGTTGAAGCTGGTGGGGCTGTTCAGGGTCAGCCGGTGCACGCCACGCGCATCGCGCTCGTGCAACAGCCCATCCGGGGTTTGGGGTGCGATTGATTCGGTCATGGGTCAGATTGTGCCGAAACTCCATCCCCAGCCCACCAATTGGCCTTGACGGCTTGTCTTAAACGTCGGCCAAAACCCTCAAATGCGCCTCGACGCTGCGCCCAAGCGCACTCAGGTTGTAGCCGCCCTCCAGGCAGCTGACGATGCGGCCTTGGGCGTGGCGCAGCGCCACATCTTTGATGCGCTGGGTCATCCAGGCGTAATCTTGCTCCACCAAGCCCATCTGCCCCATGTCATCTTCGCGGTGCGCGTCAAACCCGGCGCTGATGAAAATCAGCTCGGGCTTATGGGCTTCTAGGCGAGGCATCCACAGCATGTCAACCAATTCGCGGATGTCCATGCCCCGGGTGTAAGCCGGCACGGGCAAGTTGACCAAGTTGGCCGCGTCCGATGTCGAGCCACCATCGGGGTAAAACGGGTGCTGAAAAAAACTCACCATCAAAATGCGCCCGTCGCCCGCGACGATGTCCTCAGTGCCGTTGCCGTGGTGCACATCGAAGTCCACAATCGCCACGCGCTTCAAACCATGGCGCTCCAGCGCGTACTTGGCCGCAATCGCCACGTTGTTGAAAAAGCAAAAACCCATGGCCTTGTCACGGCACGCATGGTGGCCGGGCGGGCGCACCGCACAAAAAGCATTCTCCAGCTCACCCGCCAACACCGCATCGGTGGCATCGATCGCTGCACCTGCCGACACCAGCGCGGCCTCCCAAGTGTGGGCATTGATCATGGTGTCCGGATCCAAGCTGGTGTGGGTGGGTCCGCCAGCCGCCATGTCCTCGCGCAACATGTCGCCCAAACCGCGCAAAGCCGCCACGTGCATGCGCCCATGGGCCAGCTCAATGTCGGCCAAGGCTGCAGGACTGGCCTCACGCCTTTGCAAAGCCATGTCCACACCGCTGATCAGCAGCCGGTCTTCGATGGCCCCCAAACGCTCAGGGCACTCCGGATGGCCCGCGCCCATCTCGTGCTTCCAGCAAGATGGGTGGGTGAAATAACCTGTCGCGCCCATGGTCTTGTCTTCCCGAATGGTCTCAGCCTAGAGGCCGATGGTTTTGTTGGGTGGCTTTGATTTTGTGGGTTCCAGCTTATCACGGGGTCGATCACAATTCTGAGCCCCGAGCGTGGTGGCGCGGCGTTTAAACTGGTCAACCCATGCACCCAGTTTTCTCTCCCCTCGCGCCAAGCGCCTTTTTCAAAGGCTGGACGCCCTTGGCTTTGTCGCTGCTTTTGATCGCTTTTTGCCCCAAGGCCACAGGGGCTCAAACTGAACCCGCCTCCCCCACCAAGGCAGCCCAACCCCAACGCCCAAAAGCCAAGGCAAGCCCAGCTGCTCAAGCAGCAAGCGGCGCTGCAAAAAGCAGCGCCAAATCGGCCGTGGCAAACACTGCAGGCACATTTTTCAGCGCCTCGAGTGCCGCCGTGGATTGGTCAAACCAAGCCGCTGAGCGCTTGCAACTGGACCCACAATGGGTGCGCAAGCAGCTAGGCCAAGCCCGTCGCTTGCCCTCGGTCGAGCGCCTGGTTTTGCCCCCCAGCAACCCTGCCGCCAAAAATTGGGCCGCTTACCGCGCCCGCTTCATTGAGCCGCAACGCATCCAGGCCGGATTGCGTTTTTGGCAAACCCACCACAGCGCACTCAAACGTGCTGAGCGCGAATACGGCGTGCCCGCCTCGGTGGTGGTGGCCATCATTGGCGTGGAAACTTTTTACGGCCAATACACGGGCAATTTCCGCGTCATCGATGCCTTGGCCACTTTGGCTTTCCACTTTCCGGCGGCGCACCCGAGAGCCGCTGCCAGAGAAAGCTTTTTCAAAGGCGAGTTGGAACAATTTCTCTTGCTCAACTGGCGCAACGGCACCGACCCCCAGGGCATTCGGGGCAGCTACGCAGGCGCCATGGGCCTGCCGCAATTCATGCCCTCGAGCTGGGCGCGCCACGCGGTGGACTTTGATGGCAATGGCCGCATCGACTTGTTTGGCAGCCCCCAAGATGCCATCGGCTCGGTGGCCAACTACTTCAAAGCCTTTGGCTGGCGGCCCGGCATGCCCACGCACTACCCCGTGACCCTCACCCCGGGCCAAACCGACATGGACAGCCTGATGGCCCCCGACATCTTGCCCACCTTCAGCGTGGCCAACTTTGTCAGCAAGGGCGCCAGCTTGTCAGGCGACGCGCTGCAGCACACCGGCCCACTGGCCTTGATCGAACTGCTCAATGGACCCGATGCCCCCAGCTACGTGGCCGGTACAGAAAACTTCTACACCATCACCCGCTACAACTGGAGCAGTTACTACGCCATGGCGGTGATTGACTTGGCCGAAGCGGTGGCGCGCGAAATGCAAAACAGCCGCTGAGGACCGCAACGCATGAACCCCCTCAACCCCAAAAAACTGCTGCTGAGCAAGTGGACCGCAGTCAAACCGGTGGCCAAGCAAAAACACTTTTTGGTCAGCCGGGTGATCCAACCCGAGTTGCCCACCGATCCGATCGAGAGAGTGGAACTCGAGGCGGTGTTTTCCAAGGCTGTTCAGGTCATCGCATGGCGTGAACTGCAGGATGACGGGGTTTGGCGACAGGGCTGGGTTTGATCAGTTTGACTCTAAGTCAATATAAACAACCGTCACAAATTTTTGTCCTGCTCGGTTGTAGCCTGCAACTCGAATACGGATTTGAGACACGGTTGTGTTTCTCATCACGTCACCCCAGCCGAAAACGGCCGATGTCGCCCCTTTGGGCAAGGAATAATATTCCCTGATGGTGTCTCCATTGAAACCAACCGCTTGGATGTATGCGCCATCAATCTGCAAACCATCAGGCATCGTGAAATCAACTCGCATACTCTGATTCGGACCAAAGGAAGTTGAAGTCACGGGAGAACCATTTATTTTGATGGACGTGACATTTACGAACATGCTCGCTGACAACTCGGCGTAGTCCTTTGGAACTCGATCAACCGGCACCTTGTATCCAGCGCCGTTCAATGACTGACCCTGCGCATCTTCGAATACGATGTTGTACGGCTGCGTCAACTTGACTTTGGGCACATCAAGGCACGGCAAGAAAGCCTCTTGAAGCACCGCACTGGCGCAATCCCAAAAGCCGTTGCCATCAGTCAAAGCTGGCGATGAAATTGACATGAAATCATCATAGATATTGGTCGTCAATAGAAGTGGGTTTAGGAAACCCAGGCCCGTGATTTCTGCTTGTGCGATGCGCGGATTGTTTTTTCCGCTGTTGTTGTAAGCAAAAGGAGAGACATCGAAACGAATGCCGTTTCGGATTCTGGGTTGAGAACGATTGACCAACTGGTTGGTCACCGACAAAGTCAGTTCATGCTCATTTTTAAACTCAACGCTAGCAATTTGAGCATTACCGCTGATTCTCCAGATGCCGGCTATTTTGCTTAACTCCAAGCGCTCGGAATCTGCTGCAAACTCGCTGCGTGTTTTGTAACCAATCCTGACCAGGGTTGTCGCTTGGCTAGAACTGATCTGCAAAAGGGACCAACTCGTGAAACTCGCGCCCACAAGATCCAGATCTGAACTGATTTCGTCAGCGAACTGCTGAAAAGACTCACCGTTCAAGATGAAATTTTCGGAGGTATCAAATATGCCGCTGTCAGCCACCTGTTTAGAGGTCGGTAATTGCCTAGAAAAAAGGTTTTCCAGCTTACTCAGCACTTCACCGATGGCCTGAACATCGCCAGCTGTAGAGATGCTGATACCAACCATGTTTTCTACAGGAATAGGCGTTGATGTGATGGGCCGTGTCACATCAATGAGTGCCATTTTGTCTTGCGTGATCAGATTGCGCAGTGCAGCGACAGAAGTGTCGACGTCGTATTCCACTTTGACCAAATCCATCAAGGCATCCAAACCAGAATGATCGGCCTTGAAAAGGGTGCGAATCAGGTCAATGGTCTCAGTAACTCCAAGCTGAATCAAAACGGGCCTGAGTTTTGCAAAAAGTGTTTCTTGAACTTCACGAATTTTTGCATCCGTAAGCGAAGCCGCCAATGTGGGAATATTTGATTCGTCTGCCAAATACAAACTCACAAACTTACCTGCAATGCTTGACAAAAGCAGATCAGTGAACGGCGTCACATTGATCGTGCCGCCAACATCGGCTTGGGTTGCAGCAGAGTAATAAGTGACTGATACACCGGCAATGGTGCCTATCGCCTTGACAATGAACGGCCCTGTCATGCCATTCACATCCACTTGGTATGTGCCATCATCCTTGATTTGCGTGCCTCTCTGGCTTCCAAACTTGTCCGTTACCTCCACATTGCCAATGATGGGTGAACCACCAGCAGCCACACCTGAAATGACTGTGGAGACAGAGGCTTGATTGTTCTTGCAAATTTCGCCGACAAGACCTCCAAAAGCAAAACCACTGGCATTACAACCACCTCCGCCACCGCACGAGGCCAGTAAAGACACACCGATGAATGCAATAAGCCACTGGAAGGTACGAAGCAGTTTTGGGAGGTGCATGGCGATGATTCTGGTGCCTATAAGAAATGACAAATAGGCATGACGATGTTGATCGCGCTTGGATAAGCAAAAGCTCGACGTGTGTTCAAGTCGATGACAACACCGACTGCACCCCCTGCAATGACATTACCGAGAAAGCCTGTCGAGAGACCTGGCCGGACATCGGTGCTTGCACCAGCGAGCAACCCACCACGGCAGTTAATGTAAAGGGGCTCAGTAGTTCTGGGAACGGTCAAGCGGGCCGGGGTTTCAAAATTGAAAGTTCTTCCCCCAACAGCTGCACTGCATGAGCTATTCAAAACCACCCGCGTACAGTCTGTTCGCACAGTCAAGGTTTGATGTGAATCGTTCAAAACGGATGCACACCCTCCGAGCATGAACACAGCAGACCACATTAAAGAAAGTTGAAGGCGGCTTTTCATAGGTTGGCATAAGTTCAATGACAATCATCAGTAATCGTCACTAAACCTTGCAACTTTAATACGAATAGAGTCCTCCGCATTGGCAATGACAATCGTCTCCAAGAACACATGTCAATTTAATAACTACATAGGAGCAGTCAGTAGTGTCCCAACGTTTTTCAGAGGAGAGAGAGCTGTTGAGGCTCAAATTCC
>NZ_JBIKIL010000223.1:0-13421 GCF_044361645.1 Limnohabitans sp. | reverse complement strand
ACGTTCAGCACATCGTTGGCACCGAGCTTGACCTCTAAGGTGTTGGTCTCGGACAACTGGTTCACATCTTCGGCGTCCACCGTCAGCACTTGGCGTTCGGTGCTCAAGGATGTGTCGATCACCTCAAAGCCTTGCAGCTTGTGAAAGCCTGCCGCATTCACCCGGATATCGGCTGCGCTGTTGCCCGACATGCCGCGTGAGTTGCTGACAAAGTCGGCCAGCACGATGCTCGAACTCCCCGTGTAATCAGCGTGTAAGGCAAAGACATCACGGCCCAAACCACCGTCCAGCGTGCGGAAATTCAGGTCTTTGGCTCTGACCGTGTCGTTGCCTGAGCCGGTGTTGACAAAGTCGGCGCCTGCGGTGGTCACTGCGTCATTTTTGATGGTGCCGGTCAGATCTAAACGGTCATCAATCATGGTCCCAGCCACGGCCCCCACACTCAAGTTGTAAATATTGTCATTTCGATACACCGTATTCACACCTTGGCCATACTTGATTGCGGTGTAAGCCTCGATTTCCTGCCTTGCAGCATTGTTCAAGTACTGCGCTGTCACAATTTGATCGCCCAAAATGGCCGTGACACTTGGGTTGCTGGGGAAGACACCGCCGATGGTTGCAATGGGTGACTCTAGGCTGATAAAGCCCGTGTCGGACCTCGAACCCAGCAAGAAACCGTTGCCGTACATTTGCGACACAAAACTACTTCCGTTGTTGTTCAGAACTTGTCCTGTATAGACCAGCCACTGGTTGTACGAAAGACTGTTGTTGACCTGAATATCGCCTATGAGACCTCCAATATTGTCCCAGGCCATGACTTGGGTTGTGCCATCTCCATTTCTGGTTGGGGCCATACCCCAACCCACTCCACCTGACCCCGGTTTCCGAGCGCCGCCTTCTGAAATGCCCCAGGCAAATGGCCAAGTCGCTTGCCCGTACACCTGCATGCTTGAAATTAACGTGATGGAGTCGGCTGTATTGGGCAAGAGGCCATTGGCATTGCCTACGGTGTTGGTGTCGTTAAACAGCAAGCGCGAACCCGACGCCGTAGCAAAATACAAAGACTGTGACCCGTTTGTATTGCGTACCAAGATGGGTTGCGCACTGAGCGTGGCTTGCGTGGCATTGATGCTGCGACCCGACGAGTCTGTCCAACTGGCAATTCGACTGCCCAATTCAGTATTGATGGCATCAGGGTCAAACCATATGACGCCATTGATGCTGGCCCAGTGATTGCTTTCGGCAGAAACATACACCTTACGCACATCCGAATTGATCACCGTGGGGGTGCCGTCTGTTTGAAGGGTGGCCGTGATGGAGCGTGTGCCATCACCACCCCAAGATGCATTACCGTCCAGCGACACATTGACCACACTCAACTCATTACTGAGCAGCCTTTTGCTGCCTACCAGTTGCCCGTCCATGTAAAGCTTAATCACATCGTTCGTTTTTGCCCCCAGCAAATTGATAGAAACGCTGCGCGTGCTGAGCATTTCAACGTTGTCGATCACATTGTTGGTGGCCACGTTGACGATGCGCAAACTGACCGGCGAGTTGTATGGGTCGGCAGGGTTCTGATCGGCAGGGGTCTCCACTGCCACCGTGCCACGGTTGCCAGCGGCATCGGTCACGTTGTTGAAAGTGAAGCTGCGTGAAGCACCCGAAAGGGTGGCATTGGTCCCCAGAGTGACGTCCCAAGTGCTGCTGGTGCCATTGGTATATGCCGCGGTGGGGCTACTGACTGTGGCGCCTGTGCCGAATACCGAGCTTGGCAGACTGGCAGAGGTGATGGCAACGGATTCATTGAACACCAGACGAATCACATCGCCTCCGCCAGCGGAGGATCCCTGTGAAGCGTTGTCCGAGATCAACGACATACTGGCCAAGCCTTGCGCCAAGGAAGTGTCTACTGTGACGGTTTTAGGAAAACTAAAAAGCCCCGTTTGTTTGAGCCCCGTTTGTGTGTTGTTAACGATGTACTGGGTGGTTACAACATGTGTGCCATCGCCGCCCCAATCTGACTGAGCGATCGATAATGCGGCACTGGTAGCGCCCGCTGTCAAAGCCACATTGCGCAATAACGCGCCATCGATGTAGAGATTCAGCGAATGGCCCGCTGCTGCGGCTGAAAAGGTGTAGCTCACCACGGTGCTGTTGACCTCGGCTGCGTTGACTATGTTGTCGGTTGCCACGAATAACTGTGGCGTTGGGCGACCCGGCACCGCCAAATCAGGCACCGTGAAGCTCTGCGCCTCAGCCGCCGTGTTGCCGCCCACGTTCACAATCTTGCTCTGCACCACCCCCACCACATCGCTTGCCGTCAAGCTCGTGTCCGACCCCAGGTAAATCCTGTACCTGCTGGCAAACTGCACCCCGTTCACACTGCTTGAACCTACCGGCTCTATCCTCGCCCCCGTCCCCCAGCTCTTGGTCGTCGTGAAGCTTGCAGCCGTCAAACTGCTCAAGTCCTGCACCCGCACCAACTCGCTGAACGTGATCTGCAAGCCGTCGTTGTTCGCCCCGTCCCCGTTCGCATCAAAGCGGCTCACCTCGTTGCTCAGTGTCGGCGCGCTTGTCGAGACCTTGAAGCTCTGCGTCACCGCGTTCGAGTCACTCCCGCCCAGCGTCGCCCTGGCCAAGAAGTAGGCTTCAAAGTTGGCCGCCCCGCCCGCAGCCGTTTGCAGTGCCTCAAAGTCAGCTTTCTCGATGTTCAGCGCCCACAAGCCGCTCGTGTCGGCCGTCGCACTCAAACTTCTCACCGCACTTGTACCCCCCCGCACCCACAACTGCACACTCACCTGCGCCAAAGCCAAGGCCGAGCCACTCAACACTTGCGTGTTTTCCCACTCCCTTTGGTTGTCGCTGGCGCGCAGGCCCACCACGTTGTCCCCCGCAAAGTCCCCCAACACCGGCTCGGGCGTGGTCAGCGTGATGTCAAATGCGCCCGTATTGGCCTGCGACACGTTGCCCGCTCGGTCCGTTTGCTGCACGCTGTAACTGGCCGCCCCCTCACCCAAGGTTTTGAAGTCACCCGCCGACAAGCTGCCTGTGTACCTGCCGTCGGCACCCACAGAGGGCACCACCAACAAGGTTTTGCCGCTGCTGCCCGTGATCCGTATCTCCACGGTCGCGCCACGCTCAATGCCCGCGCCTGTGAAGTTTTGGGCACTGTTGGCCTCGTTGCCAACCACCCCATCGGTCAAAGCGTTCAGGTCCACCGTGGGCATCGCCACGTTCGTGTCTAGCCCCGTCACCAGCGACTGCGAGGGTGCCGAGACGTTGCCCCCTCGGTCTTCAATTTGAGCGACCACCTGCAGCCCCGTCAGCGCATCGGCACCCTGGGCTTGCAGCAGCTGGCTGGCCTCAGGCGCGAGCGTGATCCGGCCATTGGCAATGTCTGCGCTGGTGATCGTTTGGCTCAGCGTGCGGGGCAGCCCCAGCACGCGCACCGTGTCGCCCACTTCGGCTCCTGTGCCCGCCAGACTCACCACGATGCGCAGGCTTTGCGCATCCGCCGCGTTGATCCAACCGTCCGCAGCCAGCGCAATTTGCGGCGCTCCGGGCTCACTGGGGGGGCTGGTGTCTTTGTAGTAACTGCTGCTCAGCCAGTTGCCCGGGTTGCCCCGCGCATCGAGTTGCCGCACCTCCACACTGAACGCGCCATCGGCCAGCGTCGACACCAAGCCCTGCAGGCTGGCTGTGCTCAGGCTCCACGTGCCATCTGTGGCGTGCACCGTGATGTCGCTCGCCGACAACTCGTACGTGCTGCCCCCCTGCACCACGCGCGCTTGCACGCTGGCCCCAGCCTCAGCACCCCGCCCAGTCAATGCGGTCACCGCAGTGGACTCGGCTTGGTTGATTCTGTCGTCCACCATCCACGTGTTCACACTCAGCGCTGCAGGCACCAAGGTGTCCACATCGGCCAACACATCTTCGGTATAGGCCGACACGTTGCCCGAGCGGTCTTGCAGCCGCACCCGAATGGCCACCTTGCCCTGCATCAAACCAATCACACCGACAGGCACTTGCAGGCTCGCCTGCCCAGTGTCGATGTCCACACTGGACAGCACCAAGGTGTAGGGCCTGTCAGGCAACACGTCTAAAGTGCGGTCATTCTCGTCTCGCACCCTGATCCACTGCAACTCCAAGGTGTCACCCGCCACCGCGCCCGTGCCACTCAGACCCACCCGCACGGCCACCGTGGCGTTCGCCTCTGCCAGGTTGATCCAAGTGCCACCGTCCAGCGCGTTGGCGGGGTCGTCCGTCAACGCCGGCACACTCAGCGAGCTGGGCGTGCCGGGCGCCACCGTGTCCACCTGCACGCTGTCGCTGGCCTTGCTCGCCAAATTGAGCAGCGCCGTGTTGCCCGCAATGTCGCGCACAAGCCCGCCCGCCCCCAGCACCAAGGCCCCCACCCGCACGGCCCCTGCGTTGACTTGGTCGCCCGCTTGCACCGCGTAGCTCAGCACCACCCGACTGGCCCCCAAGGCAGCACTGGCGCCTGCGTCATAGGTGGCTGTGCGGGTGCCCGTTCCATCGGTCCCAAAACCACTCAATGTCACCGAGGGCGCACCCTCGATGAGCAAGGCCTCGCTGGCCGAGAGCCGCACCTGGAGCACATCGCCTGCCTTGGCGTTGCCGTTCAAACCCGTTCCCAGAATTTGGGTGGCCGTCCAGGTCGGGGCCACCGTGTCGATGATGAAGCTGGTGGCACCCCCGCCCAAACTCAGCACCTGGTTGATCGACTCGTTTTTAACCTGGTCGTTGACCCGTTGCTGGGTGCTCGCAACGACGCTGGCTGCGCCTTGGCCCAGCGCGTTGAACTGCTCTTGGCTCAGGCTCAAGCTCCACTGAGCTTGCGCGTCCACGGGCACGCTGAAGGTGCTGGGCCTGCCCGCAACGGTGATCGTCAGCTTGACCGTCAAATTGGCACTGGCAGTGCCGCTGATCACCAAGGGCTTGTTGTTGGCATAGTCCACATCGGCCAGGTTGATCACCGTGTCGGGAGCGCCGTCTCCAAGGCTCAAACCCGTCGCAGCCGCAAAGCTGGGCGGGGTGATCTCCACCGTGCTGTAGTCAAATCCCACACTCGCGGAGGGGTCGGACGCGTTGTCGGCCTGGTCCGCCTGCCTCGCAAGCACCGTCACTTTGCCCGTCGCATCGTTGGCCGCCAGGCTGTCAAAGTCGCCACTCTCCAGGCGCACCGCCCACTCGCCTTGGCCATTGGCCACGGCCGTGCGAACAATGGCGTTGGCGCCTCGCTCAAACCTCACACTCACGTTGGCCCCCGCCTCGGCACGCCCCGTGACCACGGTGCCCGCTTGGGTTTGGGCATAGGTCAGGTCGGCCACGGCGTTGACCACCGGCGGCTCAGGCGGGGTCAAATCAATTTGGAACGACCCCCGCGTGACCGCCGAGGGGTTGTTGGTGCTGTCCAGTTGCACCACCCTGATGCTGACAAGGCCATCTCCCAGTTGCTCCGCCTCACTTGCCGTCAAGGCCACCGACCAAGCCGTGCCACCAGCGGCCACCGTCTTGGAGATAAGGTGCCCGCCCGAGCCTGTCAGGCTCAGCCGCACTTGGGCCAGATTGGCCCGGGTACCCTCAATCACCCACCCCCCTGCGAGCCTCGATTCGTTCACATTGAGCCACTCGCCAAAGCGCAAGACTGCCAGCGTCGGCGCCGCAGGCACCGCATCGACTTTGCCCGTCCACACCGTTTGCGTGGGCCCTTGGTTGCCCGCCGTATCGGTCAAGTAGGCGCTCACCTCCAAGGCATTGCTGTCGCCCACGGCGGTGATGACAGAGGCGGGAACGAACACGCTCACATAGCCTTTGCTGAGGTCTTCGGTGCTGACCAAGGCGCTGACCGTGGCCTCCAGCGAGCCCCACAACAAGGTGACTTTGTCACCCGCCTGGGCATTGGCCGCCAAGGCCACCCGCACCTGCACCGTTTGCGCCGCCTCGCTGATGGTTTGCTTGTCCAGGGCCAAGTTGTCGTTGTTGCGGATCAGGCCACCGGCCAGCTCAGACACCGCGTTGGCCTCGTTGGCCTTTGTCATGTTCTCGGCGCTTGGCGCGTCGGGCAGCGTTTTGTCAAACGCAAAGCTGCCCGCAGCCACCGGCGACCTGGCCCCATCCGAGCTGCGCACAAAGGTGGCGCGCACCGCGATCGGGCCCTCGCCCAAGTTGTCCAAATCCACCGCATTGAGCAACACCTGCCAGGCGCTGGAGCTGTTGATGCTCACGCTGTTGAAGCTCAACTCGCGCCGCTCTGCCCCCAACTTGTTGTTGCTCAGCACCACCTCCACAGCCCCTTCTGTGCTGGCCGTGGTGCCGCTGACGCTGATGGTGCCGCCCGCACCCAAGCTCAGGTACTCCGCCTGGTTGATGAAACCGTCGCCACCCACCGTGTTGAGCAAGGGCGCAGGCGGCGGGGTCTCAGCCCTCAAGCTGTTGATCAGCATCAGCTCTGCGCTTTGGTTGCCCGCCGCATCTGCGTACACCACCTTGACTTGCAAGGTGCCCGAGCCCTGTTGGGCGATGACTGTGGGCGGCACGTTCATGTAAAAAACATAGCGCTCACCAATGCTGTCTATGTCCTGCGCTGTCAATAAGCGATCGAGCACTGTGCCGCCCCAGTACAGCTTGATCGTGTCGCCCGCTTGGATGTTCAAGTTGCCACTGGCGTCGCGCACAGGAATGGCCAGCGTCACGCCCGCATTGGCCTCTTGCAGGGTGATGCCGTCTTTGGCAGCGCTGTTGTTGCGGTTGTACGCGTCGGCCTGAATGAACGCAGTCGTGCCCGGTGTGGGCAACCAAGGCGCCAGCGTGTCAATGCCAAACGTGGTGGCAATGTCCACCGAGTTGCGGTCCGGATCGGAGGCCGGTTTGCTCGTATCGGTCTGGCGCATCACCACCGTCACGCTGCCCTCACCCAAGCTCTGCACGTTGCCTTGGGTCAGCGCCTGCGTGCGCCAGTTGCCGTCGCTGCCCACCACCGCAGCCAGCTCCAGGGTGTGACCCAAAGCGCCCGTCAGCCTGAGCGTGACCACATGCCCCACTAGCCCCTTGCCCGTGAGCGCGACGCCCGCACTGGCGCTGGCCTCGGCGCTGTTGATCGTGCCGTCTGAGGCCACCGCATTGAGCAAGGGTGCAGGCACCGCGCCCTCCAGCACCACGCTCTTCGTGAGCACCGACGTGCTGTTGCCCACCGCATCTTCGGCCCACACCAGCAAGCGCACTTGTCCACTGCCCAGGGTCTGCATTTGCGTTGGGCTCAGGCCCAAAGACCACACCCCGCTGGTGCTGCCGGGGGCAGCGCTCAACTCCAGCGTGCCCTTCAGGCCCTCTAGGCGCACCCGCACAGCCGTCTGCGCGGGGCTGGTGCCCTGCAGCGTGAGGGTTTGATTTTGCTCACTCAGGCTGACGCTGTTGTCTGCGCTGACTGCCTCCAGCGTGACGCCTGAGGCAAGCGGGGTGGCCTTGAGCGTCAAGATGCGCTCCAAGTTGGGGTAGCCGGGCCCGGAGACGTTGCCTGCGAGGTCCTTTTGTGTCAGCTGCACTTGCAGCGGGCCGTCAGCCAAACCGAACAGATCGCCGGCGCTCAGGTTCAGGCTGTAGCGCCCATTGCCGCCCACCACCGCATCAAAGGTTTTTGCCAAGCTGGCCGCATTGGCCAAGTCGGCACCCAACACAATGCGCACCGTAGCGCCCACCTCGCCCGTGCCCGCCAGTTGCACGCCCGCGTCCTTTTCTCGGGCGTTGATGGCGTCGTCCCCCGCCACCTTCGCGTCCAGCGTGGGGGGGGCAATGTCCTTGTCAATGACAAAGGTCTTTTGCAATATGCCCGATGGGTTGCCCGCTATGTCCCTCTGGCTCAGCGTCACGCTGACCGAGCCGCTGCCCAGCTTGGCCACATCCGTTTGGCTCAGCTCCAGCGACCATGTTCCGTCCGAATTGACCTCACCCGTTTGGGCACCCAGGGATTGCTCACTGCCCCTGAGCTGCAAGGTGTAGACCGCCCCCGGCTCGCCCCGCCCCGACAACACCAAGGAGCTGAGCGCCTCTGTGGCGTTGACATAATTGTCCAGACTGATGTCGTTCAAGCCGGGCAAGGCCACACTGGCGTCATAAAACACCGTGCGCAGCACTTGGCCCTCGATTTGACCTGCGCCGTTTTGCACCAAAGAGCTGTTGCCCGCCAAATCGGTTTGCCACACACGCACCTCTATGCGCCCCTCCCCCACTTGGCCCCAGTCCACCACCCCCAAAGGCCGGCTCCAGTTGCCCAAGGCGTCAGCGCGCACTTGCAGCACACTGCCCTGCACGTTCGTGCTGGTGTTGAGCAGCTGCACCGAGATCCGAGCCCAGGACTCGGCCGTGCCGCCCAAAGCCACACTGCCTTGGCGCTCGGCCGCGTTCACATAACCATCCCCCCCCAAGGTGGCATCGGTTTGGACAACCACCGCACTTGCAGGCGCTGCGGTGTCCAATTGCAGTCTGGACAGGTCACTGTAGAGGTACTGCTCCCGCACAAAGATGCGGGCCTGCATGCCGTATGTGCCATCAGGCATGCTCTGGGGCATCGTGCTGACCAATAACCACTGGCCATTGTCGGCGTCCGCCACCACGCGGCTCAAAGTGCGCCACGTTTGCGTGCCGTCTGTATAGCCCACCTCCACCGACGAGCCGGGCTCGGCGCTGCCGCTGAAGGCAAAGCTTTTGAAACCCGCCTTGCCAAAGAAACTGTTTCGGCTGTACCACGTGCTGTCGCCCGGATTGGCCAGGTTTTGCAATGCATTGTCCAAACTGAGCGTTGGGGGCCGGGCGGTCAGCGGCACGTTGATGTCGCTGAGCACCACGTAGGGGCTGCTGGCGTTGCCCGCCGCATCGCTCAGCTGCGCCGTCACGTTCAGCCCGCTGTACACGCCCGCCGCATCCACGGCGCTGCCCGCGATTTGCACTTGTGCGTACCCCCGCTCCAAGTCGGCCTGCGTGATGCGCAGTGGCTCGCCCAGCAGCGAGGTGCTCACCCGCAACGAGCCCCACTGCAAACTGAGCAAGTCCCCTTCCTGCGCCACATTGCCCCCATTGGCCACCACAGTGGGCAAGGCCACGCGCACGGTCAGCGTGTTGGCCGTGTACAGGCCTGTGGTGGTGTTGTATGTGTACAAGTCACCCCAGGTGATGCCGTCGCGCCAAGGGCCTGTGCTGTTCAGATTTTGCGCTGCGGTCAGCTCGCTGCCTGTGGGTGCCCGCGGGCCTTGGGTGTCCAGTACAAAAGTCTGGCTGGTGGCGCTTGCCACGTTGCCCGCGCGGTCGGTTTGCACCGCCCGCACAGTGAAGGTGCCATCCTCATCACCCAAAGCGAGCACATCGGCCGCGCTCAAAGACGTGCTCCAAGAGCCATCGCCGCCTATGGTGATGGCGCTCTTGGTCAGCTTGAGGGTCTCGCCCGCGTAAAACGCCAGCGTCACTTGGCCGCGCGCCTCGCCTTGGCCTGTGACGCTGGTGCCGCTGGTTTTCTCCAAGCCGTTGATCTTGTTGTCCAGCGCCACCCGCACACCGGTCACAGCCGCCACTTGCTGGTCCACCGTCAGCGTCAAGGCCGCGCTGTTCGAGGACTCGCGGCCCAGCGTGTCTTTGGCAAACGTGCGCAGGTTGTAAACCCCTTCCACGACCTCGACGTCTTCTGCGTTGACCTTGACCTCGCCCTTGCTCAAAGTCAAATTAAATGTGAGCTCCCCCGCCGCACTCGATGTGGCCGTGCCCAAAATGCGGTCCACGTCTTGGGTGTAAAGCCCATCGCGGTTGATGTCGTCAAACACCGTCACCGCCAGGTCCGCCTGCGTCACCGTTGTGCTCAGGCGCACCACGTTCTTATTGGTCACGTTGTCTTGGTTGCTGAGCCCCGTGTCGTCATCGGCATTCAGGTCCAACAAGGTGGGCGCGGACAGCAAACTGCGGTTCAAGGTGAAGCTGCGGCTGCCAACGCCCGCCTGGTTTGCCAACAAGGCGCTGTCGTTGCCCGCCACGTCCCGCTGCGTGAGCTTCGCCGTGATGACCCCATCGCCCAACAAATTGGCCGTGGCTGCATCCAGGCTGTACTCCCACCTGCTGACACCGCCCACGGTTTGCATCGTGATGCCGGTCGAGGGCACGGTCAACTCGGTGCCCCCCGCTGACAGTTTGAGGGTGATGGCGGCGTTGGCCTCCATGGTGCCGCTGAGCTTCACCCCGGCGGCAAACTCGGCCGCGTTGATGAAATCATCAAGCGCCACCACGTCAATGCCGGGGGCCTCTACCAGCGTGTCGATGGTGACCGTCAACGCGCTTGCTTGAGCGCTTTCGCTGCCCGTGAGGGTGTCGCGCACCTTGAAGGTCAAACTGTGCGGACCTTCGCTCAAGGCCGTGGCGGCGCGCCACGCAAACGCGCCCCCCACCAAGGGCGTTGTCGCCAAAAGCTCGCCCTCCTCGTAGATGCTCACCTCCAAATTGCTGCCCTCAGGGCCGCTGCCAACGATCTTTGGGGTGTTGTCGTTGGTGACCGTGTCGGTTTTGAGGTTGCTGTTGCTGGCATCGTCCAATTTGACAAAGCCCACCGGCCCCAGCGGCGTGACCCGCACAGGCACGCTCTTGGGCGCAAGCGTCTGCACGTTGCCCGCCAGATCGATCTGGCGCACGCTGATCTCCAGCATGCCATTGACCAATTCGATGTTTTGTCCAAAGTTGCTCACACTCCACACGCCTTGCGCATTGGCCTTGAGCGTGCCATCCTGGCCGTAGGTCCACAGCAGCTGCCCCGCTTGGCGCACCTGCACCTGCACTACGGCTACCGCCTCGGCCCGGCCGCTGAGCGTCACGCCCGAGGTGTTCAGCTCCACATCGGTGATGCGGTCATCGCCCGCCACCGTGTCCAGCGTCAGCCCCAGCGCTTGCGTATCGATGGTCAAGCTCAACTGGCGCGCCTTGCTGGCGTCGTTGATGCTCGCCCCCCAGTTGGCGGTGTTGCCCCACGCATCCACCGTGACAGCGGTGTAGGTGTACCTGCCATCGCTCAAGTTGGCGGGGACTGTGGCCAAAAACCAGCCATCGGCGTTCGCTTGCACGCTCACGCGGCTGCTCTCTTCGTTGCTGTCCAACTGACCATCCCCGTCACTGTCCACCCACAGCAGCACGGTCTGGTTGGCCCCCGCGCGGCCTTTGAGGCTGGGCTTGGGGACGCGGGTGATCTGGTCAGCGGCGGTGCTGGGGTCAAAGCCGGCGTTGCCAGAAGCAAAGGTGTTGACGCTGTCGCTGACCGCATCCAGCATCAAACTGCCCTCCAGGACCGGTGGCGGCAGCGTCTTGCGCAAGGACATGACTTGGCTGGGGACGTGCAAGTCCCCCACGTTACCGGCCGCATCGGTGGCCATGGCCCGAACCACCAGCACACCATCGGCCAAGCCGAGCATGCGAGACTCGCTGAAAGCGATGGACCAAACCCCATTGGCATCGGCCACCGCCTGCCCTGTCAGCGTCAGGCCCTCGCTGCCGTCGGCGTTTGGCGCGCCCTGGACCATGAGCGTCACTGTGCTGCCCGCCTCCGCTTTGCCCGTGAAGGCTTTGGCGTTGAACACGCCCTGGCGATTGATGACGTGCTCGCCTTGCACCGTCACCTTGTCCTCGGGCGCATCAATGGCCGAGACCCAAGGGGGCGAGATGTCGTAGTACAAGTTGCGCTCGTTGCTCGCCTGGCTGTCGTTGCCCGCCGCATCTTGCGCCTGCACTTGCACGCGCAACAAGCCCTCGGACAACTGGCTCTGGGCCGCCCAGTCGGCCCAGTTTTGTGCCGTTGGCACGTAGGCCCATTCCCCTTGCGCGTTCGCCTGCAGCTTGACCTGCACGGCATGGCTTTGCGCATCCGTCAGGGTGAGGGTCACCCAGCTGTCTTTTTCTGCCCGCCCACTGAAGCCCTTGCCTGCGTCCAGCGCCTCTTTGTTGTACACCGTGTTGCCATCGATGCTGCGCCCCAGCTCTGGCAAGACCAAGGTGGGC
Organism: Limnohabitans sp.; assembly: GCF_044361645.1. Taxonomy (GTDB): domain Bacteria; phylum Pseudomonadota; class Gammaproteobacteria; order Burkholderiales; family Burkholderiaceae_C; genus Limnohabitans_A. The sequence continues at coordinate 1,382 of NZ_JBIKIL010000223.1, read as the reverse complement.
ACGCCCGGCTCGGTGATGTCAAAGTACAGGCGAAGATCGGCGCCCTCGGTGGTGTTGCCCGCCGCATCGGTGCTGCGCACGCTCACGCGCAAAAGATCGCCTTCCTTGAGGTTGAGCGCACGCCAGCGCGTGCCGCTCAGGCTCAGGCTCCAGCCGCCCGTGGCATCGGCCTTGAGCGAGGGGTGGTCCAGGTGGCTCAGCTCCACGAGCTTGCCATTGCCATCGGTGAGCGTGAGCGTTTGCACACTGCCCCCCTCGGCAGTGCCAGCAAACTGGTTGGCAAACAAAGCGGGGTCCAAAAACCGTTTGTTGATGACCGGGTAGTCCACCTCGCCTACCCGCACCAGACGGCCCACATCGGAGGTGCTCAGGTCGGGCGCCTGCGGAGGCTGTGCATCAAACACCCCCTGCAACAGCTCACTGGAATCGCTGGTGTTGTCCATATCATCGGTGGCCCGCGCAACGACACTCACATCCCCGCTGCCCAGGGCCGAGGTGAGCGCCTTGATATCGCCCTCGCTTTGAGGGCCCCACTGCCAAGCACCATCTGAGCTTGCCTTGACCTCCCAGCTGAGCGCGCCGCTTGCCGTGGTAAACGCCAAAGTGACGATTGAGTTGGGCTCTGCGCTGCCTGCAAACACCCCCGGCGACGACGCCTCCAGGCCCGCCCGCAAGACGCTCAGGTTGACCGCCTTGCCCCCGCCTACCATGGTGAACGCGTCACTGGGCCACGCCAGGCTGGGGGGCGCTGGGGGGCGAGCGTCCACGTACAGCCATTGCGACGGGGCCGCCTCGCCCATCAAACCCAGGGGGTTTTGCGCTTGCGTGGTCACCAACACCTTGCCGTTGAGGCTTTGCCACTCATCCACAGAAAAATACAACTCAAAGCGGCCACTGGCGTCCACAATGAATTGTCGGCCGATGCGGGCGCTTTGCGCATCGCTCAGCGTGATGCTCAGGCTAGAGAACGCCTCGGCCGTGCCGCTGAACATGGGCTTGTCCTGCGCTTGCTGCAAGTTCAAAGCCCCCAAACCTTGGTAGGTGCGAGACAACTCGGGCAAATTCAAAGTGGGTGCCTTGGGCGCAGGCGCGGCCAAGTTCGGGCTCATGGCCAAGCTCTCGGGCAGCTCGGGCGCCACGCTCAGGCTCAGCTGCACGGCCTCCGTGAGCTGCTGCTCGGGCACCACCTGCGCCGAGGGCATCATCTGCACCTGCATGTCTTGCAGGCGCAAATCCAAGCCCGCTTGCATGGCCAGGTTCAGGCTTTGCTGGTTCTCGGGCAGGGGCGCTGGCGCGTTGGCCTCGCTGGGCCGCCAGGGGGGCACGTCCAGGCTGCTCGGATTGACAATGCGCACCGGCTCGCCCGGCTCTTGCAGCAGCAC
>NZ_JBIKIL010000011.1:0-46409 GCF_044361645.1 Limnohabitans sp. | reverse complement strand
AGCATGGCGGCCGGCACAAAGTGATCGGGGAAGAGTTGCGCCACGCGGTAGCACAACTCGTTGCAAATCGCCGCCCAGGTGGATGACACGTTGAAGTCGCCAATGTGGTGCGCCATGAAGCTGGCGCGCGGACTGAAGAGGGTGATGTCCGAGCCGCGCTCTTTCATCTTGGCCAATTGGTTCAGCTCAATGCTTTCGCGCAACTCGTCGTCGCTGATTTTGAGCTCAGACACTTTGGGCATGGCGGCCGGGTCTTGGATGCCCGCAATCTGGCGGTTGCGCCAGACTTCCAGCGCCTTGGGGGCGGTGGTGTAGTGGCCGTGCACGTCGATGATCAAGGGATTGCTTTGGCTCATGCTTGGCTCCTGAGTGGTGGCTGTCTTGCAGGTCGGCGGTTTTGGCCCCGAGCTCAAGCCTGTCGTCGCGCGCGCAGCGTGGCGATCCAGACGCCGACACAGCGCAGGCACTGGCTTGCCGCGCTTGGCTCGCCATGACCCCTGCCAAGACCCGATTGTGCAGGCTCGCCCTGCCCTCACACAGACACTTGGCCATCTAGCAGCTAGAACAAATTTGCATAACCCAATCTTAGGTATGACAAAATCATAAGCACCCAAAGCCCTCCTACAGCCTGCCCATGGACCTCAAACAGCTGGAATACTTTGTGCGCGTGGCCGAGATGGGCAGCTTCACCCGGGCCGCCCAGGCCCTGAACATCGCCCAACCGGCGCTGAGTCGCCAGGTGCGCCTGCTCGAAGTCGAGCTGCGGCAAAACCTGCTGGTGCGCAATGGGCGCGGTGCCACGCCCACCCAAGCCGGGCTGCTGCTGTTGGAGCATGGCCGAGGCATCTTGCACCAAGTGGAGCGGGCGCGGGAGGAACTGGGCCGGGTGCGCAGCGGTCTGTCGGGCCGCGTGGCGCTGGGCCTGCCGCCCAGCGTGGCGCGGGTGCTCACCGTGCCTTTGACCCGGGCTTTTCGCGCCAAGATGCCCGAGGCCCAGCTGTCCATCAGCGAAGGCCTGTCGAGCGCCATGCAAGAAAACCTGCAAAACGGCCGCTTGGACATTGCCGTGCTCTACAACCCCAGCCCCTTGCCAGGCATCGCGCACACAGCCTTGGTGCAAGAAGAGTTGCTGTTGGTGCAGGCGCGACCGCCGGGTTTGCAAGAAGACCCGCCACCGCCGCCCATCGCCTTGAAAGACGTGGCCCATTTGCCGCTGGTGATTCCCACCCGCCCCAACGCGATCCGCATGCATGTCGAGTCTGAAATGGCGGCCATCGGCTGCCGCCCTCTCATTGCACTGGAGATCGACGGCGTGAGCGCCATCCTGGACTTGGTGGCCGATGGCGCGGGTTATGCCATCTTGCCGCGCAACGCGGTCATGCGCTCGGTGCGGCCTTCGGCGTTTGCGGTGCGGACCTTGAAGCAACCGGCCCTGCACATCCAGTTGACCACCGCCATCAGCGCGCAACGCCCCAGCACTTTGACCCAGCAGGCCGCACTGGCTTTGTTGACCGAATTGGCGGTGCAGTGGCTCACCCCCCACTGAGCCGAGGGCGACAGCCCAGGGCACAAGCGTCCTTGGCCCATCAGTTCGGGCTCAGGACCGGGCTAAAAGCCTTGAGGTGCTTCACAAGTCCAACACCAAGCGTGCCGTTTGGCTGCGTGAACAACACACCATGATGACATCGCCTTTGGCTTGCTCTGCGGGGGTGAGGTAGCTGTCCCAATGGTCGGGCGTGCCCGCCAGCACTTGGGTCAAGCAAGTGCCACAAATGCCTTCTGAACAAGAAAAGGGCGCGTCGTGGCCCGCGTCTTGCAGCACCTTCAAAATGGACTGGTCTTTGCCCACTGGCAGGGTCTGGCCGCTTTTTTGCAGCTGCACTTCAAACGTGCCATCGGCGGCGATCGGGGTCTGGCTCAGGTCTGCGGTGCTCATGCGGTGACTCCTGTGTTGTTTTCTTCGGCCAACAAGCGGTCGATGATGCGGCGCGACTGCACACCGCCCGAATCGATGTTGAGCATGAGCAGCTTGCGCTCAGGCCACTGGCTGATGTTGGCTTGCTGCAATTGCAGCAGCTGCATGTCTTCGTTGAAGATGCCGCCTTGGCCTGCGCGGATTTTGTCGGTCAGCTCGGCATCGTGCGGCTTGAACTGGCGCGCCATGCCCCAGTGGTACCAATGCGAGGTTTCGGTCTCGGGCGTGATGAAGTCCACCACCACGCTGTAGGCCTTGTGCTCGGGCGCGGCGTCAAAGCCGCCTTTGCCCGCCAGGGCCACGCCCACGTCGATCATGATGTGGGTGGGTGGCGTGAAGCGGCAAATTTGCCAGCGGTCGACCTTGGCCTGCGGGTCCAGCCCGTTGGCGCTCATGGCCATTTGCCAAAACGGCGGGGCTTGAATGCCTGGCATGTGGCGCTGCAAAATGACCTGGTCGCCCTCCACCCGGGTTTCGCAAGGCGTCTCGTCGATCTCGGGCTGGCCAATGCTGCCCGCGTGCACATAGGTCTCGTGCGTCAAGTCCATCAGGTTGTCGATCATCAATCGGTAATCGGCCTTGACGTGGTACAGCCCGCCGCCGTAGGCCCATGCCGGGTTGTCAAAAAACGCGAACACCGGCATTTGGGCCACATCGGCCTTGGCCTGGTCACCCGGCCAGACCCAGACAAAGCCATAACGCAGGGTCACGGCATACGCCTTGATGGCCGGGAAACCGCGCACGCGCTGGCCGGGCATGTGCACGGTTTTGCCATCCACGCCCATCTCCAAGCCGTGGTAACCGCATTGCAAGCGCCCTTGGCAGACCTTGCCCAAGGACAAAGGTGCGCCCCGGTGTGGGCAAAAATCTTCCACAGCGGCCACTTGGCCGTCTGGGCCTTTGAAAAAAGCCATTTTTTGATTGCAAATGGTGCGGCCCAAAGGCCGCTCACCGAGCGCTTGCAGTTCGCTCAACGCACAGGCCACGTACCAGGTGTTTTGAATGAACATGGCTCATGGATCCGATCTGGGGTGTTGCAAGACCAGGCTCAGCTTGTGGCGGGCAAGGCGGCTGCCAGCGTGCAAGTGCCCCGCCAACAGCCGCTTTCGCAAGCGCTGTTGGGCCTTCACGGTGGGTGCGGCACCTTCTTTTGCAAGCGCTGAATCGGTGCCTGAAAAGGGCGCGAGAAGGGCTGATGAGGTCATGGCGTGCTGCATCCAAAAAAGGCATTAAACCACCGCCATCGGCCCGGCTGTGTACAAGAGCGCGCCTCAAACCTGGCCTTTGCGCTGGTGTTGGCTTGAATAACAAGCACATCAGGGCTTGGTGTTTGCCGCTGAGCTTGGCTCAGGGCACAAGCAGCCCGACTGGGGGCTTCTTCAAATTCGGATCGGGCCAAGCCACCGGAAAAGCCCGCGCCTGCGGGTTGTGTTGACGCCAAACCTCTTGGCCCTGCACATAAACCCGAAACTCGCCCGTGGCCAAAGCTTGCCAAGGCTCATCCAGGGTCAGCGGTTCGGTGGCCAACAAAGTCATCACATCGCCCGGGGCGTTGAGGGGACCCAAATCCAAGCTCATGTCGCGGTCCACCAGATGCGCTTTGGGAAAGGGGTGGTGCCGCGTCAGTTGGTGCAAATGGGTGGAACAATGCACATACAAAGCTTGGCCATCGCTGAGCAACATGTTCAAGTTGCCGTGCGCGGCCAACTCGTTGGTGATGTCCGCCAAGACAGGGGCCAACTCGGTCCAAGAAGGGGGCTGCTGGCAAGCCTTGAAATGCTGACGCAATCGGTGCATGAGGATGCAAAACGCCCGCTCGCTGTCGGTGCTGCCAACAGGCATGTCCTGGCACCCGCTGGGGCACTCGACATCGCGCAGGTCGCCGTTGTGAGCAAACACCCAAGTGCGGCCCAGCCACTCGCGCTGAAAGGGGTGGCAGTTGGCCGCTTGCACATCCCCTTGTGTGGCTTTGCGGACATGCGCTACCACCACATTTGATCTGATCGGGTGCTGCCGCACATAGTCGGCCAATGGCGACTGGCTGGCGGGCTGGTCGTCTTGAAAAACGCGGCAGCCTTGGCCATCGAAAAACGCGATGCCCCAGCCATCCACGTGGTCGGCGGTCAATCCACCGCGCGCCGAAAAACCGGTGAATGAAAAGCTGGTGGTGGCGCGGTTGTTGCAACTCATGCCCATCAATTGACACATGCCCTCGGCTCCTTCAAGACAGGCAAAAATCCACGGCCGCCATGGCATGCAGTGCCGTGGTGTCAAAGCCAGGCAAACCGCCGTCCAAAGGCTGCAGGCTCATGGTCAACTCGGTGCAACCCAAAATCACACCTTGCGCGCCGCGCGCGGCCAGCGCTTGCACCTGCTCGATCAACTTTTGCCGCGAGCTCGCCAGCACCTGGCCCCGGCACAGTTCCTCAAAGATGATGCGGTGCACCTCGGCACGGCCCGTCTCATCGGGCACCAAGCACGCGATGCCACGGGCGGCCCAATGGGCGCGCAAAAAGTCTTGCTCCATGGTGAAACGCGTGCCCAGCAAGCCCACTTGGTGCAGACCTGCAGCCAGCACCGCGTCGGCCGTGGCATCGGCAATGTGCAGCAAGGGCACGGGCGTGGCCGCTTGCACTTGGGGCGCGATGCGGTGCATGGTGTTGGTACAGATGAGCAAGGCCTCGGCCCCGCTGCGCGTCAACTGCCGAGCCGCCGTTTGCAAGATCTCGGTCATGCGGTCCCAATCGCCTTGTTTTTGCAAGTCGGCGATTTCTTGGAAATTCAAGCTCACCACCTGCATGGGTGCCGAATACAGACCGCCTTGCCGCCGCGCCACCTCGCGGTTGATGTGCTGGTAATAAAGTGCGGTGGACTCCCAACTCATGCCGCCGATCAGACCGATTTTTTTCATGCACTGCATCTGTGTTGTTTCAAAAACAAAAGTTTGCCACAGCTGTGCCCGCATTAAATTGCCAAACAGGCCGTCTTCATCGGTTTTTTTAGAATTTTTTTCTACAATCCAGCGATGAAACAGAAATTGGATGCGATTGACCGAAAAATGCTTGAGCTGCTGCAAGTGCGCGCAGACTGGCCCATCAACGAATTGGCCGCCGCCGTGCACCTGACGGCCACGCCCTGCTGGCGGCGGGTCCAGCGCCTGAAAGAACTGGGCGTCTTGGCCCGCCAGGTGGCCTTGGTGGACCGACAACAAGTGAACCTGGGCGTGACGGTTTTCGTCTCGGTGCGCACCCGCGAGCACGCGATGCCTTGGCTGGAAAATTTTCGCGCCGCTGTTCAAGGCATTGCCGAAATCGTCGAAGCCCACCGCATGAGCGGCGATGTGGACTACCTGCTCAAAGTGGTGGTGCCCGACATTGCGGCCTACGACCAGGTGTACAAGCGGCTCATCCAACAGGTGCCGCTGTCCGATGTGAGTTCGAGCTTTGCCATGGAGGAACTCAAATTCACCACAGCGGTGCCACTCAGTTATGCGGCCTGAGCGGGTCGGGACTGCAGGGCCAGCCACAAGCCCAACACGCCAAACAGCACAAAACAGACGAAGGACCAATTGGCGATCGAGCCGCCTAAAAAGGTCCAGTCGATCTTGCTGCAATCACCGCTGCCTTTGAAGATCATGGGAATGGCACGGTTAAGCGGGAAGTTTTCGACCATGCCGTAGAAGTCGCGCCCGCAGTTGACCACCTCGGGCGGGTACCACTGCAGCCAACTTTGGCGGGCCGCCGTGAAAGCACCAAAACCGGCCGACAGCGTGAGCAGCACGCCTGCAGCAGCCAAAGCCCAGCCACGCAAGCGCCAGCCGATCAAAGCCAGCAGCACCACGCCGATCAGCGCGTAGCGCTGCACGATGCACATGGGGCAGGGGTTCAGGCCCACGACATGCTGCAAATACATGCCGAACACCAGCATGCCGATGCCCGACAAGGCGATCAACAACATCCAGCGTTGGGGGGGAATGGCGGACAATTTCATGGCGATTCTTCAAAAACAAGAGGGCATTGTGCCCCCGCGTTGGCGCAGGTGTGGGTGAAAAGTTGCGCAAAGCCTTGCGGGCCTTAGGCCTCGGCAAACGCCCGCTCGATGACAAAGGCACCCGGGGTGCTGGTGTTGCCTTCTTTCAGGCCACTGTCTTCGCAGATGCGCTTGAGGTCTTTCAGCATGGCGGGGCTGCCGCAAATCATGACCCGGTCGGTTTCAGGCTTGAGCTTGGACAGGCCCAAGTCGGCAAACAGCTTGCCGTTTTCCATGAGCTCGGTCACGCGGCCCTGGTTTTTGTAGGGCTCGCGGGTCACCGTGGGGTAGTAGAGCAGCTGCTGGCTGACCATCTCGCCCAAAAACTCGTGAGCGGGCAGCTCTTTCGTGATGTAGTCGTGGTAGGCCAGCTCCTTGACTTGGCGCACGCCGTGCACCAGGATGACTTTTTCAAAGCGCTCATAGGTCTCGGGGTCGCGGATGATGCTCATGAACGGGGCCAATCCGGTGCCAGTGCCCATGAGGTACAGGTTTTTGCCGGGCAACAGGTAGTCGATCAGCAAAGTGCCCGTGGGTTTGCGGCCCACGGTGATGCTGTCCCCCACCTGGATGTGCTGCAGCTTGGAGGTCAAGGGGCCGTCGGGCACCTTGATGCTCAAAAACTCCAGGTGCTCTTCGTAGTTGGCGCTGGCGATCGAGTAGGCGCGCAACAGCGGTTTGCCGTTCTCGCCACGCAGGCCAATCATGGTGAAGTGGCCGTTCGAAAAGCGCAGGGCTTGGTCGCGCGTGGTGGTGAAGCTGAACAGGCGGTCGGTCCAGTGGTGGACGCTCAACACGCGTTCTTCAAGAAATGCACTCATGGGGTATGGATTCGGTAGGGGGGTGTCGGGTGAGAGAAAAGAGACCCAATGGCCTTGGGGGCTGCTGAAAGCTTGCTACATTTACAGCCTGCAAGACCACACGCCAAGCGCATGAAAACCGCATTCTCGTGTGAAGCGCACTCAGCTGGAAATACAGAAATTCTATATCCGTATGACCAGCGCTTCTTAAGACAGATCAAGGCAAGACAACACCATGGCACGCACCGTTCAATGCATCAAACTCGGCAAAGAAGCAGAGGGACTTGATTTTCCACCCTACCCCGGCGACTTGGGCAAACGCATTTGGGAAGGCGTGAGCAAGCAGGCCTGGGGCGATTGGCTCAAACACCAGACCATGCTGGTCAACGAGAACCGCCTGAACCTGGCCGACCTGCGCGCCCGCCAGTACCTGGCGCGGCAAATGGAAAATCATTTCTTTGGCGATGGTGCCGACGCCGCCCAAGGCTACGTGCCGCCAGCAGCCACCTGAACGTTTTGCATTTGCGTTTGCATTTGCGTTTGCTTTTTCGTGTGCGTTTGCGTTCACTTTCAGCCTTGAGCCGTGCAAGACCCGCCTTGCGCCTGCAGGGCAGCACGCTGTGGCTGAGCGCCGAAACAGCCAGCCGGGCACCCAGCGCCGTGTGTGCCAACGCCAACCCCAGCCGTGGCTGACGGTTTGCGCCAAGTCTTGGTGGTGGGTGCGGGTTTGTCGGGCTCGGCGGTGGCCTACAGCCTGGCAAAGCGGGGCTGGGCCGTCACGGTGCTGGACCAAGCGGATGGACCGGGTGCCGGTGCCTCGGGTCTGCCTGCGGGTCTGGCCGCACCCCATGTTTCACCCGACAACAATGTGCTGTCTCGCATCACGCATGCCGGGGTGCAGGCCACGCTGCAACGCGCCCAAGCGCTGCTGCAAAGCGGCACCGATTGGGCTTTGACGGGGGTCTTGGAACACAACATCGCTGGCAAACGCCGCCTGCCCGCCCTGCCGCCAAGCGGCTCCCCCCTTGCCCCCAGCCTCAGCAGCCAAGCGGCCAGTGCAGCGCAGATCAAGGCAGCCGGTCTGCCCACTGGCACGCCCGCGCTTTGGCACGGGCAAGCGGGCTGGGTTCGGCCTCGTCAACTGGTGGCCGCCCAACTGCAAACGCCCGGCGTCGAGGTGCGCTGGGGACAGCCCGTGCGCGGCATTGAACGGCGCGCTGGGCATTGGGCGGTCACCGACGCCCAAGGCCGCAGCTTGGGCCAGGCCCCTTGGCTGGTGCTCGCCAGCGCCTATGACAGCTTGGCTTTGCTGCAAGCCCTGCCCGAGGTGAAACTGCCTCTTCAACCCTTGCGCGGGCAAATCAGCTTTGGCCACATGGCGCACTTGAGCGCGGCCCAGCGCCAGTGCTTGCCGCCATTTCCGGTCAATGGCCACGGCAGTTTCATCAGCGGCGTGCCCTCGCCCGAGGGGCCACTGGCTTGGTTCATCGGCGCCACCTTTGAGCGCGATTGCACCCAAACCGCTGTGCGCGAGCAAGACCATGCGGCCAACCAAGAGCGCTTGGCCACGCTGTTGCCCGCTTTGGGGCAAGCCATGGCCAAACACTTCGACCCCGAGCATGTGTTGGGCTGGGCCGGATTGCGCTGCACCTTGCCCAACCGCTTGCCAGCGGTGGGCCCGCTCGAGCCCCAGCGACTGCCCGGCCTGTGCCTGAGCACGGGCATGGGCGCTCGCGGCATCAGCTTGTCGGTGCTGTGCGGCGAACTCACCGCCGCTTGGCTGAACCAAGAGCCCCTGCCCTTGCCGCCGGATTTGACCCGGCACTTGAGCGCAGAGCGTTTTGCGCCCGCCTGAACCATGCAGTTTGCTGCGACAAACTCCGGTGCCTGCTGGCGGGCCAACGATAGATTTAAACGAATTTAATGTTTTAAATGCTTTAAACAAAGATTTTTGCCATTACTAGTACTATTTACAAAATAATCAAAATCAATCAATATGCTCTGGCTTTGTCTTTTTAAACAGGTCCGCGCAGCACTCTTGAGCGGGCACTTTGACAGGAGTTCACATGGCCCGTTCCTCTTTGTCGCGCTACATGCCTTGGCTGGCCACGGTTCCAGCCGCCTTGGTGGTGTGGCCTTTTTCTGCCTGGGGTAGCGCTTTTTTTGGGGTGTTGTTTGTGTTGGGTTGGAAGGACTTTGCACAGACCAAACAAGCCGTGCGGCGAAATTACCCGCTGACGGGTCGCATCCGTTATGGGCTGGAGTACATCCGACCTGAATTGCGCCAGTATTTTTTAGAAGACGACGAAGAAAAGCTGCCCTTTTCACGCAACCAACGCGCCATGGTTTATGCCCGCTCCAAGGTGCAAAACGACAAGCGCGGCTTTGGCAGCATCATGGACATGTACGCCCCACAAACCGAGTGGATCACCCACTCGATGCAGCCCACCCAACTGGACCCGGCCAACTTTCGCACCACGGTGGGTGCGCAGCAGTGCCAACAGCCCTATGACTTGTCGCTGCTCAACATATCGGGCATGAGCTTTGGGGCCTTGTCTCCCAACGCCATCAAGGCCCTGAACAAAGGCGCGGCACAAGGCGGCTTTGCGCACGACACGGGCGAGGGCAGCATCTCCACACACCACCGCGAGCCCGGCGGCGATCTGATCTGGCAAATCGGCTCGGGCTACTTTGGTTGCCGCACACCCGACGGCCGCTTTGACCCTGAGCGCTTTGCCGCACAAGCCCAATCACCGCAGGTCAAGATGATTGAACTCAAACTCTCGCAAGGCGCCAAACCGGGCCACGGTGGGGTCCTGCCCCGGGCCAAGGTGAGCCCCGAAATTGCCCAAGCGCGCGGCGTGCCCATGGGCCAAGACTGCGTCTCCCCGGCCAAGCATTCGGCCTTCAGCTCCCCGGTGGAGCTGCTGCTGTTCATCACCCGCTTGCGCGAACTCTCGGGCGGCAAGCCGGTGGGCATCAAGCTGTGCGTGGGCCATCCGGCCGAATGGTTTTCGGTGGTCAAAGCCATGCTGGAAACCGGACACACACCCGACTTCATCGTGGTCGATGGCTCAGAGGGCGGCACGGGTGCCGCGCCCATCGAATTTGCCGACCATGTGGGCATGCCGCTGCGCGATGGTTTGAGGCTGGTGCACAACAGCTTGGTGGGGGTGGGCCTGCGCGAGCGCGTGCGCATCGGGGCTTCGGGCAAGGTGATTTCGGCTTTTGACATCGCGCGCTGCTTGGCCTTGGGGGCCGACTGGTGCAACTCGGCGCGGGGTTTCATGTTTTCGCTCGGCTGCATACAGTCGCGCAGCTGCCACACCGACCACTGCCCCACCGGCGTGGCCACACAAGACCCGGTGCGCCAACGTGCCGTGGTGGTCACCGACAAAGCCCAACGGGTGTACTACTTTCATGCCAACACCCTGCACGCGCTGGCCGACTTGGTGGGCGCGGCAGGTCTGCAAAAACCGGGTGACATCACAGCCCACCACCTGATGCTGCGCAACGCCGATGGGCAGGCCCGCAGCTTGGCCTCGCACATCGACACGCTGACACCCGGCCAGCTCTTGGGGGCTGCGACCGCCCACACGCCTTGGCCCAGCCCGTTTGCGGAGTATTGGGCGGCCAGTCAGGCCCAGCATTGGGGGGCGGTTTCGGCTTGAAGCGCCCATCGGAGCCGAGCGCTCACTTCATGGCATCTGCCGGGCGGCGCGCCTTGACATAAGCGTCGCTGGGCAAATGGTTTTTGCCATCTGCATAGCGCCACTGCACCATGGTGCCCTTGCCGTCGCGCTGGTCGAGTTGGCCGACGTAGGCGCCCATGGTGGACTGCTGGTCAATGGCGCGGTACTCGGCCGGACCAAAAGGGGTGCTGAACTTCAGGCCCCGCATGGCCAGGACCAGTTTTTCGTTGTCCACGCTGCCCGCTTTGAGGATGCCTGCAAAAATCGATTGCATGGTGGCATAACCCACCACCGAGCCCAGTTTGGGGTTTTCGTTGAACTTCTTGGTGTAAGCGGTGGCAAAGCTTTTGTGCTCGGGCGTGTCGATTTGGTCCCAGGGGTAGCCGGTCACGGTCCAGCCCTTGGGGGTCTCGTCTTTCAGCACATCCAAATACTCGGGCTCACCCGAGAGCATGGACACCACCGGTGTTTTGGGGAACACCTTGCGCTGGTTGCCCTCGCGCACCAGGCGGGCCAGGTCGGCACCAAAAGTCACATTGAAAATCGCCTCGGGTTTGGCCGCCATGGTGGCTGTCAGCGTGCTGCCCGGGTCGATCTTGCCCAAGGCTGGCCACTGCTCACTCACAAACACCACATCGGGGCGTTTGGCCAGCAACAAGGCCTTGAAGTTGGCCACCGCGCTTTGGCCGTATTCGTAGTTGGGCGCGATCGTGGCCCAGCGCTTGGCAGGCATCTTGGCGGCCTCTTCGACCAACATGGCCGCCTGCATGTAAGTGCTGGCGCGCAGGCGGAAGGTGTAGCGGTTGCCTTTTTCCCAGACGATGGCGTCGGTCAAGGGCTCACTGGCGATGAACAGGCGTTTGTTTTTGTCGGCATGGTCGGCCAGTGCCAAACCCACGTTGGACAAAAAACCACCCGCCAAAATGTCCACCTTTTCTTTGGAGGTCAACTCGATCGCGTGGCGCAATGCCTCATCGGGCTTGCCCGCATCGTCGCGGTCAATCACCACAACCTGGCGGCCCAACAGGCCGCCTTTGGCATTGACCTCCTCCACCGCCAACTGCCAGCCTTGTTTGTAAGGGATGGTGAACTGCGGGATGGCCGAATAGCTGTTGATTTCGCCAATTTTGATCGGGGTCGGGGTCTGGGCCAAAGCAAAAGTGAATGCTGCGCTCAGCAAACCGGTGGCAATCAGGCGTTTCATCGTCGGGTCCTAGCTTCAAAGTGACAAAAACCGACTGTAACAGCCACCCACCAACCTGTCTCTTTGGCGACACATGAAAAGCTTCATCATGGCGGGGTAAAAAACCACAGCCCCTGCAGACCTGTGGGCCGGTCGCAAGCGAACGCCACCGATAATGGTCACGCCATGAACGGACGCCAATTCACCCAACTTGTCCTCTTGTCGGCCGTTTGGGGGGGCTCGTTTCCGCTCATCCGTGTGGCCGCACCGGCCTTTGGCCCCGTGGCCATGGCCTGCCTGCGTTGCGCACTGGCCGCGCTGGTGCTCAGCGCCATCATGGGCTGGACCCGCCAAGCCTGGCCCGCCCGCGCGCACTGGCGCTCGCTCACGGGCTTGGGCGTCTTGACCTTGGTGGTGCCCTTTGTTTTGTACAACTGGGCCGGCTTGGTTTTGCCGGCCGGGTATTCGGCGGTGCTCAACGCCACATCGCCCATGTTTGGGGTATTGGCCGGGGTCTTGCTGGCCCAAGAACGCTTCACCCCCAGCAAACTCATCGGCTGCGTGGTCGGCCTGTTGGGCGTGACGCTGCTGCTGGGTTTAGGGCCTGTGAATCCGGGGCTGAATGTGGTGCTGGCGGCCATCGCCTGCGTGGTGGCTGCGGCCTGTTATGGCTTTGGTGCCATCTACATGAAACGCGCCACCTTGGCCCACCAAGCGCTGCCCGCCTCCGCCGTGGTGCACCTGACCAGTGCCGTGGTGCTCATGCCTGGGGCCGCGCTCACCGCGCCCAGCCAAGCGGTGGGCCTGCCCGCGCTGCTGGCCTTGCTGGTGCTGGGCGCGGTCACCTCGGGCTTCACTTACTGGATCAGCATGCGCCTGATGCGCGAGATTCCGGCCAGCGCGGCCACGTCCTCGGCCTTTTTGATTCCCCTGTTTGGCGTCACCTGGGGCGCTGTGTTTTTAGGCGAACCACTCACCGCCGGTTTGCTGCCTGGCGTGCTGCTCATCTTGTTGGCCTCGGCCTTGTTGACGGGCTTTCATCCATTTCGGACTTTCAAGTACTTCAGCCGCTGAGTTGGGGACTCCGCGGGGGCCGCTTGACAAAAGGACGGCCGCGGTGGCTCTCAAGCCATTCCTTATAATCCGAAAGCATATATACCCAACAAATAAATCGTTTGTTAAAGCATAAGGCCAGCTTAGAGTCGCCCCCATGGTTGATTTGGCATATGTTTTCGCAGGATTCTTTGTGGGCACCATCGTGGGCCTGACGGGGGTGGGCGGCGGCTCCTTGATGACGCCCATCCTGATTTTTTTCTTTGGCGTCAAACCCTACATGGCGGTGGGCACCGACTTGTTGTTTGCCGCCTTCACCAAAATGGGCGGCACCCTGAGTTTTGCGCGCCAGCGCATCGTGCCTTGGCGTGTGGTGGGCCTGCTCAGTGCGGGCAGCATCCCGGCCTGCTTGCTCACCTTGGGCTTTTTGCATGGGCAGGGGCCAGCCGACCAGGCCGTGCAAGACTTGATGACCACCAGCTTGGGCGTGGCCCTGCTGCTGACGGCGGTGGCCATGTTCTACAAGGCGGTGCGCGGCCAACAACTGCCGCGCCAGCTGAGCCCGGCCAACGAAACCCAGGCCAGCACGCCGCGCCACTTTGGCCTGCCCATCTTGTTTGGCGCCCTGATCGGGGTGCTGGTCACCCTCACCTCGGTGGGCGCAGGGGCCATCGGCGTGATGGCCTTGATGCTGCTTTACCCCTTGCTGCCGCTGCAGCGCATCGTTGCTGCCGACATCGCTTATGCCGTGCCCTTGACCTTGGTGGCCGGGCTCGGCCACGCCTCGCTGGGCTCGGTCGATTGGGCCTTGCTGGCCAAGTTGCTGGCGGGCTCTTTGCCGGGCATCTGGTTGGGCGCACGCCTGACCCACCACACGCCGGACCGCGTGATCCGCTCCTTGCTGGCCGTGCTGCTGGGCTGGGCGGGCACCAAGCTGGTTTTGATCTGAAAATTTTGTGAACTGAGCTTGCCCCATGTACACCTACACCGAATTTGACAAACAATTTGTGCGCGCCCGCGCGGCCCAGCACCGCGACCAACTGGAGCGCTTTCAAGCCGGGCAATTGACCGGCGATGAGTTCAAACCCCTGCGCCTGCAAAACGGCTGGTATGTGCAGCGCTACGCGCCCATGCTGCGGGTGGCCGTGCCCTATGGCGAAATTTCGGCACCCCAGTTGAAAGTGCTGGGCCAAATTGCCCGCGACTACGACACCCCCGATGCTGCGCTGTTGGCCGAGGCCCAAGCCACACAAGACAAAATTGCCGGTCTGGCCCCGAAACTGAGCACCAATTTCGGGCACTTCACCACCCGCCAAAACGTGCAGTTCAACTGGATTCCGCTGGACCGCTCGGCCGATGTGATGGACCTGCTGGCCAGCGTGAACCTGCACGGCATACAGACCAGCGGCAACTGCATCCGCAACACCACCACCGACGCGCTGGCCGGTGTGGCGGTGGACGAGGTGGTCGACCCCCGGCCCTATGCCGAGCTGATCCGCCAGTGGAGCACGCTGCACCCCGAGTTCGCGTTTTTGCCGCGCAAATTCAAGATCGCCATCACCGGCGCTTTGGAAGACCGCGCCGCCATTGGCTGGCACGACGTGGGCCTGCAGTTGGTCAAAAACGCCACCGGTGAAGTGGGCTTCAAGGTGCAAGTGGGCGGCGGCATGGGCCGCACGCCGGTGGTGGGCACGCAGATCCGCGCGTTCCTGCCTTGGCACCAGATCATGAATTACTTAGAGGCCGTGGTGCGGGTCTACAACCGCTGGGGCCGCCGCGACAACCTGTACAAGGCCCGCATCAAGATTTTGGTCAAGGCCGAAGGCCAGCGCTATGTTGACGAGGTCGAGGCCGAATACCAGCAAATCCTCACCCAAGACGGCGGCCTGCACACCATCCCACAGGCCGAGTTCGAGCGCGTGGCCGCCTGCTTTGCCGCGCCTGAACTGCACTTGCCGCCAGACGCGCAGCAGGCCAAGGCTTGGGCCATCAAAGCCGAGGCCGACGTCAGCATCGAGGCTGCCAAAACCCCGGCCTTTGCCCGCTGGTTGGCGCAAAACGTCCAGCCGCACCAAAACCCCGCTTTGCGCGCCGTGACCCTGTCCTTCAAGCGCCCAGGCCAAGCACCGGGCGACGCCAGCGCCGACCAGCTGGATGCCGCTGCCGCCTTGGTGGCCAAGTTCTCGGCCGGTGAAGCGCGTGTCTCGCACAGCCAAAACCTGGTGCTGCCCTGGGTGCGCCTGGACCAGCTGCACGCGCTCTGGCTTGAAGCCAAAGCGCTGGGCTTGGCCCAAGCCAACATCGGTTTGCTGACCGACATGATCGCCTGCCCCGGCGGCGACTACTGCGCGCTGGCCAATGCCCGCTCGCTGCCTTTGGCCTGTGCCATCACCGAGCGCTACCAAGACCTGGACGAGCTGAACGACCTGGGGCCCATCGACTTTCACATCAGCGGCTGCATCAACTCTTGTGGCCACCACCATTCGGGCCACATCGGCATTTTGGGCGTCGACAAAGACGGCAAGGAGTGGTACCAGGTCACGCTGGGCGGCTCGGACGGCAAAGCGCTGTCAGGGCCGACTGGCCCTGGCAAAGTGGTCGGCCCCGCGTTCTCTTCGTTTGAAGTGCCCGAAGTGATCGAGGCGATTTTGGACACCTACAAAGCCTTGCGCCAAGCCACGCAAGGTCGCCACGAGTATTTCATCGACACCCTGCGCCGTGTCGGCCAAGACCCGTTCAAGGCCGCAGCCAACGCCGCACGCCATGCCGCTAACGGTGTTGCCACCGATGCCACTGCCGATACCCAAGCCGATGCCCAAACCGCCTGAACGCTCAGAAGAAACCCGCCATGAACATCCTGTCTGCTTCAGAACACCAAACCCTGGCCTCGCCCGCCGTGCTCACGCTGGCCAACGATGTGGACCCCCGCACGCTCAAGCTGCACGGCGTGACGCGCATCGACTTGCACTTCCCCAAATTCACCGACGGCCGCGCCTACAGCCAAGCTTTTTTGCTGCGCCGCCGCTTGGGGTTTGCGGGCGAATTGCGCGCCACCGGCGAGGTGCTGATCGACCAATTGGTGCAGATGCAGCGCACCGGCTTTGACGTGGCCGTGCTCAAAGCAGGCGTGGACGCCTCGGCGGCGCAGCGCCAGTTCGAGCGCTTCAGGGGCTTTTACCAAGGCTCTGCCGTGGGCACCCAACCGCACTTTGCCGAGGCAGCATGAGCGCTTCTTCTTTGAACTCTGCGCACAGAGCGTCCATCAGAGCGCCCGCCAAAGCCACGGAACAAAACGCCAAGGCCAGCCCTGACTTTGCCGCCAAGCTTGCCGAGACTCAGGCACTGCTGCAAGGGGCTGCGTCGGCGTTCGCCCCCGTCACCCAAGCTTCCAGCCTGGGTGCCGAAGACGTGGTGATCACGCACCTCATCAACAGCCTGAACTTGGACATTCCTGTCTTCGTGCTGGAAACGGGCGCACTGCACACCGAGACCTTGGCCTTGCTAGAGCGCACGCAAGCGGATTCGCGTGCGCCCATCCAGGTGTTTCGCCCGGTGCACGAATCGGTGATCCAGTTCGTGCGCCAGCATGGACAGGACGCGATGTACCAAAGCATAGAGCTGCGCAAAACTTGCTGCGGTATCCGCAAAATGGAGCCCCTGGCCCGCGCCTTGCAGGGCCAAAAGGCCTGGATCACCGGCCTGCGCCAAGAACAGTCCAACGCCCGCGCCGAAGTGCCGCTGCGGGACGACAGCGACGTGGGCCCCGGCTCTGACCCCACCAAGCCCAGCCCCACCACCGGCCTTTACAAATTCAACCCCTTGGCACGCTGGACTTGGGGCGACGTGTGGCACTTCATTGCTGAACACCAGGTCGACTACAACCCGCTGCACGACCGTTTTTTCCCCAGCATCGGCTGCGCGCCGTGTACCCGCGCCATCAGCCTGGGCGAGCCCTTTCGCGCCGGTCGCTGGTGGTGGGAGGACGAAACGGCCAAGGAATGCGGCTTGCACGTCAAAGCCTGAAACCCCTTAGGCGCGGTCTCTGACCGCGGTCCATTCGACAAGCTTTTCGCGCTCAGAAACCGCTCCTGCAAAAACGAGAAACCCACATGACCGCCACCACAACCACCGAATCACACGCCCTGAGCAAGGCCCACCTGGACGCGTTGGAGGAAGAAACCATCTTCATCCTGCGCGAAGTGGCGGCGGCTTTTGAGCGCCCCACTTTGCTGTTCTCGGGCGGCAAAGACTCCTTGGTCATGCTGCGCTGCGCCGAAAAGGCTTTCGGCGCGGGCCGCCTGCCCTACCCGCTCTTGATGATCGACACCGGCCACAACTTCCCCGAAGTGACCGACTTTCGCGACGCACGCGCCCAAGAGCTGGGGGCCAAACTCATCGTGCGCAGCGTGCAAGACTCCATGCGTCGCGGCACGGTGCGCCTGGCCCACCCGGGCGAGAGCCGCAATGTGCACCAGTCGGTCACGCTGCTCGAAGCCATCGAAGAGTTCCGCTTTGATGCCCTCATTGGCGGTGCGCGCCGCGACGAGGAAAAGGCCCGCGCCAAAGAGCGCATTTTTTCGCACCGCGACAGCTTTGGCCAGTGGCAACCCAAGGCCCAGCGCCCCGAGCTGTGGACGCTGTTCAACACCCGGCTGCAGCCGGGTGAGCACTTTCGGGTCTTCCCCATCAGCAACTGGACCGAGCTGGACGTGTGGCAGTACATCGCCCGCGAACGCATCGCCCTGCCTTCCCTTTACTACTCACACCCGCGCGAAGTGGTGGAGCGCCGAGGCCTGTTGGTGCCGGTGACGCCCCTCACGCCGCCCCAAGACGGCGAAACCGTGCTGCTGCGCGACGTGCGTTTTCGCACCGTGGGCGACATCACCTGCACCTGCCCGGTGGCCAGCACCGCCGCCACGCCCGAGCAAATCGTGATCGAAACCCTGGCCGCCGATGTGAGCGAGCGCGGCGCCACGCGCATGGACGACAAGACCTCTGAGGCGTCGATGGAAAAGCGCAAGAAGGATGGCTATTTTTGAGCAGCGCACGCCCGCCTCATGCCCCCGTCATGGCGAGCGCAGCCTGGCCATCCACCCCCCACCATCAGCCCCCCACCATCAGCGCCCCACCACCAGCCCCCCACCAGCGCCATACGCCAACCCGCATGCAGCGCTTCGTGCCTTGCGATGACAGGCCACGGCACACCCAACACCCACAAAGCAGCCCCTTATGAAACCTGAGCATCCCCACACCAGCGCCCTCAAATTCATCACCTGCGGCTCGGTCGACGACGGCAAAAGCACGCTGATTGGCCGCCTGCTGGTGGACACCAAGGCCGTGCTGCAAGACCACCTGGCGGGCGTGCAGCGCTCAGGTGAAACCGACCTGGCCCTGCTCACCGACGGCTTGAGCGCCGAGCGCGAGCAAGGCATCACCATCGACGTGGCCTACCGCTACTTCAGCACCCAAACGCGCAAGTTCATCATCGGCGACGCGCCCGGCCACGAGCAGTACACCCGCAACATGGTCACCGCCGCGTCCAGTGCCGACGCCGCCGTGGTGCTGGTGGACGCGATCAAGCTCGACTGGGCCCAGCCGGATTTGCAGCTGCTGCCACAAACCCGCCGCCATGCGTTGCTGGTGAACCTGTTGCGCGTGCCCGCCATCGTGTTCGCCATCAACAAGCTCGACGCCGTGGCCAACCCGACGCTGGCCTTCAAGCACATCTCGGGCGCCTTGCACCAATTCGCGCAAGAAGCGGGCATCCGCATCACCGCCATGGTGCCCATCTCGGCCCTCAAGGGCTGGAACGTGGTGGACAGCCACGCCCAAGACAGCGGTGACGGTGACGGTAACGGCCAGGCCCAAGCGGCCTGGTGCGGCTACACCGGTGCCAGCCTTTTGCGCATGCTTGAAAACCTGCCCTCGACGCCCGCCGAGACCGAGGCGGCCTTCAGCTTTCCGGTGCAGTGGGTTGAAAAATGCCACGACTCCGGCGTGACCGGCCAAGGCCGCCGCGTGTTTTGGGGCCGGGTGGCCACTGGCAGCATCGCCCCGGGCCAAACCGTGCAGGTTTTCCCCAGCGGCCAAACGGCCGTGGTGGCGCAGGTGCAAAGCGCCACGCGCCAGCCGCAAAACCAAGCCGCCGGGCACAGCGCAGGCATCGTGCTGGACCGCGAGGTGGATGTGTCGCGCGGCGACTGGCTGGTGTCAGAGCACAACGCACCCCAAGCCCAGCGCCAGCTGAGCACCACCATCGCTTGGATGGACGACGAGCCCTTGGTGGCCGGCCGGGTTTACTGGGCGCTGCATGGTCACCGCTGGGTCAAGGCCAAGGTGCAGCGCGTGGTGCACCGCCTGAACATCAACACCCTGGCCGAAGAAGAAGCCACCGAACTGCCCTCCAACGCGATCGGCCATGTCACCCTGGCCCTGCAAGAGCCGCTGCTGACCCTGCCCTTTGCCCAATCGCGCGCCTTGGGCGCGATGGTGCTGGTGGACACGGCCAGCCACAAAACAGCCGGGGCCGTGATGGTCCTCTGAAGCTTCCCCCTGTTGGCACAGGCCCCTGTGCTCGCCACGGGCGCTGACCTGCCGACCCGCGTGCTCGTCCAGCGTGCACTGGGGTCAAACGATTCCCTTTAAAATCCAATGTCTTGCGCGACACACAAGCGCTGCATCCAATCCCAAGCTCACCATGACCCACGTTGTTTCAGAATCCTGCATCCAGTGCAAATACACCGACTGCGTGGACGTTTGCCCCGTCGACTGCTTCCGCGAAGGCCCCAACTTCCTCACCATAGACCCCGATGAGTGCATCGACTGCGCCGTGTGCATCCCCGAGTGCCCGGTCAACGCCATCTACGCCGAAGAAGACCTGCCCGCCGACCAACAGCACATGACCCAACTCAACGCCGAGCTGGCCCTGCTGCCCGGCTGGAAAAGCATCACCAAGCGCAAAACCCCCATGCCCGATGCCGACGCATGGAAAGACAAAACCAGCAAACTGTCCGAGCTGATCCGCTGACCCTCGGTTTGCGCCCGACAGCGGACCCGAGCGCCCGCTTTGCCTGGCCGAACATTTCGGCCTTTTTTTTGAGCCCACCTACCCCACACGCCGCCCCATGAGCCACCCCATCGACACCGAAGCGCTGGTCATTGGCGCAGGCCCTGTGGGCCTGTTTCAGGTGTTTCAACTGGGACTGCAGGGCATTCACTGCCACGTGCTCGATGCCCTGCCCCATGTCGGTGGCCAATGCGCCCAGTTGTACGCGGACAAACCGCTTTACGACATCCCGGGCATCCCGCTGTGCACCGGCCAAGAGCTGGTGCAGCGGCTGCAACAGCAAGTGGCCCCTTTCAAGCC
Source organism: Limnohabitans sp. (assembly GCF_044361645.1). Taxonomy (GTDB): domain Bacteria; phylum Pseudomonadota; class Gammaproteobacteria; order Burkholderiales; family Burkholderiaceae_C; genus Limnohabitans_A. The sequence continues at coordinate 26,311 of NZ_JBIKIL010000011.1, read as the reverse complement.
CACGCTGCACCTGGGCCAACAGGTCAACCAGATCGAGCGCCAAGCCGACCAAGGCTGGGCCGTGACGACCGACTCAGGCCAAAGCTTCCTCACCGCCACCGTGTTCATTGCCGCTGGCGTGGGCGCTTTTGTGCCGCGCCGCATGGTGCTGGACGGGCTGCAGGCTTTTGAGGGCAGCCAGGTGTTTGCTCAGCACCCCGCGCCCGCACACTGGGTCGGCCAGCACTTGGTGGTGGCCGGTGACAATGATGCCGCTTTGCAAACCTGCCTGGACGCCAGCCAAGGCCCACAGGCCGCCGCCAGCGTGAGCTTGCTGCACCGACGCGACCAGTTCAATGCCGCACCCGAATTGATCGCGCAAATGCGCCAAGCATGTGAGGCGGGCCGCATGCGCTTTGTGGCCGGGCAAGCCACAGGACTGCGCGTCGAGGCCGGTCGCCTGCAGGCCCTGGCGCTGCTCAACCCGCAAGGCGAAACACAATGGCTGCGCCTGGATGTGCTGCAAACCTGCCTGGGCTTGTCGCCCAAACTCGGGCCGGTGGCGCAATGGGGCTTGGCCATGGAGCGCAAGCAATTGGTGGTCAACACCGAAAGCTTCGCCACGTCCGAACCCGGCATCTTCGCGGTGGGTGACATCAACACCTACCCCGGCAAAAAGAAGCTGATTGTGTGCGGCTTCCACGAAGCCACCCTGGCCGCCTTTGGGGCCGCCGCCTTGCTGCGGCCAAACGAAAAGACCCTCTTGCAGTACACGACCACATCCAAGCTGTTGCACCAGCGTTTGGGGGTTTGAGCGGGCGCTTGCAGGGGCTGCCCGTTTCAGCTTGCGACGCTCCACTGAGGTGCAATCTGCCGCTGCACCGGGCCAAAAGCCGCTGGCACCCAGCACTCAGCGCCATCCAAGCAGATCGGTCCTTGGGTTTGGCACTGACACTGACAAGCTCAAGCTCAAGCTCGCTTCACTTCAAAGCCTTGAAGCGCACGCGCTTGGGCTTGGCACCCTCTTCGCCCAAGCGGCGTTTTTTGTCGGCTTCGTACTCTTGGTAGTTGCCGTCAAAAAAGACCCACTGGCTGTCGCCCTCGGCGGCCAAGATGTGGGTGGCGATGCGGTCCAAAAACCAACGGTCGTGGCTGATGACCATGATGGAGCCGGCAAACTCCAGCAGCGCATCTTCCAGGGCGCGCAGGGTTTCCACGTCCAAGTCGTTGGAGGGCTCGTCCAGCAGCAGCACGTTGCCGCCTTCGATCAGGGTCTTGGCCAGGTGCAAACGGCCGCGCTCACCGCCCGACAGCATGCCGACCTTCTTTTGCTGGTCGCCGCCGTTGAAGTTGAAACGCCCGCAGTACGCCCGGCTGGGCATCTGGAACTTGCCGACGTTGATGATGTCCAGGCCGCCCGAGACGTCTTCCCACACGGTTTTGTTGTTGTCCAGGTCGTCGCGGTTCTGGTCCACAAAGGCCATGCGCACGGTCTGGCCGATCTTGACCTCGCCGCTGTCAGGCTGCTCTTTGCCCGCGATCAGCTTGAACAGGGTCGATTTACCGGCACCGTTGGGGCCGATGATGCCGACGATGGCACCCGCAGGCACTTGGAAGCTCAGGTTGTCGATCAGCAAACGGTCGCCAAAAGACTTGCTGACATTTTTGAACTCGAACACTTCGTTGCCCAAACGCTCGGCCACCGGGATGAAGATTTCCTGGGTCTCGTTGCGCTTTTGGTAGTCGTAGTCGCTCAGCTCTTCAAAGCGGGCCAAACGCGCCTTGCTCTTGGCTTGGCGGCCCTTGGGGTTGGCACGCGCCCACTCCAGTTCTTTCTTCATGGCCTTGGAGCGGGCGTCTTCGGTGCGCTGCTCGGTGGCCAAACGGGCGTCTTTTTGCTCCAACCAGCTGGAGTAATTGCCCTTGTAAGGAATGCCAGAGCCCCGGTCGAGTTCCAAAATCCACTCGGCGGCGTTGTCCAAAAAGTAGCGGTCGTGGGTGATGGCCACCACGGTGCCGGAAAAGCGCTGCAAAAACAGCTCCAGCCAGTCCACGCTTTCAGCGTCCAAGTGGTTGGTGGGCTCGTCCAGCAGCAACATGTCGGGGCGCGAGAGCAGCAAACGGCACAGGGCCACACGGCGCTTTTCGCCACCAGACAATTTGCCGATCACCGCATCCCATGGGGGCAGGCGCAGCGCGTCGGCGGCGATCTCCAACTGGTGCTCAGAGGCATCACCCGCGGTGGAAATGATGGCTTCGAGTTGGGCCTGCTCGGCGGCCAGGGCGTCAAAGTCGGCGTCCTCTTCGGCGTAGGCGGCGTACACCTCTTCGAGGCGGGCTTGCGCGGCCTTGACCTCGCCCATGCCGCTCTCCACGGCTTCACGCACGGTCTGCTCGGCGTCCATGATGGGCTCTTGCGGCAAATAACCGATTTTGAGGCCCGCCATGGGAATGGCTTCACCCTCGATCTCTTTGTCGATGCCGGCCATGATCTTGAGCAAAGTGGACTTGCCCGAACCGTTGGTGCCCAGCACACCAATCTTGGCACCTGGGAAGAAAGACAGCGAAATGTCTTTGAGGATGTGACGCTTAGGCGGCACGATCTTGCCCACCCGGTTCATCGAAAATACGTATTGAGCCATGTGTAAACCTGAGTAAAAAAGGGCACCCAACCGGTCAAACCGAGGGCGTCAACTGCGCCACGCCACGGGCAAAAATTTGCAATGGCGCTGGGTACAACCCGGCATTATCCCTGCTGGCCGCTGAAGCGACTGAAAAATCAGAGTGCCCGCTCCGACACCACACCCGAACGGCTGGAATACTGCACCCGGCTGTCCATCGCTTCGACTTGCACGCGGGCACTGCGCTGGCCATAAACCTCAGCCCGCAACCAGGCGCATTCGGCGTTGAGCAGCGCATCAGAGGCCAAACTGCACCACCACACTCGGCCCTCGCCGTCCCAGCGGTAGCCCCGGGCCTTGAGTTTGTCTTTGGCCTCAAACGGCGCACCCGTGGCGCGCAGCTTGTAGCGCGTCTGGTCTGCCCCCGCCAACAGGCGGGCCAAACCCGTCTGCCCATCGGCCAGCGGCGCGGCCAGCACCTGCAGCAAAGCATGGCAGTCGACCTGCGCCCGGTGCGCGTCGTAAAACCAGCCGCGCTCAGAGGCCAAAAACTCCAACTTGGCCGAGCCGCTGCCCTCTTTTTTCCAGTCGATGCCAAGAAAAGAGCAGCCCCAGGCCTTGCCCGCAAACACCGGCAAGCGCGCCTCGACAAACGGCCGGTCAAAACCGGCGTTGTGCGCCACCACCAAATCGGCCTGCTGCACCAGCGCGTTCACCGCTGCATCGTCGATGCGCTGCCCTTGCACCATGCTGTCGTCAATGCCGGTGATCTCGGTGATCTGGGCCGGAATCGGCCTGCCCGGGTCTTCAAACGACTCGTACACCGTGACCGGCCCCACGGGCAAACCGGTGGCGGTGTCGACCAGCACCGACAACATGGCCAGCTCGATCACTTTTTCGCTTTTGCTGTCGAGACCGGTGGTCTCGGTGTCCAGCACGATCACGCGCTGGGTGGTCTGTCCGTTCACTGAAGCGTTCACTGGTCCGTAATCGCTGCGCGGCACCAAACGGCGCAGCACCCGATAGTCGGGGTGCTGCGCCAGCGCTTGGGCCATGGCTTCGGGGTCGGTGGGCGAGTCGACAGGCGCGTCGAAAAAACTCATTTGTCGGGTGTTGCTCATAGCCCGTATTAAACCGCCTCTTCAGGCACTTCGGCCCCCAAATCGCCCGCAATCAGCTTGAACTGCGCCAAAGCCGCTTGCAGGTCTTCGACGATCTCTTGCGCAATCACGGCGGGCGCGGGCAGGTTGTCGCTGTCGGCCAGGCTCTCGTCCTTGAGCCAAAAGATGTCCAGGCTGGTTTTGTCGCGGGCGATCAGCTCGTCGTAGCCATAAGCACGCCAACGGCCATCGGGGTTGTCTGCGCTCCAAGTCTCGGCCCGCTCGTGGCGTTGGCCCACTTTGTACAGCGCCACAAACTCGTCCAAGTCGGCCCGGCGCAGCGGGTTGGTTTTGAGCGTGAAATGCCGGTTGGTGCGCAGGTCGTAAATCCAGAGTTTTTTCGTCCACGGGGTTTCAGACGCTGGCTTTTTATCGAAGAACAGCACGTTGGCCTTGACGCCTTGCGCATAAAACAGGCCGGTGGGCAGGCGCAGCAAGGTGTGCAAGTCGCACTCGTGCAGCAGCTTTTTGCGGATGGTCTCGCCCGCGCCGCCTTCAAACAGCACGTTGTCGGGCAACACCACCGCCGCGCGGCCATGGATGGCCAGCAGGGTTTTGATGTGCTGCACAAAATTGAGCTGCTTGTTGCTGGTGGTGGCCCAAAAGTCGTCGCGCTCGATGGTGTCTTTTTCGCTGCTCACGCGGCCGTCTTCGCCCACGATCACGGTGCTGCTCTTTTTGCCAAACGGCGGGTTGGCCAGCACCACCTCAAAGCGCTCACCCGGGTCTGCGCCCAGCGCATCGCCCACACGCACCGGCACCGACTTTTCAGAACCAATGCCGTGCAGCAGCATGTTCATGGCGCACACCCGGGCGGTGGCCTGCACCAGCTCAAAGCCCACAAAGGCGCTTTCTTTCAAGTGCTTTTTCTCGTCCTTGGTCAAGTTGGGGTGGTGGTCCACCACATGCTGGTGCGCGCTGAACAAAAAGCCGCCCGTGCCGCAAGCCGGGTCGCACACGCGCTCGGTCGGCTTGGGGTCTATGCACTCGACCATGGCCGCAATCAGCGCACGCGGCGTGAAGTATTGGCCCGCCCCGCTCTTGGTGTCTTGCGCGTTTTTCTCCAGCAGGCCTTCGTAGGCATCGCCCTTCACGTCCGCGCCCAGCACCGTCCAGGTCTCGGCGTCGATCAAGTCCACAATCACGCGGCGCAGCTTGGCCGGGTCTTGAAACTTGTTTTGCGCCTTGGCAAAAATCAAACCCAGCGTGCCTTTTTCTTGCCCCAGCTTTTCGAGCGCGTGGCGGTAATGGTCAAACAAATCATCGCCATCGCGCACCAGCAGCGTGGGCCAGGCATAGGCAGCGGGCACGATGCTGGTCTGCTTGTAGGGCGGCTGGCTGCGCTCGTCGGCCATCTTGAGGAACAGCAAATAGGTCAGCTGCTCCACATAGTCGCCATAGCTCATGCCATCGTCGCGCAGCACGCTGCAATAGTTCCAGAGCTTCTGGACAAGGGTGTGGGTGGTGGTGTTCATTCAAGGAAATCAAAAATATAAATTGTTCATTCGCTATTCGCGAATAGCGAATGGAATCAGATGGCTGGCGCTTGTGCCCTCGCCCAATGGACTGCAGCGGTCGTGTCAATCTTTGTGATGCCCAGTTCGGCCAGTTTGGCACGGACCGCGTTAGCCGCCACAAAGCGCACAGGCGTCAAAACAATCTGTCCGTCTTTGGCTTGGACATCAAAGTAGTCGGTCGGCTCTACGCCTTGCATCAGAATTTTGGGCAGCGTGATCTGGTTTTTTGTATTGAGTTTGGTCAGCATGGGGATCTCCTGGGCTCAGTGAAAATTCATGGTTCGCGTTTAACAACCAAGCGATACGCCTGATCTGGCCGATTGGGCAGGCCTGGGCTTTGAGTCGTGCCGTCCCTGCAAATGACAGGAGTTCGGGTCTCAAATGACAGGAGTAGAAAGACACAGAACCGGGTTTATGCCGCCTGAGCAAAGCGCAGCAAGGCGTCTTCGTCATTGGACGCAGCAAACACTGCCCCCATGTTGACCAGATCGCAGCGAACTTCCTCAAACGCACCAAAGCGGTCAGTCTCAACAGGCGGTTGCGTCACAGCCAAGAGCATGGACTTGGGCATGGCGTTCACACGCTCCAAATGACGCAAGCGGCCCAGCCATTGGTTGCCATGGTCCAGTATGCGCAGAGGGTCTTCATAGGCCAAGTGCATAGGCTTGATCACCCGAAAGGCCTTGCCATCCGCATCCAGCTCGGCAAACGGCACCTTGAATTGCAGGCCATCCACACCAAGTTTGGCGCTTTGGAATCGGTCGCCCAAGCCCTCACGCCGCAGCACGCCGCGAACCGCCTTCTCAATCAGTTTTTCTTGGTATTCGGGCGTTGCAAAGTCGTGATCAACATAGTGATCGAACAACTCTTGCAGCTTAGCCTGGGGAGACTCCGTCATCACGGCACGCACGGCGGAGAACCGAAACAAGGCCTCGCGTGGTCGCACCAAATCATCAAATATCCACGGCTGTGAACTGTTGGCCGCCATGTCACGGGTGCGGGTCAATTCTTCGGCAAAAGCTGCTTCGCCCTGCGCAAAGACACGACGATCCAGTTTGTCAAAAAAGCCACTCAGACGACGCCATTTGTTGGACAACTGAAAGTCGAAATAGCGAGCCGTAGGCGCATGGATCACGATGCCCACGTTGGCGAACTCCTCCGTTTCTGCATAGGGCAGAAAGCGAATGATGGAATAACGAGCGACGTGTTTCATTGAAAACCTCTTTCAAGCCGGGCACGAAACGACAACCGGCGCTTGGGGTTGGGCCCCACAAACACCGGGCGCTGCAGCCGCGAGGCACGCGGCAAATACACCACAACAAACGGCCTGCCCTCGTCTTCCACCGTGCGCACATCGTCGTCGCGCAGCAGGTTGGCGCTGATCTTGTGCCGGTCATTCAGCTGGTTCCACAACACCGTGCGCAACTGCGCGGCATCGGGCACGCCCTCACACACCAGACCAGACGCCTTTTCGGCCACGCCCAACACGATGGTGCCGCCCTGGGTGTTGGTCATGGCGGCATACGACGCCCAAAAACTGCCGGGCATGCCACCGCGTGCCGACTTGAATTCGGTGTCAAGGCCTTCGGTGCTGGACTGCAGGGCAGTGAAGAGGTCGAGTTGGGACATGGGGCTCAGAGAATTAAACCTCGGCCTGAAGCTGAAGCGCACACGGGCACACCAGCACCTTGCCGATCCAATTGGACTTGTCGACGATGCTCTGGCCGTTGTGATCGTCGTTAGCGACAAAGGTGCAAAGATAGAAAGGGCTTGTATTCATGGTGCGCAGCTCAAACCCAGTAAGGCACATATTCTGCAAACTTCTTCCCACTGCCCACATCCTTGCGCTTGATTCGTCCCGCATCCACCGCGTCACTGATCAAATTGGTGATTTGGTTGCGGTGTTTATCGTGCAGCTTGAACCGCTCTCTCAATGTGGTGTTCGTCAAAGACTGGCTAGAGAGGTACTGCAAAACCGCATGCTGATAACAGGCCTCAATGCGCTGCGGCATGGCTATGTCTGAAAACTTCTTTGGTGCCCCAATGGTCACGCGGAAAGCATTTTCATGCGAGACCCAAAGTAAAGGCGGCAAGCCAAAAAACTCGATAGCGCTGATCACTTTTTGAAAACCCGTGCCCCGCTCTTCGCAAATGCGAAACCTGCGGAATGACGACGCCAACTTTTCATTGCGCGACTCGGGTGTCGTACCAATCAAGCGGTCAGGCTTCTTGCTTGGCAACAGCGTGCCAGGGTTAGTGACTTCAATGCGGTCATCAAAAATTTCAACCATAGGCCCTGCGCCACTGACCGAAAAATCTTGATGAATCAGTGCATTGGCAATCAACTCGCGCAGCGCAATCTCGGGGTACAGCGAAACCTCTGTTCGCAGCGACTGATGTATTACCTCGGAATGCGGCAGAACTCGTTTCAAGTGCGCCACCAAACCCTCAAAACCCACCGCATAACCACGCTGATCCGATAGCTCGTCAATCGTGTTGACCTTGTTCGTGCCTCGGTAGCGAACAAGGCGAATCCCCTTGCGATCCAGCGGCGGAAAGTCACCCAGTTTGCGTGCCGCAGCAATTGCACCAAAGTTCGTCACATAAAACCCCCGTCCCTCAGGCAAAACCATGTTCTCGTCAATGAGCCAACGGGCCAGGTCTTGCGAGTCCTCTGGCAGCGGGCGCTGTAGCAGCTTGGCAATCGCCTCCAAGTCCAACATGCTTTGCACATCAGCAAGCGACAGCAAGGGCGAAGCGCGAAGGTCTTCCCACTGCGGCGCCGAGCTGTGCAACATCAGCACCCCAAGCTCTTGACGCGAAGCCTTGCGTGTAGTGCCGCCAGAGCGAATCCACGTTTCTTCGATCGACTTGCCCCTGCGATGCACCGGCTTGACCGCCTGCTCTGACACACGAATCAACAACACACTCCCGCCACCAAACGCTACAGCTGCATGATCCAGCGCCAAAGGCGGCTCTACAGCATCCCGCCCAAGATTGGTGAGGGTGCTCACCACAACGGCCACTTCATCAGCCGAGATGCCATTCACAACGCCATCATCATCCACCCCAAATACCAAGGTGCCGCCACCGGGGTGATTGGCAAAAGCCATCAAGTGCTCGGCCAGTCGTGCGCTGTTGACTGACAAACGCGCCTTCCAATCAATTTCATTGATCTCATGCGGCACCGGTCGCAAACTCTCGGCCAAGCCCCTCAGGGCTTCAGGAATCCAGTGTTTTACAGTCATGTGATAGCAAGTTATTGATTTATATAGGGTTTTTCAAAATTTCCGGATTCACGTGTGATAAGTCTAAGCGGCACGTCCACCACCACAAACTGCCTGCCCTCGTCTTCCCCCGTGCGCAACTGCGCGGCATCGACCACGCCCAAGACGATGGTGCCGCCCTGGATGTTGGCCATGGCGGCATACGACGCCCAAAAACTGCCGGGCATGACACCGCGTGCCGACATGAATTCGATGCCGATGCCTTCGGTGCTGGATTGCAGGGCGGAGAAAAGGTCCAGTTGGCTCATGCTGACTCATTCTCCTGCAACGCTTTGAGCGACCGCCCCTGGGCGTCCTTCCACTCTAGCCGCCCGTTGGCACTGCGGCCCAGCACCACGCTGGCCGCTGTGCTGGGTGAACTGAAGGCATAGTCCTGCGTGAATGCGTAGGTGTTGCCCTGCTCAACCAGCACACCCAAATCCTGCAATTGCTGGCGCATAGCCAGCGTCCCGGGCGGAACCGAAGGCACCGCTTGCACTGCCGCCTGCGAACCCGCCTTGACCACAAAACCCTGGGTGGATTCATAGCCACGGGCCAACAGGCCTTTGCCCTTGCACGTCAGCTCTGGCGCGCTGACGGCGGGGGCATGGGGAGGCTGCACGAACGCATGCACACCCAGCACCGGCAGCATGCCCAGCATGTGCGCCAGAAACACCTGCATGTCGGCGCGGTCGGCTTCGCTGAGGGTGGGTTCGGTCTCGTTCTTTTTATTCTCTACATCCAGCGGCACGCTCTTGACCTGCTTGGGTAGGCGGATCAAGTAGTTTTCTAAAAAATTGGGGTCTAAATCAATGGCTGTGGCGAGCACCTCAAGTTCATCATGCGCTTGCCCCATCACCCCAAAAAATTCGCCTTGGCATTCCAAAAGTTGGCTTGCTCAAATGTGTCCATTGTGTTGGTGAGCGGACTTTGACTTAATTAATTATTAAAGAAACTTCTGAGATTTTCGATGGCTATGCGGTTGTAGGCAATGCAGCTTTTTGACATTTTGTTGCTGTGTCCTTTGTCATGGAACTCGGCCAAATAAACACGACCTTTGTGCAGGACTGCAGATGTCGAGTAGGGGCGATTTTTATAACCTAGGGCGCTTATTTTCATCCACGGATGCCCTTGCCATTCGTCACGCTCTATGCCTGTTATTTTTTGCTTCAAGTCTGCTTTGCGATGAGCTTCAAACGCTTCAATGTTCTTGAAGGGAGAAAATCGCTGGCGCGAGAAGTAAAACGCTGCGGCTTGAAAATTTTGTGATTCCAAAAGCAAGCATTTGGCCCCATCGGAAAATGTTGGACTCGTCTTGATCCGGGCAAGGCTGATGCCGGCAGCGATCAACATGGCGTGCGTACCCAGAGTCTTGTCTTTTAAATCAACAACACTTGTCATGAACTGAATATTTGCGACTGGTTGGTTGCCGCTGCCAACGATCGCTTCAAAGATCTGGTTGTCACTTGTTTCTGATTTGGATTCAAAAGAGATCAGCTGATCGGCCAGGCCAGCTTCAAACAGATAAGCACCGGTGGATTTTGCTGTCGGCTTGTCATTTATGTTGATGATTTGAATGCCATCGTCAAAAACAAGATGGGCGGCGTCGAAGGGGTGGGTGACTCCAAGCCTCAGCTTGTCAGAGATTTCCATGTCTATGGACAGCCACTGTCCATTTGCCATGGCATGGGATGACGAAAAAAGCAGAACACAAGCTAGGGTTCGCCAGGTATTCATATAAATCCAGTGTTACCGCAGCACTGATTGGCCGCTAAAAACTGCACATGCGCCTTGTTGAGCGCCTGCCCCATGGAGACAAAACAGATCGCCCGTGTCCAGAAGTCTTTTTGGACAGTGCCGCTGTGGTGCGTGGCCAGGCGCGGCTTGATCGGATCGCCCTCGCCAATGTAGAGCCGGTCACCCTCGCCGTCTTCACGCGGCCCCAGCAGCAGGTACACGCCGGTGTGCTGCAGCTCGGCCCGGTTGGCCACGCTGGGCTGCGCCCAGGCCGCACGCGGAAACACCAAAGCCTTGCCGTTCCAGTTGGTGCGATCCACGGTGCGCAGGCCATCGGGGTCGCCGTCGGCGACGAAGATGCGGAGCGATAAGGGAGTGGGCATCATGCCAATGGATTGGCAACCGTGCGATACGCCTGATCCGGACGATTGCGCACGTCAGGGTATCGAAGTTCCAACACACCATCTTTCACCATGGCTGTCAAGAAACGGGTTTGCAGCTTATCCGCGTCTCGATCCACCAGTGCTGCGAGCTCAGACGTCGATAACCATCGACCGGCACACAGTTGCCTGATAACAATTTTCAGTTGGGGCACCGGCAGTTTTTTGTTTTTCCGGGCAGGTTCTGCCATTGGCAAAAGCGCCAATACCTCGGCTGACAAACCAGCCAACCGGTCGAATTGGGGGGAGTCCCCGCCGAATTGGGGGGAGTCCGGTAGCAATTGGGGGGAGCTTTGGGGGGAGTCCCCCGCCAAATGACGGGAGTCCTCGCCCAATTGGGGGGAGTCCCCCGCCACGCGGTAACTGGCCCAGCGGCGCTGGTTTTGCTGGGTCAGCAGGCCATCGCGCACCAGGGTTTGCAGCACGCCCGTGATGTCTTTGGAATGCTCACCAGTGATTTCCTGCATGCGGGCATTGGTCACGCTGCCCTCTACCTGGGCGGTCACCACCGCCTGCACCGCCGTTTTGTCTAGCTTGGCAAACCGGTCGCCAAAGCGCTGGCGCAAGGCCAAGTCCACCTCGCCCGGAATCAAGCTGACCATGGGCAGCACCAGCTTCACGCGGTCGGGTTGCAAAGACTCTTCGAGCCGGGGCGAACGCCAATGCTGCGCACGCCAGCCCGCCCGGATTTTGTCCATGCCCGAGCCCGCCTTGTCGCCACCCCCCATGAGCTGAAACATCAGCTGCAGGCTTTTGTTACGGCACTCGCTCACGCCGCCTTTTAAAAGCTGCTCTCGCGAAACAAGCAAGGAGCCGGGGTTAGACAACTCGATCCGGTCCGGGTAACGCTCAATCACCACGCCACCTTGGCCTCGGTGGTCGGCGTGCACCAACGCGTTCACCACTGCCTCGCGCAAAGCCTCGTGCACAGCGGTATCGTCTTTGCGGTAAAGCTCTCGGTCCAGCTGAAAAGGCATCTTCAAGTCGCCCGACAAACGCTGCATGACCCGCAGATAAAACTGGAACAGGTTGTTTTCCCAGGTGCCATCGGGCACCACGCGGTCGGTCCAGCGCACGGCGGGGTCGTCAGACAGGCGCTCGCGGTAATCCACATGAAAGCCGGGCAAGGCATCGCGCAGCGCCTCAAAGCGGCCAAACATCAGCAAGCCCGCCACGGTGGCCCCCTCCAAGCCCGTGGCGCGGTCGCGGCGCAAGGCGCTCAGCTTGGTCAGCAGCGGCGCATCGTCCAGCAGCAACCAAGGGTGGTCTGGCGCACGGGATGCAAAGCGGTTGCGGTATTGCTTGACCGTGTCGGGGTCAAAGTCCGGCAGGCCAAAATGCGCCACGATTTGGGAATCGGCTGGCGTGTCGGACTGATCGGCCAGCATGCGGCGCACCTCGTCGTCCGAACAGCGGTAGTCGCCCTCTTCGGCACGGCGGTAAGTGCCCGTCATGGGGTTGGGCCCCACAAACACCGGGCGCTGCAGGCGCGAAGCACGCGGCACGTTCACAACCACAAACTGCCTGCCCTCGTCTTCTACCGTGCGCACATCGTCGTCGCGCAGCAAATTGGCGCTGATCTTGTGGCGGTCATTCAACTGGCTCCACAGCACCGTGCGCAACTGCGCAGCATCGGGCACACCCTCCCACACCAGGCCAGACGCCTTTTCGGCCACGCCCAACACAATGGTGCCGCCCTGGGTGTTAGCCATGGCGGCATACGACTCCCAGAAACTGCCGGGCATGCCACCGCGCGCCGACTTGAATTCGGTGTCGATGCCTTCGGTGCTGGATTGCAGGGCGGAGAAAAGGTCAAGTTGTCTCATGCTGACTCATTCTCCTGCAAGGACTTGAGCGACCGCCCCTGGGCGTCCTTCCACTCTAGCCGCCCGTTGGCACTGCGGCCCAGCACCACGCTGGCCGCTGTGCTGGGTGAACTGAAGGCATAGTCCTGCGTGAATGCGTAGGTGTTGCCCTGCTCAACCATCACACCCAAATCCTGCAATTGCTGGCGCATGGCCAACGTGCCGGGCGGAACCGAAGGCACCGCTTGCACTGCCGCCTGCGAACCCGCCTTGACCACAAAACCCTGGGTGGATTCATAGCCACGGGCCAACAGGCCTTTGCCCTTGCACATCAGCCCGGGCGCGCTGACGGCGGGGGCCTGGGGAGGCTGCTCGAACGCATGCACACCCAGCACCGGCAGCATGCCCAGCATGTGCTGCAAAAACACCTGCATGTCGGCGCGGTCGGCTTCGCTGAGGGTGGGCTCGGTGGGCTGGTTGGCGTTGTCCAAAGGCACGCGCTTGGCCTGCTTGGCCAGGCGAATCAAGTTGGCCTCTAAAAACTGCACATGCGCTTTGTTAAGCGCCTGCCCCATGGAGACGAAACAGATCGCCCGCGTCCAGAAATCCTTTTGGTCTTTGCCGCTGTGGTGCGTGGCCAAGCGCGGCTTGATCGGGTCGCCCTCGCCAACGTAAAGCCGGTCACCCTCGCCGTCTTCACGCGGCCCCAGCAGCAGGTACACGCCCGTTTGCTGCAGCTCGGGCCGGTTGGCCACGCTGGGCTGCGCCCAGGCCGCACGCGGAAACACCAGCGCCTTGCCGTTCCAGTTGGTGCGATCCACGATGCGCAGACCATCGGGGTCGCCGTCGGCGACGAAGATGCGGAGGGAGAAAGGGGTCATTCAAATTACTGCATGTGCAAGCTGATGGTCTTGATTGAGTAGTACACACCACTTCGCTACAGACGACAGCTCAGCCGTTGGGCGTGTCAGCTCGCGGACTTGCTTTAAGGCGCTCTTTGCTTTTTCTCTGGCCACCTCATTTCCGCCTGCAGCACACCGTGCCTTGTTCGACTGGTATTGATTGATCAAGGCTGACACCTTCACCCAAACCTTTCGGCGCGCCTCTGTCAGCGCTTCATGCTCATTTAACTTCAATCGTTTCACCGTCTCTTTGACGCGCAACTTGTCCCAATCGGAAGCGCCAGGTGCCGGGCAGGCTTTGCCCTCTTCATCGAAAGCCAAAAGTTTTACATCGTCAATGTCAATGGGGTCGAGCAAATAGGCCGACTCTGCCTCTTCACAGCGATGCTCATAGCGTGAAGATGGCGAACCCTCTTGCAACGGAAACCAGCCGCCTTTCATGCGGTTACCAACATTGCCACACAATCGGTAATTCCGGTAGTCAAACGCCAGCCACCAGTAACCGTCCCGTGGCGCAGACCCTTCCGCTTTTGCCTCTTTCTTGGGACGAAAGTGCTCGACGTCGTAATGCGAAAAAATCTCCTTCGCTTCTGAAAACCAGCATTTACCTGCTGACAAAGCCATAAGCCAATCTTTGAGTTTGCCCCAATGCGCCTTCTTTTCGTCAATCAACTTATTTCTCTCGTCACGTTTTCCCGCTGCATGTAGGGCAGCCAACTCTTTCAACAAGCTTTCGGATTCAGCCTGCCACTTGGCCCACTCAGCCTCAGTCCATGGTTTCCAGTTCGGAATATCGGCGTCGGTTGGCAATCGATTTTCCAAATCGATGTAAATCACAGCTTTCCTTCCTCTCGCAAAATTTCTTTAACCAGCTCGTCGGCAATCGCGTCTTGCTCCACCTGCTCTTGTTGGGTAAGCACTGGTTTGTGAAACCGCGTGTGCTTGGCCATCTTGCGCACGAACATGGCATAAAACGGGTCTTTGAAGTCGGCGTTGGAAAAACCAAGGTCAGCGAGCTCAGAGCTCAGACGGCGCATTTCTTCATCCTCGGCTGATGTGCGCACATCCATTGCATACAAGGCATTGCGCCTGAACAGGCGGCGTTCGGTCTCAAAATCCAGTGTGGACGAAAGACCAAACAACTCACTCTTGAGCAGCCCGGTCACGCCCATGCCTTGCGGATGCACATCTGGCGAGCCCACCAAAGTTTGATTGCCTTCACGACGCAAAATATGCACCTGCTCACGTTTCAGGCTGCCCACCATCATCGGATCGTGGGTGGTCAGCAAAATTTGTGATTCGCCTTGCACCATCGACCCCTTGCGCGGTGCCAGCACGTTTTCGATGTCATCAAAGTAGCGCAGCTTCCAAATCGGGTTCAGGTGTGTATCGGGCTCGTCCAGCAAAAACAGGCAATGGTCATCGCTGGTGATGCGCATCAAGCCCAGCACCGTGAGTATTTGCAACTCGCCTTCGGACAATTGCGTAAAGCTCACATTGCCGCCATGCGCGTCGCGCTTTTTCACGGTGATGCGCACCTCGTCAATCAGGTCGCCAATATAGGCCGCCTCTGCGTAACGAAAAAAGCTACTGGCGGTCCCTACCAAATCGCCAAGCTCTTTGAGCTTTTCTTTGTTGGGAACATACAAGAAAAGCTGCTTTTGCTGCTCGCGCCGCCCGCGAAAATCCACCACTTTGGACTCTACGTTCTGTATCGGGGCCCAGGCCACTTGCCACAGTTTGTCCAAAAACTCGCTCACAAATGTACCCCGAGCAAACCAAAAACGCGGGTCACCTTCCAAAATGTCATCGTCTTTCAAGTCGCGCAGACGGTAGGGCTGCTTCAGCACGAACAGCGCAGACTCCAGCGACACGATGTTCAGGTTGTCCAACACTTTCTTGAACACCGGGTCGTCTGACAGCAAACAAGCCAGCAGCACCAACTGGCTGTGACCACCACGGCAGTAAAACAAACGGCGCAGACGGTCGTCGCCAAACTGGCGCAGGATCTTAGTCTCTTCCCTTTGCTTGCGACCCGAGTCGTCAGTGCTTTCCATAAGTCGAATAAATCGGTGCTCGTGATCGCGAAACAGGGCCTCCATGCGTTCATTTCGGCCTGAGTAATAGGCAAACACGTGCGATGGCAACAAGCGCGGGCCGCGCCTTTCGTCGCGTGGCCGTTCGTCGCGTGGCTGTTTTTTGGGTGGGTCGTTTTCAGTCAGGTAGTTTTGCGCCTTCTTGTCACCATCCACCCACACCACCGGCGTGCTCTGCTCGGCCAAATGGGCTTTGATCTGGATCTGGTGGCCACGAATGTTGTAGTCCAGCTCGTAGTCAAACTCGGCAGGCAACCCCAGGTCGATGTTGCGAAAAATGATGATCAACGCCTCGATCAGGTTGGATTTGCCCGAGCCGTTTTGCCCAATCAGCGCATGGCTGCGAATGCGCATTGGCGGTGCATCTGGCGCGCTGCCTGCCGACGGCTCCAGTTGCGTGGCAAAGTTGATTTCCAGCCCCCGCAGGTTGCGGAAGTTGCTGATCTGAAGGCGCTGCAGTTGCATATCAGCCCACTGCCTTTTCGCGCATCACGGCAACTGTCGGCTGCTGAATCCAGCCCTGCTCCACTTCTTTTTTAAGCTGTGCATAAAACACCTCTATATCACCGCCAAAGCGCTGCCACAAGTCTTTAGCGGCTAACTCGCCACTGTGGTGCGCCAAGATGGTGGCCAGCGGAGCCTGCGTTTTGATGTCAGGGGCTTGGCCCAAGCGAAGCGGGGCGATCAATTCGGTTTGCGGGGCTTTCAAGGGTTCCTCCTCTTCAGAATCAATGTCGATACCGGTGATGACGGCAACAGCGCTCTGCGCAAGATGCGCAGCAACGGTTTTTTTCTTCGACAACTGGTCGGCCAAGTGGTCACACATTTGGAACAGCTGATCAACGATGGCAACGATACGATCTTGTTCGCTCTTTGGCGGCACTGGCACCAGCAATTGCTCAACACCACCAACTCGAAGGTGCTTGACTGTCATCCCAATCGCGGCTTCAACCATTCGCGACTGAAAACTCGGACTTTGAATGACAAACAACAAAAAACGATTGCTGAATAGATCCGGAAACAAACGGATCAACATGGAGCGTTGACCGAGACAAACCTGCTGGCCCTCTGGAACTATTGCGGCCTCGCCCATTGGAGCCTCGCGTGTAAAAAAGATGTCCCCTGCCCGTGGCGGCAATCTTCTTGACCAATACGCATAGGTCTCTTCCGATATCTTTCGGGTATTCGCCAGCTCCATCTTGCCGTTTCGAATGTCGGTGGTTCGAATCAAGTGAATACCAGTGCCGACATAAGGGGCCGTTTTGTTGTGACAGTCCACAACGGCTTGTGAGACTTGGAGCAAAGTCGCCCACACCCAATGATCAGGCAGAACCCCATCGATTGAGGCAACCTGTTGGGTACGAAGCTTCTTCAACATGTTCAAAGCTTCTTTTTGTTCCTGCCCCTCGCACTCCTTTGACCAAGCAACACGCGCCGCCGAAATAGTTTCAAGTAGCTCAGTTGCCGAAGAAGTACTTCGCTCTTCAATATTTAGAAGTTGCCCAGACATGGCTAAATCAAGAATCAATCCCTTGAACCCAGTCACATCCTCTGACGATTCAAAAAGTTGATCGAAGTTATCGGCCAGGCGCGCCCAGGTGGTTTGCAGTTCGTGCGGGCTGGTGGCTGCGGCAACGGCTTGCAGCGTGGATTGGCGTAGTTTGTTTTGCAGGCTGCGGCGCTGTTGTTGCTGGGCTTCCAGTCTGTCGCATAGGGCCATCAGTTCGTCGACTTTGGCTACGATGCGGGATTGCTCATTGACCGGCGGCAATGGAACTTCGAATTGTTCGAGGACCTTCTTGCTTAGACCTTCTCGCGCCATGCCAACTTGGCGAGCCCATATCATGGCCTGTATGTACGGGGACAACATACACATATGCAAGTAGGCCCCAATGGCTGAATCTGTTGGTCGAATGATGGTGACGTGCTGACTGACGTTGGCATCACCAAAGTCTGCCGGGAACAAGGCGCACCGCCCCAATGAGGCGCCAGTGATGTTCAAAAGAATGTCATTACCTTCGACCGCAGAACCTTCCATATTTGCATGCACATTCGATGTAATGAATGCCACTCCATCCAACAAAATGCCGTCGTTCCATACGTTCTGAGAGCGAAGGAACGGCACGCCCTCTCGAACGTAGACCTCGCGACCACCACGCGGTGTACTACCTGATCCAATCTTGTTTGTTATTGCGCCAAGACGTGCGAACGCCCAACCAGGCGGTAGCGAATAAGGGTACTCGTGCGCGGGAATATCTGCAAAGACAATGTATTTCGTAATTTTCTTTTGCTGCAGCAACCTCGATTTCGTGACTTTTAAGTGAGAAAGCCACGTCGCGGCGGACTCGTCGTTGGCGTCCTGCTGCACAAGCTTGCCTTGAACCGCGAGGGCACGAATCAACTCTCGCAGCTTGTTCACCCCCCCCGGCGCATTCGCAATGTGTCCAAATTCCGCTAAAAATCGTTGCGCGTCCATCAGCTTGGCTCCCCGCTTCGGTTGTCCAAGCGTTCGCGCGACAGGGCGATGGCCTCGTGCAGTTTTTGTTGCAGCACGGCTTTGGGTGGCAGTTCGGTCAGGTATTCGGCCACGTGGATGCCGCTGGCGCTCAACTCCAGCAGTTCAATCTGTTCTTGCTTTTTGCCACTGCACAAAATAATGCCCAGGGGTGAGGCTTCGCCGCTTTCTTGCTCGTGCTTGGCCAGCCAGCGCAGGTAGAGCTCCATTTGGCCTTTGTCGGCGGCTTTGAAGTCGCCCAGCTTTAAGTCAATGGCCACCAAGCGCTTGAGGCGGCGGTTGTAAAACAGCAGGTCAATGTAGAAGTCGTCGTTGTCAATCTGTATGCGCTTTTGTCGCGCCACAAAGGTAAAGCCTGCGCCCAGCTCCAATAAAAAGTGCTCCAGCTCGCGCAGGATGGCGTCTTCAAGGTCTTTCTCTAGGTAGCGGTCTTGCATGCCCAGAAAGTCGAGCACATAGGGGTCTTTCAAGAGCAATGCGGGGCTGAGCTGGCCGGTTTCGCGCAGAGCGGCCAGCTCGGTGGTCAGCAGATCGGCCGGTTTACGTGACAAGGCGGTGCGCTCAAACAACATGGAGTCCAGCCGCTCTTGCAGAACGCGGGTACTCCAACGCTCAGCTTGGCACATTTGCAGGTAGAAGTCGCGCTTGAGCGGATCTTCGATGTAGATCAGGCTGCGCAGGTGGGTCCAACTTAATTGTCTACTCACTGCGGAGACAATGTTTTCAGCTTCAAAACTGCTGGCAAAGCGCAGCATGTGGCGCAGGTTTTTGCTGGAGAAGCCGCGCCCATAGTCGGCCTCCAGTTGCCGCGCCAGAGTGGCCACAATTTGTTCGCCATATTCGGCGCGTTGGCCCTGCAGCACTTCGACCTGGATGCGCCGGCCGATGTGCCAGTACAGCAAGGTGAGCGCGCTGTTGACGGTGGTGGCCAGCTGGGCACGGCTGCTGTCGATGAGTTGGCGAATGTCGCGCACCAGCTGTGGTGGCGGCGAGCCCATGGGCGCAGAGGGGGGTGCCACGGCTGTCACTCTGACGCCTCTGGGGTGAAGTGGTGCGCCAGCGCACCGGCCAGCTCGCTCTTGAGCTGGTTTTGGGTTTCTTCAATTTCGCCCAAAAGCTTTTTGTATTTCTCCAGCAATACGTCGGGGTCGTGGGTTTCTTCTTGGGGGGCTCTGGGGTTTTTGAGGTCGAGGTTGTAGATGGGCCAGTACAGCCGGTCGCCAGCGGCTTGGGCGTCGCGTGCATGCAAATCCAGCGTATCGGCTTCACTGCGCAGGCGCTCTACCGAAGTGGTCAGGCTGGTGATGATCTCTTCTTGCGTGGCCTGGTCAATGGCGGCTTGCAACTCACCTGTCAACACCAGCGTGTAGCCTCGTCCGGTGGTCTGGCCACGGTCCATATCGGCTTGCAGCTCATTCATTTGCACTCGCAGCAGAGACACCAGGTCTTCGTCATTGCGCCGCCCGACCAATGAGTCACTCAAATACTTGGCTTGGCGGCGGGCGTCGCCCGCCTCATTGCGCAGTTGTTCGGCCTTGGCCCAGTGGGGCTGGGCGGCAGCCTCAGCTTGCAGGCGTTTGGCTTTGAAGTCCACCTTCCAAGCCTGCTCGTTTTCGATCCGGTCGGCAAAGTCGTTGGCCTCGTTGCCCCACCAGGCTTGCTCGGCTTGAAATTCTTCCAGGCGTATGGGTTTGGTTTTGGAATAGCTCTTGTAGCCCTGCGGGTAGGGGTGCTCATAGAACCAGATGGTGTCGGTGTGGAAGTGCTCGGTGCCGTCATCCACCGTGTGGCCTTTTGTGAAAAACAGCAGGTTGGTTTTGATGGTGGTGTAGGGCGCGAAAACACCTTTGGGCAGGCGAATGATGGTGTGCAAGTTGCAGTTTTGCATTAGCCGCTTTTTGATATCGGCTTTGATGCCGTCGCCAAACAAGAAGCCATCCGGCAACACCACTGCGGCGCGCCCATGCTCCCTGAGCAACTTGACTATCAATTGCATGAACAGGTCTGCAGTTTCTTTAGTGGGGTGGTGATAGCCGGCACCCACGCTGTTATCCTCATAGCCACCAAAGGGTGGGTTGGTAATGATGCAGTGCACGCGCTGATCGGCCCGCCATTCGTTCCAGCCAACGACCAATGTGTTTTTATGTTCGATTTGGCTCGGCACATCAATGCCGTGCAGCAGCATGTTGGTGGTGCACAGCAGGTGTGGAAGCTGCTTTTTCTCAATCCCGCGAATCAGATTTTCTATGGCACGCTTGTCGTCTGAACTGGACTTTTCTGTGAGCTGGCGCCTGAAATGGTCAATCGCGGCGGTCAAAAACCCGCCTGTACCGCAGGCTGGGTCCATCACCGTTTCCCGGTCGTTGAGGCGCGGGTTCACCCGGTCGACCATGAAAGCGGTGATGGCGCGCGGGGTATAAAACTCGCCAGCATTTCCGGCACCACGCAGGTCGTTAAGCATTTGCTCGTAAACGTCGCCCAAGTTGGCGCGGGTGGTGAAGTCGTGAAAGTTGATGGCCTCTTCCAGCTTCTCAATGACGGCCAGCATTTGCGGGCCCGACTTCATGTAGTTGTTGGCGTCACTAAATACTTCACGAATCACCTTGTGCTGGGGGCTTAGGCTGGCATCAATCTGGTCCTTTAGCGCTGGAAAGAGCTCGTTGTTAACAAAGAGAATCAGGTCTTTGGGGGCGATTTTGGGTTGCAACTTGCCCTGGGCATCTGCAGCGTAGCCGGCCCAATTGCGCCAGCGATATTTTTCTGGAATAGGCGAGTGATAGTGGGTATTTGACTCGGTGGCGTTGTCTTCCCACTCTTCTTCGCGCTGGTCAAAGACTTTGAGGAACAGCATCCAGGTGAGCTGGCCCAGGCGCTGGGCGTCGCCGTCGACCCCGTCGTCTTTGCGCATGATGTCCTGGATGGACTTGATGGTGCTGCTGAGGTTCATGGATTCACTTAGGCTGATTTTTGTTCTGGGGAGTCGTACAGGGCGCGCTCTAACGCTTGCACGGCATGGGCGTAATTCTCTACGCCTCCAAATATGCCACGGCGAATTTGGGTTTTGGTGCCAAACTGGTCAAAGGGCGGCAGCTCCAGCACTTTGGCATCTTCGATGTCTTGAACGCCGTGGTCGGCAAACTTTTCCAGCAAGGTTTCGAGGACTGCGCGTGCCTGGTCACCGTATTGGCCAAAAACATTGCGCTTTTTGACCCGATTGGCGCGTTCGCGGCGGGTGAGTGGTTTTTGATCGAAGGCAACGTGCGCCACCAAGTCAAAAGCATCCAACTCCGTGCCGTTGGCCACGGCTTGCTGCAAGATGTCCAGCGATACGCCTTGGTCGGCCAGCTCTTGCAGCACAGCTTGTTTGCGCTCGGCCGTGTTCCAGCGGCGTAAAAAGTCGTTCAAAGTGCCGAACTGGGCTTGCAGTGATTTGCGTATGTCGTCTTTGAGCAGGACGCGGAAACTTTCGGTGATCAGCTTGCCATCGGCATCTAGGTACTGAGCACGCTCCACCGCTAGGCGGACGTCCACATCGTTGATGACGTATTTAATGCGGCCCTCGCCCTCGCCCTCGCCCTCGCCTCCCCCTGCTCCTTCTCCGCCAGGTCCAAATGGCGGTGGATCGGGTTCGCCGGTGCGTGGTGGCTCAACTACTTCGGGGGGGACCACTGGGTCGTCTACCCTGGGCTCGTACACGACCACAGGGTCACCATCAAAATCGGGGTCGGCAAAGAGCCGGGTGGCACCTTTGAAATCCATGATGGTGAAGTACAGCTTTTGGTAGTCCTCACGCAGGCGGGTGCCACGGCCAATGATTTGCTTGAACTCGGTCATCGAATTGATGTTTTGGTCCAGCACGATCAACTTGCAGGTTTTCGCATCCACCCCGGTAGAGAGCAACTTGGAGGTGGTGGCGATGACCGGATAGGGCTCGTCGTTGTCGATGAAGTACGAGATTTGTGCCTTGCCTTCGGTGTCGTCACCCGTGATGCGCATGACGTAGCGGCGGTTATGGGCGGCAGCGGGGATGAGTTTGACCAACTCTTGGCGCATGCGCTCGGCGTGGTCTTGGTCGTCACAGAAAACGATGGTTTTGGCCATGGGATTGGTGGCCTTGAGGTATTCCCATACCCTGCTGGCCACCAGCTGGGTGCGCTTTTCGAGCACCATTTTTCGGTCGAAGTCTTTGGTGTTGTATTGGCGCTGTTCCACCACCTGACCCAATTTGTCGACCTTGCCTTTCTCGGGCGTGTAGCCCACGGCGTCCACATCAGTGACAATGCGGATGACTTTGTAGGGTGCCAAAAAACCGTCTTCGATGCCTTGTTTGAGTGAATAGGTGTAGATGGCCTCGCCAAAGTACTTGATGTTGAACTCTGGTGCATCAATCACACGCAACCCGGTTTTCTTGTCAACCGTCACTTTTTCTTTGGGGGTTGCGGTCAGCCCCAAGTGCGTGGCTTGGCTGAAATAGTCCAGCACTTCACGCCAGGCAGAGTCATCCACGGCGCTGCCCCGGTGGCATTCGTCAATCACCACCAGGTCAAAAAAATCAGCGGGAAATTGCCGATAGATTTGTTTCCACTCTTCTTTACCGGTGACGGCCTGATACAAGGCCAGGTAGATTTCGTAGTTCTTTTTGACCTCACGGTTGGTGACCTTGTGCATGAGCTCGCCGAAGGGGGCGAAGTCTTGTTGCATGGTTTGGTCAACCAAGATGTTGCGGTCGGCCAAAAACAAAATGCGTTTTTTGGCCTTGGCTTTCCAAAGCCGCCAAATGATTTGGAACGCTGTATAGGTTTTACCCGTACCCGTGGCCATGACCAACAAGATGCGTTGCTGGCCTTTCGCTACGGCTTCAACCGCGCGGTTGATGGCGACCCGCTGGTAGTAGTAGGGCTCTCGGCCGCTGCCGTCGGTGTAAAAAGGCTGCTCCAACAGCTTGACGGCTGCAGGCGACTCCAACCCTTTCCATTGTTGATAAATGGGCCAGAGCTCTGAAAGGGGTGGGAAGCTGTGCAGTTCCAGAGCGCGCTCCACGGGGTGCGTGATGCCCGTGCGGTCGTGCAACAGAAAGCCTTTACCGTTGCTGCTGATGGCAAAGGGGACATCCAGCATTTCGGCGTAAACCAAGGCCTGCTGCATGCCGTGACCGACCGAAAAAATGGATTTTTTAACTTCTACGACCGCGATAGGCACATTAGGCCGTGCATAAAGCACAAAGTCGGGACGCTTAGGGCCGCCTTTGGCCGTTGGATTTTTGATTCGCGCGGCCAACGTGCCCCGCACCACCACGCGGCCAAGCGTGAGTGGAACCTCTTCGCGAAACTCGTGCTGCTGCCAACCCGCCTGCAAGATGGCAGGCGTGATGTATTTGGTGCAAATGTCTCGTTCGCTGAGAGATTTTTTGTCCATATCAGGCGGCGCAGTCAGTGCTTAAGGGGCAGGCGAAGGAAGGCATTTTCTTGTCAAAGACTGGAAGCGTTTTTGATTGAACCTCCACGCCCTTGAGCGTGGCCCCTTCTTTTTTGGCCTCGATCACGCCGCAGGCTTTGCCGTTCACATACAGCAGGTAGTCGGCAAAGCCGTGGCCGGTGTTGAGCGGAAACTCGCGGATGGCCACGCCCTGCGCTGCATGCAGATTGACTTGGTCGATGTTGCAAACTTGCCAGCCAGCGGCTTGCAAGAGTTGGTCAATCTGAAGGCGGGCTTTGGCTTCGGGAGTCATTCCGTCAAATGGATTTTATTTTTAGAACTATGGAATGCATTCTAGGGGCCAACTGGCACAAAGCCCCGGCATTTTTAAAAATGCCGGGGCTTTGTACCGCCATGGTTGGGGCTCAGGTCATCGGTGTGCAAGTCTTCGCGCACGGGGGTGCGCTCCTACAAAATGCAACGCCCCACGCTGGCCAGCGCCAAGGCTCAGTCAAGCTTGATCCCCAAGTCCACCGCCAGTTTGATCCAGACGGGCACTTCGGCCTCCCAGTCTTTGCGGGTGTCGGCCAGGTTTTTGGGTTTGTTGGGGATGGCAAAGGTTTCGCGCAGCTTGGCGGCTTTGTCGGTGTTGGACCAAGCCACGGCCTCGTCGGCCATGCGTTTGAGGATGGCCTCAGGCGTGCCTGCCGGGGCCACCAGGGGCAAGCCGCCTTCGAGCGTGACCAGCTTATCGGTGTTGCCTTGTTCAGTGAGCGTGGGCACATCGGGCAGCTTGGGCGAGCGGTAGCTGCCCGTCACACCAATGGCGCGCACGCCCCGGGTGGACACGGTGTTGAAGGCCTGATAACTGCCCACGGCGATTTGCAATTGCCCCGAGGCCACGTCCAGCCACATGGGCGCCTCACCCCGGTAGTGCACCGACTGGATGCTGGTGCCCTGCTGGCGGTTGGTCTGGTCGGCCACCATGTGCGGGTAAGAGCCCGGGGCATAGGTGCCCATAGAAGTGTTGTTCTTTTTGGCCCAGGCCACAAACTCGGCCATGTTTTTGGCCGGAATCTTGTCGTGGATGCCCACCACCAGCGGGCCAGACGGGAACACGGTGACCGGGGTCAGGTCTTTGTCCAGGTTGTAGGGCAACTTGGCGTACAACACGCGGTTTTGCCAAAAGGTGCCCGATGTGCTCATGACGAAGGTGTAGCCGTCGGCGGGGGACTTGGCAACGGCATCGATGCCAATGATGGCGCCCGCACCGGGCCTGTTTTCAATGACCACCGGCACACCCAAACGGCCACTGAGGAAGTCCCCAAAGTTGCGGGCATAGGCATCGGTCAGGCCACCGGGGGGAAAGGCCACCACGATTTTGATGGGCTTGGCGGGCCACTTTGGGGCCTGGGCCATGGCCGGGCTGACTCCAGCAAGGCCTGCCAAACCGACACTCGCGAGGGCTGTGGCAACTTGCAAAAATTG
Organism: Limnohabitans sp.; assembly: GCF_044361645.1. Lineage (GTDB taxonomy): Bacteria > Pseudomonadota > Gammaproteobacteria > Burkholderiales > Burkholderiaceae_C > Limnohabitans_A. The sequence goes on along the minus strand of NZ_JBIKIL010000011.1, from coordinate 1,370 downwards.
ACGACGGGGCTTGGGTGTGTGGGGCTTGCTCATGCTGATGTGAAAGTGTGATGAAGTTGGAACTCTAGTTGTGAATATCAAATCGATTCAATATAAAGATACAAAGAAGTTGTCACTGAACACCTTGAGTTTAGAAGCGAACGCTGTGGCTTTGAATGGGGGTTTGAACCCATGCAGGGCAAGACAGTGACTTGCGGTTTGATCAATCGAAAACAACAAAATCAAGAGCCCGACTGGCTTTGTGCGACAATGCAAACCGCTGAGGCCTCCAGTTGCCCCAGCATCAGCACTCCTGCTGGGGCCTGACCCGGGCAACGCTCAAAACAAGCGCCTGCGGTTTCCATGCTCACCTTAAGACCTGTCGACCCACACTGGTCACTGCCAACAGCATTGATTGAGTCGACACCCAGCGCCGGACATGGCGCTCAGAAAATGAACTTTGAAGAATTGAACCTGGCTCCGGCCCTCATGCAAGCTGTGCGCGAGCTCGGCTACGACACCCCCACCCCCATCCAGGCCCAGGCCATTCCCGCCGTTTTGGCCGGCCAAGACTTGTTGGCCGGGGCACAAACCGGCACCGGCAAAACCGCCGCCTTCACCCTGCCCATGCTGCACAAGCTGAGCCTGAGTGAGCCTGGCCAAAACCGTTTTGGCGGCAAAGCCATCCGCGCTTTGGTGCTCACGCCCACCCGCGAATTGGCCGCTCAGGTCGAAGAGTCGGTGCGCGATTACGGCAAATATTTGAAGCTCGACTCCACGGTGATTTTTGGCGGTGTGGGCATGAACCCGCAAATCAACAAAATCAAACGCGGTGTGGACATCTTGGTGGCCACACCCGGCCGCTTGCTGGACTTGCAGGGCCAGGGCTTCCTGGACCTGTCGACCATCGAAATTTTGGTGCTCGACGAGGCCGACCGCATGCTGGACATGGGCTTCATCCACGACGTGAAAAAAGTGCTGGCCCTGGTGCCCAAAGACAAGCAAAGCTTGTTGTTCTCGGCCACCTTCAGCGACGAGATCCGCGAGCTCGCGGCCAACTTGCTCAAGAACCCGCAAAGCATCCAAGTCACGCCCAGCAACACCACGGTGCAGCGCATCACGCAGGTGATCCACCCGGTGGGCCGCGGCAAGAAAAAAGACGTGCTGCTGCACATCATCCAAAAGCACGACTTGAGCCAGGTGCTGGTGTTCACCCGCACCAAGTTTGGCGCCAACAATGTGGCTGACTTTTTGACCAAAAACGGCGTGAAAGCCATGGCCCTGCACGGCAACAAGAGCCAAACCGCCCGCACCCAGGCTTTGGCTGGGTTCAAAATCGGTGACATCCGCGCCCTGGTCGCCACCGACATTGCAGCGCGCGGCATCGACAT
>NZ_JBIKIL010000109.1:0-13604 GCF_044361645.1 Limnohabitans sp. | reverse complement strand
GCTGATGGCGCGTTATACCGCTGAGCCTCGCACAGAAATGGACTTGGCCGATGCCTCTTTGGTTTGGTTGGCGCAAGATACGAACACACGCAACGTGATGACCATGGATGTGCGCGACTTCTCGCGTTATCGCCTGCCCGATGGGCGGCATTTTGAGATCTTGTGAGGCCATGCACATGAAGCTCAACAACCCGTTCGCTCGGCCTGACATGGACATGCAGGACATCAAAGGCGATCACTACGGGCTCATGAATCCGGCACTGAAAATTTTGCGTGCCGAGGGGCTGGTGTGTTTGTTGTTGGCATGCACCTTGTATCAAGTGCAAGGGTTTTCGTGGATGACATTCGGATTGTGGTTTTTCCTTCCAGATGTGGCGATTCTCGTCTACGTGTTTGGCAACGAACGTGCTGGCATGTGGGCTTACAACGCGACCCACAGCTCACTGGGGGCTGGAGTGGTGGCACTGCTGGGGCTCGGACTCGGTGTGCCCATGCTGTTGCAAGCTTCACTGATCTGGTTTGCTCACATTGGCTTTGACCGGGCCTTGGGCTTCGGACTGAAATTCCCCCTGGGTTTTCGCGTGACACATTTGGGTGTGTTGCGGGGCATGAGGGACAAGGCTTGACACCCCAGCAACTGCTCCAAGGTCTGCTGCACGGCGACTCGGCGGTGCAACGCCGCGCCATGGCCAAAGCCATCACGCTGCTCGAGTCCACCCGCACCGACCACCGCGCCTTGGCCGACGAACTGCTCACGGCCATGCTGCCGCACACGGGCAAGTCATTCCGTTTGGGCATCAGTGGCGTGCCGGGCGTGGGCAAGTCCACCTTCATTGAGGCTTTGGGTCTGTACCTCATCGCGCAGGGGCACCGCGTGGCGGTGCTGACCATCGACCCGTCCAGCACGGTGTCGGGTGGCTCGATTCTGGGTGACAAGACGCGCATGGAATTGCTCAGCGTGCACGAACGCGCCTACATCCGCCCCAGCCCCAGCAGCGGTACTTTGGGCGGCGTGGCCGAGAAAACCCGCGAATCCATGTTGGTCTGCGAAGCCGCCGGTTATGACGTGGTGATCGTCGAGACCGTGGGCGTGGGCCAGAGCGAGACCGCCGTGGCCAACATGACCGACCTGTTTGTGCTGATGCAGTTGCCCAATGCGGGCGACGATTTGCAGGCCATCAAAAAAGGCGTGATGGAGATCGCCGATTTGGTGGTCATCAACAAGGCCGACATCGACGCCATTGCGGCCACACGCGCCGAGTTGCAAATCACCAGCGCCTTGCAGTTGTTGGGCATGCACGGCGGCTCGGGCCATGCGCATGCCGACACCACCCAGTGGCACCCCAAGGTGGTGCAGCTGAGCGCTTTGCTGGGCCAGGGTGTGGACAGTTTTTGGGCGGCGGTCAGCGAGTTCCGAGGCCTGCAAACCGCCAATGGCCGACTGACCCTGCGCCGCCAACAACAAGCCCTGTCTTGGATGTGGGAGCGCATCGACGCGGGGCTGAAACACAATTTCCGGGCGCAGCCACGTGTGCAAACGCTGCTGCCCCAATTGAGTCAACAGGTCGCTTCTGGCCAGTTGGCCGCCTCGACAGCTGCGCGCCAGTTGTTGGCTGCGCACGCGCATGCTCAACCCGTAAGCGCCGATGCGCGTCTCACCTGATTTTTGAGAGAGAACCACCATGCAAGACATCCTTGAACAACTCGAAAAAAAGCGCGCCGCAGCCCGCTTGGGCGGCGGGCAAAAGCGCATTGACGCGCAGCATGCCAAAGGCAAACTCACAGCGCGTGAGCGCATTGAAGTGCTGCTCGACGAGGGCACCTTCGAAGAGTGGGACATGTTCGTTGAGCACCGTTGCACCGACTTCGGTATGCAGGACAACAAGATCCCCGGCGACGGTGTGGTGACGGGCTACGGCATGATCAACGGCCGCTTGGTTTTTGTGTTCAGCCAAGACTTCACCGTCTACGGCGGCGCATTGTCAGAGACACACGCCGAAAAAATTTGCAAAATCATGGACCAAGCCATGAAAGTTGGCGCACCGGTGATTGGCCTGAACGACTCGGGCGGTGCCCGCATTCAAGAGGGTGTGGCCTCGCTCGGCGGTTACGCCGACGTGTTCCAGCGCAACGTGATGGCCAGTGGTGTGATTCCACAGATCAGCATGATCATGGGCCCCAGCGCGGGTGGCGCGGTGTATTCGCCAGCGCTGACCGACTTCATCTTCATGGTCAAAGACAGCTCGTACATGTTTGTGACCGGCCCCGAAGTGGTCAAAACCGTGACGCACGAAGAAGTCACCGCCGAAGAGCTGGGTGGCGCTTTGACGCACACCACCAAGAGCGGGGTGGCCGACATGGCCTTTGAAAACGATGTCGAGGCGCTGCTCATGCTGCGCCGTTTGTACAACTACTTGCCGCTGAACAACCGCGAAAAAGCACCGGTACGCAAGAGCGGTGACACCATCGACCGCATCGACATGAGCCTCGACACTTTGGTGCCCGAGAATCCGAACAAAGCCTATGACATGAAGGAGCTCATCGTCAAAACCGTGGACGATGGCGACTTCTTTGAACTGCAGCCCGACTACGCCAAGAACATTTTGATCGGCTTTGCCCGCATCGACGGCCAAACCGTGGGCATCGTGGCCAACCAGCCTTTGGTCTTAGCCGGTTGCCTGGACATCAAGAGTGCCATCAAGGCGGCGCGTTTTGTGCGTTTTTGCGACGCGTTCAACATCCCCGTCATCACCTTCGTGGATGTGCCTGGCTTCATGCCCGGCACTTCGCAAGAGTTTGGCGGCATCATCAAGCATGGGGCCAAGCTGCTGTACGCGTATGCCGAGTGCACCGTGCCCAAAATCACCGTCATCACCCGCAAAGCCTACGGCGGTGCCTACGACGTGATGGCCTCCAAGCATTTGCGCGGCGATGTCAACTTCGCTTGGCCCAACGCCGAAATCGCGGTCATGGGTGCCAAGGGCGCGGTGGAAATCATCTTCCGCGAAGACAAGGGCGACCCTGAAAAACTGGCCGCCAAAGAAGCCGAATACAAAGCCCGCTTTGCCAACCCGTTTGTGGCGGCGAACCGGGGTTACATCGACGATGTCATCATGCCGCACAACACCCGCAAACGGATTGCCCGTTCGCTGTTGATGTTGAAAGAAAAGAAGATTGAAAACCCATGGCGCAAGCACGGGAACATGCCACTTTGATCTGAGTGCACCCCTCTTCGCGGCATCACCCTCCAGTTGTGGCTCCAATGGGAAACATTACAAGACGCTTCTTGTGGTCAAAGACGACGCGCGCGTTGGTCATTTCACCCTCTTCGCTGATTTGGCTTTTTGCTTTGGTCAATGCAGTGGTTTTTCATGGGCCACTCATGAAGTATGTCAATGCCAACTTGACGATCCACAGCGCCTTGGGTGTGGGGGTGATGCTTGTTTTGTTGGGTATTTCTTTTTTATTGATGTGGTTGGTCTTGGGCGGTGCGGGTTTGGTTTCCAGCCGCTTGCTCAAACCTTTGTTGGTCTTGATGGCCTTTTGCAATGCCGTGGCCTTGTATGCCATGCAAACCTATCAAGTGATTTTGGACAAGTCGATGATGGGCAACGTCATCAACACCGATCGCGGCGAGTCGATGGCTTTGTTTCATCCCAAGCTGTTGGTTTATTTGTTGGTGGTTGCGGCTGCGTCTGTCGTGCTGTTTCGATATGTGCGAATTGAGCCCCAGTCCAGGCTGAAAAAATTCGGGCATTTGGTTTTGGCGGTGCTCTTGTCATTGGCCTTGGTTTATTTGAATTCGAGCGCATGGTTGTGGGTCGACAAACACGCCAAAATGATTGGCGGCCTTTTGCTGCCTTGGTCCTACACCGTCAATGCTGCCCGCTATTTGAATGACCAAAAATCAGCATCCCTCCAACTGCTGCCATTGCCTGAATTGAGCTGGGCGCTTGCGGATGGTTTGCCCGTGACCGTGGTGCTGGTGATTGGCGAATCCGCCAGGGCTCAAAACTTTTCCCTCTTGGGCTACACACGCCAAACCAACCCGCTTTTGGAAAAACGTGATCGGATGTGGGTGCAGACTGCGCAGGCTTGCTCCACTTACACCACACGGTCCATGGAGTGCATCTTGTCGCACGACCCGAGTGCCTCGCGCCTGACGCATGAAATTTTGCCCAATTACCTGCACCGCTCTGGTCAAGTTCAGGTCTTGTGGCGCGCCAGAAATTGGGGCGAACCCAAACTGCAACTCGACCATGTGTTGAGAGGCAAACAACTGGCGGCTTTGTGTGTGGCGCCGGACTGCAAGCACCCCGACCAAGATGAGTCACTGCTGGCCGGTTTGCAGACCGAGATATCGCAAGCGAGCCACGACAAACAGTTGATTGTGTTGCACCAAGCGGGCAGCCATGGGCCCGCTTACAACCAAAAATACCCGCCTGAATTTTCCCGTTTTGAGCCGGCCTGTGACACCGTGGATTTGAAAAAATGTGGTCGGCAAGCTTTGGTCAACGCGTATGACAACAGCATCCTCTACACCGACCACTTTCTGGACCAGTTGATCGGATTGTTGGAGCGGCAAACGCAAAGGCGCACGGTCATGATTTTTGTTTCTGACCACGGCGAGTCGCTCGGCGAGGGGGGGTGGTATTTGCATGGCGCGCCCGACATGCTGGCACCCCAAGAGCAGTTGAAAATCCCTTTTTTGGTTTGGACATCGCCCTCTTTTGCACAAGCCCGAGCGTCCAAGTCTGCCGCGCTTGCGTCGGGCACGGGTCAGTCCAGTGGCAGCCCGGCAGCCCTTGGGCAGCACCAAATCTTTCACAGCGTTTTAGGCGCTTTGGGTGGACAAAGCCCGATTTACCGCGCTGAGTTGGATGTTTTCCAAATGTCAAGGTGAATGCATGAAAAAGATCAAGTTCCCCGTTTGGCGAGAAGCTTGGCGTCAATCCAAGCAAGCCATGTCTGAGCACAGTCGCTTTGTTTGGCTGGGGTCGATTTTGTTGTTGCTGTGCATGTTGTACCCATCGAACTTGGACGCGTACAAACAAAACCCACCCATCGAGTCTGTTGGCGCATGGTTGTCGGAAGTTTCAAACACGCCACGCGAGTCCATGAACCCGTTGCTGAAAGAGAGCATTCAGTGGGTGGAGGACCAAGGTCGGTTCATCCCCACGGTGGCACAAGTGTTGGTGCCTTTGTTGGCTTTAGACAAAATTGGCGGCGCGCAATTGCTGATCTTGGGCGTCACCACCACCACGGCAACCCATGTTTTCAAGCGTCTTTTCAACGACGTTGAAGTAGCGGGAACCGTCGTGGGCCAACGCCCCAAAGGGGGGCAACACAATGTGCCGTCGGGCCACTCGTCGATGGCGGCATCTGCGCTCGGTTTTTTGTGGCGTCGGTACGGTGTTTTTCACATTTACTATGTGTTGCCATTGGTGCTGGCCACCATGGCCACAAGGGTTTTTCTTTCTGCGCACACCATCTCTGCCGTGTTGGCGGGGGCTCTTCTGGGCTTTATGGTGGCTTATGTGATGACATCGCCGCGCCAAGCAGTCAAGCCCGCGTGATCTGAATTGTCTTCTACGTTTTTTTAGTCAAAGGCCTCTCCATGTTCAGCAAAATCCTGATCGCCAACCGCGGCGAAATTGCCTGCCGCGTCATCGCCACAGCCCGCAAAATGGGCATCCAAACCGTGGCCGTTTATTCTGAAGCCGACAAAGAAGCACGCCATGTGCAACTGGCCGACGAAGCCGTGTTGATTGGACCGGCACCCTCGCGTGAGTCGTATTTGGTGTCCGACAAGATCATCGCTGCGGCTCAAGCCACGGGCGCACAAGCCATTCATCCTGGCTACGGATTTTTGAGCGAGAACGCCGAGTTCTCCAAGCGTTGCGAAGATGCAGGGATTGCCTTCATCGGCCCGCGCCATTTCTCCATTGCCGCCATGGGCGACAAGATCGAGTCCAAAAAGCTGGCGGGCGCTGCGGGCGTGAACTGCATACCTGGTGTCAATGACGCGATTGAAACCGCTGACAAAGCGGTGGAGATTGCCAAAAGCATAGGCTATCCCGTGATGATCAAGGCCTCTGCTGGCGGCGGTGGCAAAGGCCTGCGTGTGGCCTTCAACGACAAGGAAGCTTTTGAAGGCTTCACCTCGTGCCGCAACGAAGCGCGCAACAGTTTTGGTGACGACCGCGTGTTCATCGAAAAATTTGTTGAAGAACCTCGCCACATTGAAATTCAAATTTTGGGCGACAGCCACGGCAATGTGTTGTATCTGAACGAGCGCGAGTGCTCGATTCAGCGCCGCCACCAAAAGGTGATCGAAGAAGCGCCTTCACCCTTCATCTCAGACACCACGCGCCAAGCCATGGGCGAGCAGGCCGTGCAGTTGGCCAAGGCGGTGCAGTACCAGTCGGCGGGCACGGTGGAGTTTGTGGTCGGCAAAGACCAAAGCTTTTATTTCCTGGAGATGAACACCCGCTTGCAGGTCGAGCACCCGGTGACCGAGGCCATCACCGGTCTCGACTTGGTCGAGCAAATGATACGGGTGGCCGCAGGCGAGAAACTGGCTTTCACCCAAGCCGATGTGAAACGCGAGGGCTGGGCCATCGAGTGCCGCATCAACGCGGAAGACCCGTTTCGTAATTTTTTACCCTCGACTGGCCGCTTGGTGCGCTTCCAAACGCCCAAACAAACCATGTTCCAAGGCAATACAGCCGATCTGTTGGGTGTGCGTGTGGACACCGGCGTTCAAGACGGTGGTGAGATCCCGATGTTTTACGACTCGATGATTGCCAAGCTCATCGTGCACGGCAAAGACCGAAATGAAGCGATTGCCAAAATGCGCGAAGCCCTGAACGGCTTTGTGATCCGGGGCATCAGCTCCAACATCCCGTTTCAGGCGGCCTTGCTGGCGCACCCGCGTTTTGTGTCGGGCGACTTCAACACCGGTTTCATTGCTGAGCAATACAGTCAGGGTTTTCGTGCCGAAGACGTGCCGCACGATGACCCCGATTTCTTGACCGCTTTGGCAGCCTTTGTGCGTCGCAAGTCGCGTGAACGCGCAGCAGGTTTGAGTGGACAGTTGCCGGGCTACGACGTGCAGGTTGGGCAAGACTATGCCGTGGTGGAGTTGGGCAAAGCGGGCAACAACCGCTATGTGCCTGTGCATGTGGCCGAGTTCGCGGGCAAGCAGGGTCAAGCGCAGATCACGGTGAATGGCAAAACCTATGCGATTGCCAGCCATTCGCGCTTGAACGACATCCGCATCGAAGGCCATTGCAACGGCCACCCCTTCACCGCGCAGATTGAGCGCGGCACTTTGAAAAATCCGTTGGCCTTGCAAGTCCAGCACAACGGCAGGCGCATCGAGGCGCTGGTGATGTCGCCGCGCATGGCCGAGCTGCACCAGCTCATGCCTTACAAGGCGCCGCCAGACCTGAGCCGTTTTGTGCTGTCGCCCATGCCCGGCTTGCTGGTGGATGTGGCGGTGCAGCCCGGACAAAAAGTGCAAGCGGGCGAGCGCGTGGCTGTGATCGAGGCCATGAAAATGGAGAACGTCTTGTTTGCCACCGCCGATGGCGTGGTGAAAAAAGTGGTGGCTGCCAAAGGTGAGTCGCTCACGGTGGACCAGATGATTGTGGAGTTCGAATAAATGACTGCCTCGAGCCGACCCTTCAAAGTGCTGGGCGTCCAGCAAATCGCCATCGGCGGGCTTGACAAATGGCGCCTGCAAAAACTCTGGGTTGAGATGTTGGGGCTTGAAGTCACCGGCACCTTCCAAAGCGAGCGCGAGAACGTGGACGAAGACATCTGCGCCATCGGCAGCGGCCCCTTCAAGGTCGAGGTGGATTTGATGCAGCCGCTGGACCCCGAGAAAAAACCCGCCGTGCACACCACGCCACTCAACCACATTGGTCTGTGGATAGACGACCTGCCCGCTGCGGTGGACTGGCTCGGCGCGCAAGGCGTGCGCTTTGCGCCGGGTGGCATCCGCAAGGGCGCGGCCGGTTTTGACATCACTTTTTTACACCCCAAAGCGAGCGAAGAGTTCCCGATTGGGGGCGAGGGCGTGTTGATCGAGTTGGTGCAGGCACCGCCTGAGGTGGTCAGTGCTTTCGCAAAATTGGCCGCAGCCGCCTAAAAAAGTCCCCTGTAGGAGCGGTCTGCGACCTTGAAATTCAGCGCCTGGCAGCGAAATTCAACCACCTGGCTGCGAATTTCAACCTCTGGCGCATCGCGGTCAGAGACCGCTCCCACAAAATGCCGCGCGCAGCAAAGGATCGCAGCCCCTGTAGGAGCGGTCTGCGACCTTGAAATTCAGCGCCTGGCTGCGAAATTCAACCTCTGGCGCATCGCGGTCAGAGACCGCTCCCACAAAATGCCGCGCGCCGCAAAGGATCGCATCCCCTGTAGGAGCGGTCTGCGACCGCGATCAAGGCTGATGCCCAGTGGTGGTCAGCCTTGATTTTGTTTGGCACGGGCTTTGGCCAGTGCCGCTTCGATGATGGCGCGTTTGCGGTCGACTTCGGGCGCGTTGTCTGTGCCCTTGGTGTGTGCTGCCAAATCGGCCAATTTGTGCTCGGCCTTGGCTTGCAACTGCTGGTGGTGCTCGGCTTCTTCGCGAACCAAACGCTGCTGGCGTGAGTTGTAGCGACCGCGTGCGGTGTGGGCTTGCTCGGCGGACCAGGCTGCCCAGCCCGTATCAGCGCCCGTCACGTTTTCCAGGGCAATGCAGTCCACCGGACAGACCGGAATGCACAACTCGCACCCGGTGCACCAAGGCTCGATGACGGTGTGCATGACTTTGTTGGCGCCCAAGATGGCGTCTGTTGGGCAAGCCTTGATGCACAGCGTGCAGCCTATGCACCAATCCTCGTCAATGATGGCCACGTGGCGCGGGCCTTCGCTGCCGTGCTCGGGGTTCAGCGGCAGGCTCGCTTGGCCCGTCAAAGCGGCCAAGCGTGCAATGCCCTCTTGCCCGCCAGGTGGACATTGGTTGATGGGGGCTTGTTCCTCAGCCATGGCCCGCGCATAAGCCGCGCAGTTTGGAAAGCCGCAGCGTGTGCACTGTGTTTGGGGCAGGGCATCGTTGAGCCCAAGAAAAAGCGCCTGAACTTCAGGCGCAGTTCGGGTCAATGCGGGCATGGGGCCTCAGGCTTTACGCTTCGCATCGACCCACGTGGTTTTGACCGTCGTCACGGGCAATGCTTTGACCGGTGTTTTAACTGGTGCTTTCACCGTTGCTTTGTCGGCCCCTTTTGGCGGTTGGGGTGGCGTTGCTTTGGCGCTGGTCTTGGCAGGGCTTGCCGCGGGTGTTTTGCTCAAGGCTTTGACCGGTGCTTTGGGCGCTGCTTTGACCACCGATGCATTGGCCGACACTTTGCTTGCCGCCGGCTTGGCCAATGGCTGGGCGCTTGCTGGGGCATTGACGGGGCCTTTGTTGGTGTTGACCTTTGCTTGCGCTTGGGTCAGTGCTGCCGCTTGGGTGCCGTCTTTGGTGCCAACTTGGGTGCCAACTTTGACCGTGGGTGTCGGCTTGACCGCTGGGCTTGGCGTAGCAGGGGCACTCACACGCGCACGCGCAGTGGCTTTGCTGACCGGTGCAGCTCTGTCCGGGGGAGTGGCCGCCAGCTGATTCATCACAACGGACTTGGGTGCGGCGTTTGTTTTGGCCTTGCCCTGTATGGCGTGGTTCAAGATGAATTTGACCAATTGCGGGTAAACAATGTCGCGCCAGCGGCGGCCGCTGAAAATGCCGTAATGGCCTGCGCCTTCGACTTCCAAATGCTGACGCTCGCTTGCGGGCACGCCGCTGCACAGGACTTGTGCTGCACGGGTTTGGCCCGAGCCAGAGATGTCGTCAAGCTCACCTTCGACGGTCATCAAGGCCGTGCCACGGATGTCTTGAGGGCGCACCCGTTCAACTTGGCCATCGACACCCATCACATCCCAAGTGCCGTTGACCAATTTGAAGTCCTGGAACACGGCTTGAATGGTTTCCAGGTAGTAATCGGCGTCCATGTCGAGCACCGCGTTGTACTCGTCATAAAACTTGCGGTGGGCCTCGGCACTGGCGTCATCGCCCTTGATCAGGTCTTTGAAATAGTCGTAATGGCTGGTGGCGTGGCGGTCAGGGTTCATGGCCACAAAGCCGGTGTACTGCAAAAAGCCGGGGTACACGCGGCGACCAGCGCCCGGGAAGTTGGAGGGTACGCGGTAAATCACGTTGTTCTCGAACCACTCAAAGCTCTTGTTGGTGGCCAAATTGTTCACCGACGTGGGTGACTTGCGTGCATCAATGGGGCCGCCCATCATGGTCATGGTCAGCGGTGTTTTTTCGCCACGGCTGGACATCAAAGAAACTGCCGCGAGCACCGGCACAGTGGGCTGGCAAACGCTCACCACATGGCAGTTGCCATAGATGGACTGCAGGTGACGGATGAACTCTTGGGTGTAGTTGATGTAATCGTCCAGGTGAAATTCACCCTCTGCCAAGGGAACCAAACGGGCGTTTTTCCAGTCGGTGATGTAGACCTTGTGGTCTTGCAGCATGGTCTTGACGGTGTCACGCAGCAAGGTGGCGTAGTGCCCGGACAAGGGCGCAACGATCAGCACCGCAGGCTGGGCCTTGAGTTGGGCCAATGTGGCGGGGTCGTCCGAGAAGCGCTTGAAGCGGCGCAGCTCGCAAAAAGGCTTGTCGATCTCAATGCGCTCATGAATGGCGACATCGGTGTTGTTGACCTTGACGGTGCGGATACCAAACTCGGGCTTCTCGTAGTCTTTGCCCAAACGGTGCATCAAGGCGAAACCCGCCGACACGCGCTGGGCCAAAGGGGTTTGCGCCAAGGGGTTGAGGGGGTTGCTGTAGAGCTTGGCAGCGGCTTGAGCCAGATCGGAAAAAGGCTCCATGATCGAGCGTTGCGATTCGAAAATCTGATAGAGCATTGGGCGTTTTCCTTGCAGCAAAAATGGTGCACTGCAGCAATACTACAGGAGACTACGCGGTATTTTTCGAGTGTGGACCCTAATTGGCAGTCACCTTCCGGACCGTCCAAAAAGAAACCGCCCCGTCAGGGGCGCTTGCAAGCCGACTGTCAGTTTGGGGAGTGGTTGGTCAGACCACTTTGGCGATCGCAGCGCAGACCTCATCGATGTTTTTGCTGTTCAGCGCCGCCACGCACATGCGCCCGGTGTCGGTGCCGTAAATGCCGAACTCGCTGCGCAGGCGCACCATTTGGTCTTTGTTCAGGCCCGAGTAACTGAACATGCCAATTTGCTGGGTGATGAAGCCCATGTCTTGTTGCACGCCAGCGGCTTTCAGGCTGTCCACCAGCTTTTGCCGCATGGCCTTGATGCGCACGCGCATCTCGCCCAGCTCTTTTTCCCACAGGGCGCGCAGTTCGGGGTTGTTCAACACCGCAGCTACCACCGCTGCGCCATGAATGGGCGGGTTGGAGTAGTTGGTGCGGATGGCGATTTTGAGCTGGCTCAGCACCCGCGAGGCTTCTTCTTTGTCATTGGCCACCACCGACAGGGCACCCACGCGCTCGCCGTACAGGCTAAAACTCTTGGAAAACGAGGTGGAGACAAAGATGTTGAGGCCCGCTGCCACAAACTTGCCAATCACCGCGCCGTCTTCGGCGATGCCGTGGCCAAAACCTTGGTAAGCCATGTCGAGGAAAGCCGTCAGGCCCTTGGCCTTGGCCACCGCTATCACTTGGTCCCACTGGGCGTCGGTGATGTCATAACCCGTGGGGTTGTGGCAGCAGGCGTGCAGCACCACGATGGTGCCGGGGGCGGCCGCGTTCAGGCTGGCCAGCATGCCTTCGAAGTTGACACCGCGCTTGGCCGCGTCGTAGTAGGCGTAACTTTCCACCTCAAAACCGGCGTTCACAAAGATGGCGCGGTGGTTTTCCCAGCTGGGGTCTGAAATCATCACTTTGGCCTTGGGGCTGACTTTCTTCAAGAAGTCGGCGCCGATCTTCAGGCCGCCGGTGCCGCCAATGGCCTGCACGGTGGACACACGGCCGGACTTGACCACGTCCGAATCGGCACCAAACACCAGGGCTTTGACCGCGTTGTCATAGGCCACGATGCCGTCAATCGGCAAGTAGCCGCGTGCTGTGGGCGTGGCCATCATGGTTTTTTCGGCAGCTTGAACGCATTGCAGCAAGGGCAGTTTGCCGTTGTCGTCGAAGTACACGCCCACGCCCAGGTTGACCTTGTTGGGCTTGGTGTCGGCATTGAATTGCTCGTTCAAACCCAAAATCGGGTCGCGGGGGGCCATTTCGACGGCGGAAAACAAAGACATGGTGACAATCCTGTGGAGTCAATAGGGAAAAAGCCCATCATTTTAGGCTCAAACCATTGCACCGGCGCGTTCACATTCAAGGCGGTGTTGGCTCCTCCATCCCTGGACCTTGGGACTCGGACAGACGGATGGGACCGCAGGCACATGACACTCCAAAGCACGTTGACGCTGTTTTGCGCATAAACTGTGCGCATAATTTTCAGAGGTTTCCTATGTTGCGTTTCGAAGATGCCCCCAAAAAGCCCGTCAATTTGTCGCTCAACGCCGAGGTGCTGGCCATGGCGCGTGAGTTGGACATGAACGTGTCACGCACGGTGGATGCCTTGCTGGCCCAAGAAGTCAAGCGCCAGTATTGGGCGCGCTGGCAGGCGCAAAACCAGGATGCCATTGCCAGCTACAACGCCCGCATCGAGCAAGAGGGCTTGCCCCTGGATGCTTACCGCAGTTTCTGAGCCATGGCCCAGTTTGACGTTTATGCCCACCCGGATGCCCGCATGCGCGAGCGCACGCCCTATTTGCTGGACGTGCAAAACAGCTTTTTGGACAAGATCGCCACGCGGGTGGTGATTCCCTTGCGCAGCGCCGAATATGCCCCTTTGCCGATGCGTGACCTCAACCCTGTTTGCCAGGTAGAGGGTCAGGCGCTGGTGCTGGACAGTGCTGCATTGGCCGCAGTGCCTGTGCGCTGGTTGGGGGTGCCGCTGTTGAATTTGCGCGCCCAAGCGCCCGAAGTGGTCAATGCGCTCGACGTCTTGTTTGGCGGCCATTGACCGCAGGCCTTCCGCAATTTTTGCAGGGTCGGTGTTTAACGCATCTGGCCTTTCCACCTGAATCGAGTTCCCATGTCTGAAACCATTCCTCTGTCAGAGGTCACGGCTGTCCCCCTCGATGGCCAATTCATCAGTTACCCCGGCTCGCCCTTTGAGCTTTACCAGCCTTACCCGCCCGCAGGCGACCAGCCTGTGGCCATCGCGCAGTTGGTCGAGGGCCTGCAAGACGGCGAGGTGTTTCAGACCCTGCTGGGCGTGACCGGCTCGGGCAAGACCTTCACCATGGCCAATGTGATCGCGCAAATGGGCCGCCCGGCCATTGTGTTTGCGCCCAACAAAACGCTGGCCGCGCAGCTGTACAGCGAGTTTCGCGAGTTCTTCCCCAAGAACGCGGTCGAGTATTTCGTGAGTTATTACGACTATTACCAGCCCGAGGCCTATGTGCCGCAGCGCGACTTGTTCATTGAAAAAGACAGCGCGATCAACGAGCACATCGAGCAGATGCGTTT
>NZ_JBIKIL010000107.1:0-13783 GCF_044361645.1 Limnohabitans sp. | reverse complement strand
GAAGACGTTCTTGGACTACGTGGTGCAGAGAATCACCCGCCCCCTGCCGCCTTGGTATCCACCAAGTCAGCTCACGATGACAGAATAACTGCCGGATCTAGGTTGAATGGGCTTTGCGCATGGGCTTGCCCACGCTCACGCCGGTCTTTCGATGATTTGCCAATGGCCCCGGTCTTGTCTGAACCCACGCGCTGGATGCGGCCCTGCTCGCGCAGGGCTTTCAAGTGGCGTTCAATGGTGCGGGTGTTCTTGTTCAGCAAACCGGCGACTTGCTCGGCGGACAAGCGGGGTTCATGTGCCAAGGCCGCCAAAATTTGGTCGCTTACACCGACATTTACACCGACATTGACACCGACATTGACAGGGACAGGCTCCAGCATCTCGTCCACGGTGCGCGTCGCGACATCCATGTATTTGTGCAGCGAGTTGGCCATCGCATCGAGCATGAAATCAATGGTGATTGGGAGACTACCCACTGCACTGAAATATTAGCAAATATGCTAATATTCTCTTCCCATGAACTGGTCGATCACTTACTTCAATGACAAAGTCCGGCGCGAGGTGATGTCCATGCCCGCAGGCATCGTTGCAGACTATGTGAGGCTCACAGATGCCATGGCCATTCACGGTGCTGATCTGCGAATGCCCCATTCCAAAGCGATGGGCAATGGACTGTTTGAGTTGCGCCCCAAAGGGCCAGAAGGTATTGGGCGGGTGTTTTATTGCACGCAGGTGGGCAGATCCATCGTGGTGCTGCACTCGTTTGTGAAAAAGACACAAGCGACCCCGGACGCCGAGCTTCGGCTGGCCCGTAAACGACTTAAGGATGTGCACCATGGCTGAATCTGGCTACAAACCCGTGCCGCACGATGCGGCTTTTCGCAAAGCACTGCTGGCCAAGCCCGGCGTGCAAAAAGCGTTTGACGAACTGGAAGAGGAATACACCGCACTGCATGCCATGCTGGACGCACGTCAAGCCGCAGGCTTGACCCAAGCCGAAGTGGCCACTCGCATGGGCACAACGGTTTCTGCGGTGTCGCGCTTGGAGGCATCTTTGCGCAGCGAAAAGCATTCGCCTTCTTTTGCCACATTGCGCAAATACGCCCAAGCTTGCGGCAAAAAGTTGGTTATACAAATGGTGTGACGTTGGAAGACTTCATTGCCGCCTTAGCGGCCAGGAGAACAACATGACCGAACGTTTTTTGACCATCACTTTGCAAGCCGACTGGCAAGCCGGTTTGCGTGCAGCTGCCCAAGTGGCGCAGCAAAGCACTGACCAAGGCGAGGTGCTCAACTTTGAAAGCCCTGGCCATTTCTTTGGCCAGCTGACTGAAAAGCGCTGGGCGCTGGTACGCACCTCTCAAGGCAAGGGCGCGCTGTCGGTGCGCGAGCTGGCCCGCTTGGTGGAGCGTGACGTTAAGCGCGTACACGAAGACATGGTGTTGCTGGCCGACCTGGGGCTGCTGGAGCGCACCGAGTCTGGCGGGGTGCTCTGTCCTTACTCGTCCATGCACATCGACATGGTTCTCAAAGCGGCAAGAACCCAGCTGTTATGCAACCCAAAACCATCCTCCACTTCTGGTTCACCGAACTCACCCCCAAGCAGCATTACGCCAAAGACGCCGTTCTGGACAAAGCCATCCGCACCCGCTTCGGCGCCACGCTGGAGGCGGCGTCGCGGTGTGAATTGTTTGCCTGGCGCACCACGCCCGAGGGGCGCCTGGCCGAGGTTTTGGTGCTCGACCAGTTCTCGCGCAACGTGTACAGCGACACACCCCAAGCCTTTGCGCAAGAGGCGCTGGCCTTGGCGCTGGTGCAAGAGCTGGTGGCCACTGGGCAAGACCGCAGCCTGCCCCAGTCGCAGCGCAGCTTTGCCTTTCATGCCCTACATGCACAGCGAGTCCGCCTTGGTGCACTCGTAAGCCTTCGCCCTGTTTGTGCAGCTGGGCCTCGAAGGCACCTTGCGCTTTGAACTTAGCTAAACTGACTTGTCCCTGCCCTTTGGAGTCCCACATGCCCACCGCCAAACAACTCTGCGATCAAGCATCACAACTGCCCCCCGACGAGCGCATGGCTTTGGTCGATCAGATTCTGGACACATTGGATGAACGGGACGAGTCTCTGGATGCGCAATGGGCACAAGAGGCTGAGTCTCGGTTAGCGGCTTACCGCCGGGGTGAGATTCAAGCCATCCCCTTGAACGAGGTCATTGCCAAATACCAAGTCAAAGCGGCATGAGCGTGCGCCTTTTGCCCACAGCTCAATCCGAGCTGGACGAGGCGATCCATTGGTACGCTCAACAAGCCCCAGGCTTGGGCGATTCGTTTTTGGTGGAGTTTCTGCGCACCATCCAGCTCATTGAGCGGCATCCACTTGGCTGGCATCCGCTTTCAAACCAGACGCGTCGCTGTCGGCTGCGCAGATTTCCATACGGCGTCATTTACAACATCGATCAAGATGGCATTTTGGTCGTGGCAGTTGCGCATTTGCACCGCCGCCCTGCATATTGGCAAGGCCGCGTGAACTGAGTCATGCAAGCCTGCGCTGTCCTCGACTTCTGGTTCACCGAACTCACCCCCAAGCACCACTTCGCCAAAGACGCTGCCTTGGACGAAACCATCCGCACCCGCTTCGGCGCCACGCTGGCGGCGGCGGCGCGGTGTGATGAGTTTGCTTGGCGCAAGACGCGCTGGCCTTGGCGCTGGCGCAAGAGCTGGTGGCCAGTGGGCAAGACCGCAGCCTGCCCCTGTCGCAGCGCAGCTTTGCCTTTCATGCCCTAAATGCACAGCGAGTCCGCCCTGGTGCATGCGCAAGCGGTGGCCCTGTTTGATCAGCCGGGCATGCAAGACACCCTGCGCTTTGAACTGCGCAACCAAGCCATCACCGAGCGCTTTGGCCGCTACCCCCATCGCAACGCCCTGCTGGGCCGCGAGTCCACGCCCGAGGAGCTGGTGTTTTTGAGTGAGCCGGGGTCGGGGTTTTAGCTGCCCTTTTGTGAGCCGCGCCTCTTGGATAGGCAGCTGTGGTCAATCGCTTTAAACTTCCGCCCATGCGCCCCTCCCAAGCACTCAGCCAACACCGCGATGCCGTCTGCCAAGCTGCAGCCCGTCATCGCGTGGCCAACCCACGGGTGTTTGGTTCGGCTTTGCATGGCCATGACATCGAGGGCAGCGACTTGGATTTGTTGGTCGACCCTCTACCGGGCACCACGCTGTTTGATTTGGGTGGTTTGCAAGACGAGTTGCAAACCTTGTTGGGTGTGTCCGTCGATGTGCTCACCCCCAAAGACTTGCCCGCCAAATTTCGAGATGCGGTGGTGCAAGAAGCCCGCCCGCTATGACGATCAACCGTTTGCCCGATTACTTGGGTCACATGCGCCAAGCGATCGCTGACGCACAGGCGTTCACAAAATGCATGACGCAGCCCGATTTCGAGCAGGACAAGCGCACACAGCAAGCAGTGGTCATGAGCCTGATTGTGTTGGGCGAAGCCGCCACCAAAGTCATGGACCAGCACCCTGAATTTGCCGCCGAGCATGCCGAGATTCCATGGCGAAGCATGCGCGGCATGCGCAACCGCATTGCACACGGTTATTTCGACATCGATCTGCTTGTGGTTTGAGACACTTTGCAAACGGCACTGCCCACACTCAAAGTTCAGCTCGACTCCATCATTTCTGAGTGAGGCGATTCGGGGCCGCGCTGTTGGCCGCCACCCCCACCCTTTCATCCCAAATCTTTGCCATCTTGGGCCGCGATTCCACCCCCGAGGAGCTGGCGTTTTTGGGTGAGGCGGGGTCGGGGGTTTGAGATTGGCATGTTCTTTCAAAGCAGCCTCCATGCTCTTTCTCGCAGAACCTCGCTAAACTTGCCCCATGCACCCCGCCATAGCCCAACACCGCGCCGACATTTCGGCCATCTGTCAGCGATACCAAATCCGCCGGCTGGAGGTGTTCGGCTCCGCTGCTCGCGGCGACGACTTTGATGCCGAGCACAGCGATGCCGACTTTTTGGTGGAGTTTTCAAAGGAAGCACCCGCCGACCTGCACCGCTTTTTTGGCATCAAGTCCGAGCTGGAATCCTTGTTGGGCCGCGGTGTCGATCTGGTCGAGCCCGGTGCCGTGCGCAACCCCTTTGTGCTGGCGAGCATGAACCAGCACCGAGAAGCCATCTATGCAACGTGACCCGCGCGCTTTTTTGTGGGACGTGCGTGAAGCGGCGCTGGCCATTCAAACTTTCACAGCAGGCTTGGATATTGCCTCCTACGAAAACAATCAACTGGTTCAGGCAGCGGTTGAACGCAAGTTTGAAGTGATCGGATAGGCACTCAAGCAACTCTCCAAGTTGGATGCAGCCATGGCAGCTCAACTGCCTGACTTGCCTCAAATCGTGGCGTTTCGGAATCAATTAATCCATGGTTACGCCACGGTCAACTCCAGCACGGTGTGGACCATTGCTCAAAAGTCTCTCCCTGGTTTGATCAATGCCGTTCAGCTTTTGCTGAATGATCAGCCTTAAGCCTGGCTTCGAAAACACCTGGCGCTTTGAACTGCGTCACCAAGCCATCAGCGAGCGCTTTGGCCGCTTCCCCCACCCTTTCATTCCAAATCTTTGCCATCTTGGGCCGCGAGTCCACGCCCGAGGAGCTGGCGTTTTTGGGTGAGGCGGGGTCGGGGTTTTGAGCTGCGCCGCTGTTGCAGCTGGGTGAGCGCGGCGTTTGCTGCAAGGGTGCGGCCCGCGGCGATGTCGGCCAAGCCGCGCTTGGCGTCGTCGATCAACAGCAGGTGAATGCGTTCGCGCGCCAGCCGGTGGTAGCAGTCCAGCCGGTCGGCGGCGATCAGCGCCACATGGCTCTCGTCGTTTTGGGTGATGATCTTTTCTGCCCCGGCCTTGGCCTGGTCGGCCAGTTCGGACAGCTGGGCGTGGGCTTGTGTGAATGGCAAGACGTCGCTGGCAGAAAAAACCATGAGCGGCTCCTTGCACATTGCACATTGCACATTGCACATTGCACATTGCACATTGCACAATTGTGCAGGGCTTTGTTCATCCGCCAGAGGCCGCGCAGTGTGGGTTTTTTGGGGCCGACCCAGCACGATTTCAAGATGGAGAGGGTCCCACCAAATCTTGCGGTTTGACCATGGGCCAGCCGCGTTTGGCCCATTCGCTCATGCCGCCATTGACATAGCGGATGTTAGAAAACCCTTGGGCTTGCAGCGCCTCGGTCACGGCCCTTGAGCGGTTTTGGGTGTTGCAGATCAGCAAAACCGGTTGCTCAAGCTGCTTGGGAATTTCGGCCACGCGCTGCGCCACTTGGCTCATGGGCAACAAGACCACGCCTTGCGCCACCCCGGTGGCGTGCTCCTGCGGTTCGCGGATGTCGATCATCCAGGCCTTGCCCGCTTCGTGCTCAGCGCGGGCTTGTTCAAGCGAGACATTGGGCAAGTCCAGCTCTGGGCTACAAGCTTGCAAAATAACCAGCGCGCACACCGCGCCCAACACGCTCAGCCGTCGCCATGAAACAGTCCGCATGGGGTGTCCTTTTAAATATCAGCGTTTTATTATATTTAATGGCCATCCCCCATACTCGGACCAGGGCCGCGTTGTTGGTCAATTTGCCAGCGCGTGCTGTCGAACAGACACCACCGATCACGCATGCCCTACTGAGCCCATCCAATTTAACCCTTCATGACACCAAGGAACCCCCATGAAAATCGACATCGGCATCTCAGAAACGCAGCGCTTGGCGATCACCAACGGCCTGAGCCACTTGTTGGCCGACACCTACACGCTGTACATGACCACGCACAATTTTCACTGGAACGTGACCGGCCCCATGTTCAACAGCTTGCACGCCATGTTCATGCTGCAGTACACCGAGTTGTGGAACGCGGTGGACCCGATTGCAGAGCGCATCCGCTCGCTGGGCCACCCGGCGCCGGGCTCGTATGCCCAATTCGCCCAACTCAGCTCGCTGCCCGATGCCCCCGCCCTGCCGCCCAAAGCCATGCAGATGGTGGCGATCTTGGCGCAAGGCCACGAAGCTGTGGCCCGCACCGCACGCGGTTTGTATGCCGTGGTCGAACAAGCCAAAGACGAGCCCAGCGCAGACTTGCTGACTCAGCGCATTGCGGTGCACGAGCAAACCGCCTGGATGCTGCGCAGCTTGCTTGAGGAATGAGTCGCACAGGCCCTCAACGCCCTTGAGCGCCTGCCAACACGGCAGGCATGGTGCCTTCATTTCAGGATCAAGGTGGGGCCGCTGCAGTGGTGCTGGCGCGCCGGGTCTGAACCCGGTCCTCGCTGCTGGGTCTGCACCCCTGCCAAGCCTTGGTTCAAGCGGTTTTTTCGCGCAAATCAATGCCCTCGTGCTCGGCGATTTTTTCAAGGGCGTTTTCAAACAGTGAGCGTGCCGAGCCAGAGATAGACCGCAGGTAAGAGTGCAAGTGGGAGTCCTCTGTATTTTTGTTCAAGCACTCTTGGCTGTACTCTTCAAAACTGGCCAATTGCGCGATCAGTTCGGCCACGTGTTTAGGGCATTCGCACAGCACATTGGTCGAGATGCCAGCAACCCGGCGCAAAGTGCCATCGGAGTATTTTCTTTGGGAGATGACAGCGCCCTGGTGCCCAAAAGCCTGTGCGCGTTCACGGTCAACAAACAAAATCGATTGCAGCAACTCGGCCAGCTCGGTGTCTGACATCGGGTCACGCCGCACGATCAAACCCGCCAACTTCATGGCCCGCACCACCACATCTGGCGCAAAGTGGTACAGCACGATGGTTTGCGCAAACGGGTGTCGCTGCATCAAAACGCGAATCGACTCGAACACTTTGTCGTGCAAGGAGTTGACCTTGATCAACAAGACTTGTGGCCGGTCTGAAAAGGGGGTGGCGCGTGCAGTCTCCAGATTTTCCAGCACATCGGTCACTTGGATGCGGTGCTGACTCAAAACATCGGCAAATGGACGCGATTCAATGCGGTTGGCCAAGCCCAAACCCACCACCGCCAAACACACGGGCTGCGCCAAGTGATGCGCTGCTGGCGTGCGCAGCTCTGAATGGCTCAACTGGCGCAACTGCGCCAACGCCAAGTGGGCGATGCTGCCGATGCCATGTCCAGCCTCAGACAATTGTTTGAGCAAATGCGCTTTGGAAACATCGTGGTCGGCAAACAAACGCTGGTTGCCTTGTGTCTTGACTGGGCTGAAGGCAGCGTAACGCGTTTGCCAAATGCGCAGTGTGGAGACGGGAATGGCCGTGGCTTTTGACACGGCACCAATGCGGTAGAGCGGGGACTGCGTCGCTGTGGACGTGGACGTGGAGGTGGACGTGGACGTGGACGTGGACGTAGACGTGGGGGGTGTTGCGGAGAGGCTTGGGGGCATGCGGATCTTTGTAAAGGTTTTGCGTAGATTTTATGTCGAAAAATCGTGATTTTCAGAAATTAAAGTGATTTGAGTAGCTATTGGTCGCAAAATGCTGTTCAAAGGGGGTGCTCCGACATGATTTCAAATAAAACCATCAACGCCATCGATGTGTGCGTGGTCATCGCCTCGCAGCAACACCACCGCCGCGTCTCAACAACACAACTGGCTCAGCGCTTGAACCTGTCCGTGTCCAACTTGGAGAGCATCCTCAAGCCTTTGAAAGACCACGCCATCGTGTCTTCGCGCAAGGGGCCGGGGGGCGGTTATGAGATACGCGGTGACTTGGCCTTGTTGTCCATGTGGGACATTGCCAGCGCCTTCGAGCCCACACTCGAACAGCAAGGCAGCGAGTCCGCGCCTTTGGAGGCGGGCGACTACGAGTGGGGCCTAGAGCAGGTGATTGTTGACACCTTGAGCCAGTTTTTTCTGGCTGATTTTGTGGCTGTGCAATCCATGGCCTTGTCCGAGCAAGCGCCCATCGTCAACCGCTTCAAGTTCAAACCTTTGGCAGCGCCCTTGGTGCCCAACGCGCCCAACTCGGTGTTTCAGTTGCACATGACGATGCAGGGTCTCTGTTAGCCTTGACGCTCCAATGAGGACCTGAGCCATGAACGCATTCAACAAGCCCCAAGACACTTGGAACCAACGCTTTGCCGCCGAGCACTATGTGTTTGGCCTTGAGCCCAACGCTTACCTGCAAGCCCAAGCGGCGCATTTGGCTGCAGGCAGCGCGCTGGCTGTGGCCGATGGTGAGGGCCGCAACGGGGTGTGGCTGGCTGAGCAAGGCCTGAGGGTTGATGCTTTTGATTTCTCTGCGAATGCCATTCAAAAGGCGCAAGCTTTGGCCCAAAAACGCCAAGTGCAGGTGAACTTTGTGTGCAGCGATTGGCAGTCGTTTGACTGGACAAGCGAACACTATGACAACGTGGTGGGCATCTTTTTTCAATTCGCCACACCAGAGGAAAGGTCAAGCTTGTTTGCCCAAATGACCGACAGCCTCAAGCCCGGTGGCACCCTGGTCATTCAGGGCTACACCGCAAGACAACTTGACTTCAACACGGGCGGCCCCGGCAAATTGGCCCATTTGTACGACGAAGAAATGATGTTGGACGCCTTTGGCCACTTGGACATCTTGGACCTGCGCACCTACGAGGCCGATATCACCGAAGGCACGGGCCACAAGGGCATGTCGGGTTTGTTGGGCCTGACCGCGCGCAAGCCAGTTTGAAGCGCTCAGCCTTGCCGCATGGCCAACACGGGCCACAGCAGCAGCGCAGCTGCCACGCCGAGCGCTGCGGCTTGGCCCAGCAAACTGGCCCAGTCCACCCAATACCCCATGTCGGCCAAGGACGATGCGCCCAAAGACGGCAAGGCCAGCACCGCCACCAGCGACACCAACACGGCCACAGCGGCCAGCACCGAGCCTCTGACTTGCGCCAGCTTTTTGCGGTTGATCACCATCACCACTACCCACACCAGCGCCAAAGGCCACAGCGCAGGCCACAGGCCTTGGGCGATTTCGTAGGCGATGTTCATTGCCAGCCAGATTTCATACATGTGCGTCTCCTGATGTCTTGAGTGTGCTTCAAACCCGGCCCTTGAGCGTGGCCATGTAGGCCGGCTTGAGCAGGTGGATTTTCATCAACCAAGCAAAGTAGCCCGCCTGCAGCGGCTCGATCATGGGCAGCGAGGGGGTGAGACGGCCTTGGTAGTCGAACTCAATGAGCATGGCCGATCCCTCTTTGACGATCAAGGGGCACGAGGTGTAGCCATCAAACTTTTGGCCAAGCGCACGGCCCGCGATCACGTCCACCAAATGTTCGGCCACGATGGGCGCACTCTTTTTGACGGTGGCCGCCGTCTTGCCACGCGGCGTGCCGTTCACATCGCCCACGCCAAACACATTGGGGTAGCGGCGGTGTTGCAGGGTTTGCGGGTCGACCTCCAACCAGCCCCCAGCGGCAAAGGGGCCTTCTTTCCAGGCCAAGTCGGAGTTTTTGACCGCATCGGGCGCACGCATGGGCGGCACCACATGGATGAAGTCGTAAGACACTTCGGTGCTCGCGCCTTCGGGCGAGACAAAACGCGCCCGCTGCGCACCGATGTCGATGCTCTGCAGCTTTTGTGTGCTCTCGACCGCGATGCCCAAATCCTTCCAGCGCGAGAGCACGTTGTCATTCACCACCTTGACACCAAAGACATTGCCCAAAGCCGAGTAAAACGTGACCTTGGATTGGCCCAGCGTGCCCGACTGCGCCAGGCGGTCGCGCAGCATGAAAGTCATCTTGAGGGGCGCACCCGCGCACTTGAGCGGCGTGGCAGGCAGCGTCAGCACCGCATTGCCGCCCTTGAGCCGAAACGCGTCCATGCTGGCCCAAGTGGCCTGCGCCGCCTCGGGGCTGGGGTAGACGCTGGTCAGGCCCTTTTGGCCAATCGCGCTCACATCCATGCCCTCGATCAACGACCAGTCCTGGTGCGTGCCCATGGCCACCACCAGGTAGTCGTACTGGACGCGCTGGCCCGAAGACGTCACCACCGTGTTGCTGGCCGGGTCCAGCTCGCTGACCATGTCCTTGATCCAATTGAGCTGCGGCGGGTGGAAGTCGGCATTGCGGTCCAGCACCTTGCTCACCGGCCACACGCCCGTGGCCACCAGGGTGTAACCGGGCTGGTAGTGGTGTTCTTGCTTGCGGTCGATCAGGGTGATCTTGGCCCCGTCGAGCAAGGCATGGAGACGGTTGGCCACCGCAATGCCGCCGAGGCCTCCGCCCAAAATCACGATGTGCGCCTGCGTCTTGGTTTTGGCCGCCTGGGCAGCGGGCGCGGCGCTGGCCAAAACGGCCGCGCCTGCCGAACCCAGCAAGCACTGGCGGCGGCTCAGCGCGGAGGTTGAAGCGCGGGTGGGGGTTGGAGTTGAAGTTGGGGTGGGGGTGGGATTCGTTGCCATGGTGTCTCCTCGTGCAGAGGCAGCATCTTGGCAGCTTGAAACGCAAACGGCTTGAGGCAAATCAATTCTTGGGCAAGAAGAAAGATGTCTGCGATTGCCGTCAGCTGCTGAAAAGTTCTGAATGCGTTCCAGCGCGCACGAAATTGATCGTGTTGGCCTCGATCTGGTAAATAAGGGGCGGGATCAATAAAAAGACTCAATGACGATCAATGCGGCACGCGAAACATCCGGGCCTGGCATTGTGAGCATGAAGGTAGTCGACCGCGGGATTGTCAAAAAAACGACCGATCCATGTTTCGACCTCCACACCTTCTACCAGATCGGCATCCAACATCATGCCCTGGGCGTCGTAGGCGCGCAGCGACAAAGTACGCGTGCGAAGAACCTCGGGCACCCTGTCAATTTCATTGAAGGCTTGCTGAGCTCCTTCCAAGACAAAAATCGCATGCTGCGAACGATAGGGGCTTGCAACATCCAAGTGCAAATAGTTCACCAACAATACCGACTGGCCTACAGGTGCATCGCGCAAGGTGATGCGGTCTGGAAAGCCCGGGTTGGAGTCAACGGCGTAGCGCACAACCTGATGCTCACGCAAAACACCATCACTGAGACCGAAGAGGTGTGAAAAATGGTCCGGTGCAAGGCCTTGAATACGAAATGCCATGATCTGCTCCTGCTGATTGAATGGCTCCATGATGCCTGATCGGTACCGCCGAAATAGGTCGATTTCGGACCTGTGATTTCTGATCGCACCTGCTGACTACCGCCATCTGCGCGTTCTGGAAAACGCTTTGAAGTTCATGGCCCTCATGTCATCGTCCACCCGGATGTGGCGCATGAAATCTACCCACTCAGCGCTGCAACAAGGCCTCATTTGCAATTTCATAGCGCCTGCCCTGTTTGTCACAAGGCTTGAGGGCACCGTCGCGCACCAAGCTGCTGATCTCGCGGCTGACGGTTTAGAGTTTGATATCGAGCATCGCGCCCATGTCTTCGCGCGCAAAAAACGAGGTGATGCCGGGTTGGTCGGTATCGCGCATTTTCAGGGCCAGGGCGGCCACGCGTTGGCGGGCCGAGCCGAAGTTCAGGTCGGCCAGCCAGTCGTCGGCGTCTTTCAGGGCGTGCTGCCACTTTTGCATCAGGCGTTTGTGCAGGCGAGGCGAGTTGGACGACAGGTGGTGCAGCACCGACAGAGGAATGCGGCAAACCTGGGCTTCAACCAAGGCAATGGCTTCGCTGTCGTAGCGGGCGGTGGCCAGGGCTTCGAGGCCAATCACGTCGCCGGGGCGCAGCACGCGCACGATGCGTTCGCGGCCGTCGGCGGTGGTGCGCACCAGTTTGACCATGCCTTTGCGCAGCGTGAACACACCCAGGGCGCTTTGGCCTTCGGTGTACAGGGGGGCGTCTGCGGCGAACACCATGTCGTCGATGGGGGTGTGGATTTCGCCAAAGTCTTGCTCGTTCAGGTCGGCAAAGAGCACCATGTCGCGGATGCCGCAGTTGCGGCAGTCCGAGGTGCCTTTCCAGGCCGAGTCAATCTTGATGGGGATCATATTCTTGAGGGTAGCACTGTCACACCAGCCACCCGCTGACGCTTGTTCTTGACCTTACAGGGCTTTGCGCCCTTGGGCGATTCGGTCTTCCAAATACGGGCCATAAAAGTCGGGTTGGTAGGCCCCTTCCATCCGTTCGGCCACCTCTTTGCCGCCCGGACCAAAAAACAGCAGCGTGGGGGTGATGGAGACTTTCCACAGCCGGGTCAGTTGGTCATGCGTGGTGAGTTTGCCCGCGAAATCGAGCACGGGCTGGGGATTGCGCATGTCAACTTGCACGATAGGCGTGCCCGCACGCTGCATGGGCGACAGATGGCTTTGTCGGGCACGGTGGCAAAAACCGCAGCCGTCCAAGCTGACCATGACGATCAAGGGATGCTTGTTTTTCAGGGCTTGGGACAGTTCGTCGGGCAATGACTGGGCTGCAGGCAAGGTGGCAGCTGCGCCAGATTGCGCCCAAGCCGACGTGGCCCCTAACAATACCCCCGCCCGTAAAAACCAGTCGCGGCGTCGCAGATCAGACAAAGAAAACATAGTCGGGTTGGAAGCCATGAATTGCGGACCGTGGACAATGTCGGGTTTTGCGGGGCGGGCTGTCGCTTTGCAAAGCCCGATCAGAACATATAAGAAAACAATGAATTATTGGAGAAATCCGTGAACATCGCAAGCTTGCTTGAATCTTGGGGGGACTCCAATGTACTGGCCATGGCGGGTGCTTTGGTGGGTTTCATCTTTGGCTTGGCGGCCCAGCGCACCCGGTTTTGTGCCCGTGCGGCCGTGGTGGAGTGCTGCGAAGGCCAAACAGGCGACCGTTTCAGCGTGTGGTGGCTGGCTTTTGGCGCGGCGCTGGTGGGCGTGCAGGCGCTGGTGTGGGCGGGCGGGCTCAAGCCTGCAGACGCCCGCTACATTGGCGCAGCTGGCAGCGTGTCGGGTGCGGTGCTGGGCGGCTTGTTGTTTGGCGCGGGCATGATTTTGACGCGCGGCTGCGCCAGCCGTTTGCTGATCTTGTCGGCCAATGGCAATTTGCGCGCCCTGCTCGCGGGCCTGGTGTTTGCCGTCACGGTGCAGGCCAGCATTGCCGGTTGGCTCGCGCCTGCTCGACAAGCCATGGCCAGTTGGTGGCCCATCGATGGTGGGCCCGGGCGCGATTTGCTGCAGTTGTCGGGCCTTGGCCCCCCGGGTGGTTTGGTGCTGGCTTTGCTGGCTTTGGGTACCGGATTTTTCTTTTTCTTCAAGACACACCAGCGCCGTTGGGGCTTGGCGCTGGGTGCCGTCATTGTGGGCTTGAGCATCGCACTGGGTTGGGGGTTGACACAGGCCATCGCAGCGCAGTCGTTTGAGGCGGT
This sequence comes from Limnohabitans sp., assembly GCF_044361645.1. Lineage (GTDB taxonomy): Bacteria > Pseudomonadota > Gammaproteobacteria > Burkholderiales > Burkholderiaceae_C > Limnohabitans_A. The sequence goes on along the minus strand of NZ_JBIKIL010000107.1, from coordinate 514 downwards.
GCAAATTCAGGGCTTGAGTTTCAGCAGCGCATCGGCAGAGATGCTGATGCGGGTGCTGTCCAGTGGCACATCGCCCAGCGTGGGCTTTGATGCGGGTTTGTTGCCTGCCACTTTTGCGGGCTCATTGTTGGGTGCGCTGCTCGGGGCGGAGTTCAAGTTGGAGGGCTTCAAGACCGAAAACAAATTGGGCCACTACCTGATTGGCGCGGTGCTGATGGGCTTTGGTGCGGTGTTGGCAGGCGGCTGCACGGTGGGCGCGGGCATGAGCGGGGGCTCGGTCTTCTCGCTCACGGCCTGGCTGACCTTGATCGCCATTTGGCTGGGTGCGGGCATGGCTTGGCGCGTCAATCGCAGCATGGGTTGGCCCATCTGAGGGCTGGTTTTCAGCTTGCGTTTGAGCACAGCCTTTGCGATAAACCCAATCGGCATAGGGGGCAGTCAACATGACTGCGCCCCTGCCACACCACCTAGCATGCGGGTCCGCACTAGGCGGTTCGTGAGGTTGAGGTTCATA
>NZ_JBIKIL010000010.1:0-48159 GCF_044361645.1 Limnohabitans sp. | reverse complement strand
TACACCGTGGCGAAAAACCTGGACTTGTTGGGCGTCGAGCATGTGCGCCAAGTGCGCAAGGACTGCGCCAGCGTCATCTTGTGGACCGCCGAAAAAGCCACCTGGATGGCCGGCGAAGGCGTGCAGATTTTTGGGGGCAACGGCTACATCAACGACTACCCGCTGGGCCGTTTGTGGCGCGACGCCAAGCTGTACGAAATCGGTGCGGGCACCTCCGAGATCCGTCGCATGCTGATTGGCCGCGAGTTGTTTGCCGAAACCTGCTGAGACCATGCATATGCAAACACTGTTGGCCAATAACCGAGCCTGGGCCGCGCGGATGGTGCGCGAAGACCCAGATTTTTTCACCCGTTTGGCGAACCAGCAAACCCCCAAATTTTTGTGGATCGGCTGTTCCGACAGCCGGGTGCCAGCCAACCAAATCACAGGCTTGGACCCGGGTGAGATTTTTGTACACCGCAATGTGGCCAACCTGGTTGTTCACTCAGACTTGAACGCGCTGTCGGTCATTCAGTACGCGGTGGATGCCCTCAAGGTGGAGCAAATCATGGTGGTGGGCCACTACGGCTGTGGTGGTGTGTTGGCCACTTTGCGCGGCATGCGTGTGGGTTTGGCCGACAACTGGTTGCGCCACGTGCACGATGTGAAGGTGCGGCACCGCCGCCGCCTCGACCACCTCACGGTGCCAGAGCAAGAAGATGCCCTGTGCGAGATGAATGTGATCGAGCAAGTGGGCAATGTGGCCTTGACCAACGTGGTGCAAGACGCTTGGGCCCGAGGTCAAAAACTCAGTGTCCATGGTTGGTGTTACGGTCTCAAAGATGGCTTGGCCAAAGACCTTGGCGTGAGCATGAGCCAGCCGGGCGAGGTGCTGGGTGTTTTTCGCCATGCACTCAAGCGCTATCCAAGAGGCGGCTGATGGCCTCAATCGTCACTTTTTTACAGAGGAACACCATGCAAGACCCCATCGTCATCGTCAGCGCTGTCCGCACCCCCATGGGCAGCTTCCAGGGCGACTTTTCTGCGCTGGCCGCCCACGACCTGGGAGGCGCTGCCATCCGCGCTGCCGTGGCGCGTGCAGCCATCAGCCCAGAGCTGGTCACCGAAGTGCTGTTTGGCAACTGCTTGATGGCAGGCCAGGGCCAAGCCCCGGCGCGTCAAGCGGGCTTCAAGGGCGGTTTGCCCAAGAGCGCGGGCGCGGTCACGCTGTCCAAAATGTGCGGCTCGGGCATGCGCGCGGCCATGTTCGCGCACGACATGCTGGTGGCGGGCACGCACGAGGTGTTGGTGGCCGGAGGCATGGAAAGCATGACCAATGCGCCGTATTTGATGCTCAAAGGCCGCGGCGGCTACCGCATGGGCCACGACAAAATTTACGACCACATGATGCTGGACGGCCTGGAAGACGCCTATGAAGCCGGTCGCAGCATGGGCACCTTTGGCGAAGACTGCGCCGCCAAATACAGCTTCACCCGCGCCGAGCAAGACCACTTCGCCACCACCAGCGTGCAGCGCGCCAAGGCCGCCACCGAGTCAGGCGCATTTGCGGCCGAGATCACGCCCGTCACGGTGAAAGACCGCAGCGGCGAACGCGTGGTGGCCATCGACGAAGGCCCCGGCAAAGTCAAGCTCGACAAAATCAGCAGCTTGAAACCCGCCTTCAAGAAAGACGGCACCATCACCGCCGCCAGCAGCTCGTCCATCAACGATGGCGCGGCCGCCATGGTGCTGATGCGCGAGAGCACCGCCGCCAAGCTGGGCTGCAAGCCATTGGCACGCATCGTCAGCCACGCCACCCACGCGCAAGAGCCTGAGTGGTTTGCCACCGCCCCGGTGGGCGCGACCCAAAAAGCCCTGGCCAAAGCCGGCTGGACGGTGCAAGACGTCGACCTGTGGGAAGTCAACGAAGCCTTTGCCGTGGTGCCCATGGCGCTCATGAAAGAGCTGAACGTGCCGCACGACAAGGTCAATGTGAACGGCGGCGCTTGCGCCCTGGGCCACCCCATTGGCGCGTCCGGTGCCCGCATCATGGTCACGCTGATCCACGCGCTCAAAGCCCGTGGCCTCAAAAAAGGCCTGGCCACCTTGTGCATCGGCGGGGGCGAAGGCACGGCGGTGGCGCTGGAATTGGTCTGATGACAAGCGCCGCACGGTCTGTCATGGATCGCTTCGTTCCTCGCGATGACAGAGTTGTTGTGATGGACGGCTTTGTTCTTTGCGATGACAGAGTTGTTGCCATGGACGGCTTTGTTCTTTGCGATGACAGAGTTGTTGCCATGGATGGCTTCGTTCCTCGCGATGACAGAGTTGTTGCCATGGATCGCTTCGTTCCTCGCGATGACAGGCTTGCTGTGATGGATGGCTTTGTTTTTTGCGATGACAGAGTTGTTGTGATGGACGGCTTTGTTCTTTGCGATGACAGAGTTGTTGCCATGGACGGCTCTGTTCTTTGCGATGACAGGCTTGCTGTGATGGATGGTTTTGTTCTTTGCGATGACAGAGCTGTTGCCATGGATGGCTTTGTTCTTTGCGATGACAGAGTTGTTGTCATGGACGGCTTTGTTCTTTGCGATGACAGAGTTGTTGTCATGGACGGCTTTGTTCTTTGCGATGACAGAGTTGTTGCCATGGATGGCTTTGTCCTTTGCGATGACAGGCTTGTTGTGATGGACGACTTCGTTTCTCGCGATGAAAAAGTTGCTGTCATGGCGAGGAGCGCAGCGACGTGGCCATCCACTCAGATGCTCGTTGGGCACACGCGCTGGACGGCAGCGCTGTGCGTGCAGTGAGGAACAGTACCGAGACATGAAGACCATCCTTCTCTTAGGTGCCTCACGCGGCATCGGATTGGAACTGGCCAATCAATACATCGCCGACGGCTGGCGCGTGATCGCCACCGCCCGCTCGGACGAGGGCCTGGCCCGGCTCAAAGCGCTGGGTGCACAAACCCTGCGCCTCGATGTGGCCGATCCCGCCAGCAACTCGGGGCTGGCGTGGCAGCTGGGCGGTGAAAAAATCGACCTGGCCATCTATGTGGCAGGCGTGGTGGATCGAGAGACCACCGCTTCGCCGCCCACACGTGAAAAATTCGACCTCTTGATGCATACCCATGCCATGGGCCCGATGATGGTGTTGCCGCAGATCGCGCCCATGTTGTTGGAGGCAAAAGGCGTATTTGCCGCCATCAGCAGCCACTTTGGCAGCCTGACACTGACGCACACCAGCATGGCGGCGCTGTATCGCATGAGCAAGGCGGCGCTGAACATGTACATCCGATGTGCGCAGCACGATTTCCCTGAAATTGTTTGCGTGGCCTTGCATCCGGGCTGGGTGCAGACCGATATGGGCGGCCCCCAGGCACCCCTCACGCCCGCGCAAAGCGCCAGCAGTCTGCGCCAGACGCTGGAGCGCATCCGCACGCAAACGCGCCCTGAAGACCGTGGTGCATTTTTGAACCACGATGGGCAAGCTTTGCCCTGGTGACCCGATAAGGAAAGACGCCCATGCTGCTGACCCCCGACCAAGAAATGATCCGCGACGCCGTGCGCGATTTTGCGCAGCGCGAGCTGTGGCCCCACGCCGCCGAGTGGGACAAGAAGCACCACTTTCCTAAAGAGGCGCACAAGGGCCTGGCCGAGCTGGGCGCGTATGGCATTTGTGTGCCCGAAGCGCTGGGCGGCGCGGGCCTGGACTATGTGACGCTGGCGCTGGTGCTCGAAGAAATTGCTGCCGGTGACGGCGGCGTCAGCACCACCATCAGCGTGACCAACTGCCCGGTGAACGCGATTTTGATGATGTACGGCAACGCCGCACAACAAGCGCAGTGGCTCACCCCGCTGGCCCAAGGCCAGATGCTGGGGGCGTTTTGCCTGACCGAGCCGCATGTGGGCTCGGATGCTTCGGCCCTGCGCACCACCGCCATGAAAGACGGCGACGGCTACGTCATCAACGGCGTCAAGCAGTTCATCACCAGCGGCAAGCACGGCGATGTGGCGGTGGTGATTGCCGTGACCGACAAGGGCGCGGGCAAGAAGGGCCTGAGCGCTTTCTTGGTGCCCACCCGCACGCCGGGCTACAACGTGGCGCGCCTGGAAGACAAGCTGGGCCAGCACAGCAGCGACACCGCCCAGATCAATTTCGACCACTGCCGCATTCCGGCTGAAAACCTGATTGGCCAAGAAGGCGAAGGTTACAAGATCGCCTTGTCCTCATTGGAAGGTGGGCGCATCGGCATCGCCGCGCAAAGCCTGGGCATGGCGCGCAGCGCACTTGATGTGGCGATTGACTACGCCAAGCAGCGCGAAAGCTTTGGCACGGCCATCTTCAACCACCAAGCGGTGGGTTTTCGTTTGGCCGATTGCGCCACACAAGTCGAAGCGGCGCGACAACTCATCTGGCACGCCGCCAGCCTGCGCGATGCGGGGCGGCCCTGCCTGAAAGAGGCCGCCATGGCCAAGCTGTTTGCCAGCGAAATGGCCGAAAAAGTGTGTTCTGCCGCCATCCAGACCCTGGGCGGCTATGGCTATGTGAGCGACTTCCCGGTCGAGCGCATTTACCGCGATGTGCGGGTGTGCCAGATCTACGAAGGCACCAGCGACGTGCAAAAAATCATCATCCAACGCGCGCTTTGAACGTTTAAATGATGCTGCATTAACCGGCCAAACCCTTTGCTCACGTATCATCGCGCACCATGAACATCATCATCCTGGGCGCCGGTCGTGTGGGCGAAAGCGTCGCTGAAAGCTTGGTCTCTGAGCAAAACGACATCACCGTCATTGACCAAGACCCGGTCCGTCTGCGCGCATTGGAAGACCGTCTTGATTTGCGCGGTGTGCTGGGCAATGGCATCCAGCCCTCGGTGCTGCGGGAGGCTGGGGCCAAAGATGCCGACATGGTGATTGCTTGTGCGGCAGCCGACGAGTCAAACTTGGTGGTTTGCAAGATCGCCCACGACCTGTTCAACGTGCCCACCACCATTGCCCGTTTGCGCTCGCCCGAGTTCAACGAGGGCGACGAGTTGCTGGGCAAGTCCGGTTTTGCGGTGGACCACGTGATCTGCCCTGAAGAGTCGGTGATGCGCTACATCGAGCAACTCATTCAGTACCCTGAGGCTTTGCAGGTGCTCGAATTTGCCAGCGGTCGGGTCAGCCTGATTGTGGTGCGCGCATCGGCCGACAGTTTGTTGGTGAACCACACGATCGCAGAATTTCGCGACCGTTTACCGCACGCCGAAATGCGGGTGGTGGCTTTGTACCGTTCAGACGCGCAGGTTGACGCCTTGCCCGAAACCCGCATCTTGCCCGGTGACGAGGTCTTTGTGCTGGCCGACACCCGGAAGATACCGGTCGTGCTGGCCGGTATCCACAAAACAGACAAAGCTGTGCAGCGCCTGATGCTGGCCGGGGGCGGAAAAGTCGGCTTGCGTCTTGCGCGCAAACTGGCCGACAACTACGCTGTGAAGCTGATCGAGCGCGACAAAAAGCGCTGCGAATACCTGGCCAGCCAGTTGCCGTCGCGGACCCTCATCTTGAATGGTGACGGTGCTGACGAAGACCTGCTGCAGGAAGAAAACGTGGGCGATATGGATTTGTTTTTGGCGCTGACCAGCGACGACGAGGACAACATCATGTCGGCCATGCTGGCCAAGCGCATGGGAGCGCGACGCGTGATGGCCCTGATCAACCGCCGAGCCTATGCCGACATGATGCAAGGCAGCACGATCGACATTGCCATCTCGCCCGCGCAAACCGTGATCGGCGAGTTGCTGGCGCACCTGCGCCGGGGCGATGTGGCGGCGGTGCACAGCCTGCGCCGAGGCGCGGCCGAAGCCCTAGAGGGCATTGCGCGAGGTGATGTCAAAACCTCCAAACTGGTGGGGCGGCGCGTCGAAGAAATCAAGCTGCCCAAGGGGGTCAGCATGGGCGCCATCGTGCGCGGCGAGGGCAAAAAATCCGAAGTGCTGATGCCGCACCACGACACCCTGATCGAGGCCGATGACCACATCATCTTGTTCATCCCCAACAAGCGCGATGTGCGCGCGGTGGAAAAACTGTTTCAGGTCAGTGCGACCTTTTTTGGCTGATGCTCAACACCTTCTTCCCCGTGCTGTCGGTGATGGCGCGCATCTTGATCGCGTTCTCAGTCACCTTTTTGGTGCCGGGCATTTGGGCTTGGTTCGAAGACCACCATGACCTGCAGTGGATCTGGCTGGCAGGCTTTGGTTTGACGGCCGCCAGTGGGTTGGGGCTGGCCTTTGTGACGCAGCGCCATCGCCGCGAATTGCTGGCCAAAGACGGCTTCTTATTGGTCAACTTGGTGTGGTTGATGTTGCCTGCCTATTCGGCATTGCCGCTCTTGGTCTTGGTGCCTGAGATCACCTGGATCAAGGCTTATTTTGAAGCCATGAGCGCCCTCACCGCAACGGGGGCGACAGCCTTGTCGGGGCTCGATCATTTGCCCGTCTCGGTCAACATTTGGCGTTGTTTTTTGCAGTTGATTGGCGGCTTGGGCATCATGCTGCTGGTGGTGGCGGTGTTGCCCATGCTGGGTTTGGGTGGCATGCAGTTGTACAAAGCCGAAACCCCCGGCCCCATGAAGGACACCAAATTCACCCCCCGGATATCCGAGACAGCGCGTGGCCTGTGGGGTGTTTACTTTTTGTTTTCGGGTGCTTGTCTGTTGGCTTACCGCTGGGCGGGTATGAGCTGGGCCGATGCCTTCATGCACATGTGCACCACCATGGGTTTGGGTGGCTTTTCGCCTTACGATGCCAGTTTTGGGCACTTCAACTCGCCCACGATCGAATGGGTGGCCATCGTGTTCATGACCTTGGCCGGTATCAGCTTTGTGCGTTATTTTGTGGTCTTGCGCAGCCGCTCTTTGGCACCCATCAGCAAAGACTTTGAGATTCGCACTTATTTGAGTGTCTTGTCAGCGGCCAGTGTGCTGGTCGCCGCTTTGTTGCTTGTACATGGGGTGTATGACGATGGCCTGGAGGCCTTGCGCATCAGTGCTTTTCATGTGGTGTCCTTGGCCACAACCACCGGGTATGCCGCCACCGATTACGCCCAATGGCCGGTTTTCATCCCGATCATGTTGATGTTTTTGGGCTGTTTTGTCTCGTGCGCCGGCTCCACCGGCGGCGGCATCAAGATGGTGCGCATGATCTTGCTGGTCAAGCAGGCGAGCCGTGAGTTGGTGCGCATCATTCACCCGCGTGTCATCAACCCGGTCACCTTGGGTGGTGGTGTCATGCCCATGTCGGTGATGACGGCGGTACTGGGCTTCATGCTCATTTATGGCGGGGCTACCATGGGCCTGAGCATGCTGCTCTTGCTCAGCGGCATGGACATCGTGACCGCATTTTCGGCGGTGATTGCCACGGTCAACAACATCGGCCCGGGCTTGGGTGAAGTGGGGCCTTCGGGCAACTACGGCGGCCTCAACCCCTTTCAGCTCGGGGTGTTGAGCTTTGCCATGCTGCTGGGTCGCCTGGAGTTGCTGTCGGTGCTGGTCTTGTTCAGCGCACATTTTTGGCGTAAATAAAGTCGGCAGGTTTGCCGTCAACTGAAGGAGAAACACATGCCCATCACCAAAGGATTTCAGGCGCTCGTGGACGAAGCCATGGCCCAGGTCACGACGCACAGCGTGGCCGAGGTGCAAGCGCGTTTGGCCGACCCTGCCGTGCAAATCGTCGACATCCGCGATCCGCGTGAGCTCGAGCGCGATGGCACCGTGCCCGGCGCTTTGCTCGCGCCCCGGGGCATGCTCGAGTTCTGGGTGGACCCGGCCTCGCCCTACTTCAAGCCGGTGTTTGCTGACGAAAGCAAGCAGTTCATCTTGTTTTGCGGCGCAGGCTGGCGCAGCGCCCTGGCCAGCAAAACCCTGCAAGACATGGGCATGACCAACGTGGCCCACATCGACGGCGGCTTTGCGGCCTGGAAAAAAGCAGCGGCGCCCATGGTCACCATGGAACAACACAAGGCCGAAAGCGCAGCGCGCAAAAACTCTGGATGATGACGCCTTGCCCCTGCGGTCGGACCACGGCCAAAGGCCATCCGATGGCCCTGGAGGCTTGCTGCGGTCTGTACCACGCGGGCCAGTCCGCGCCTGATGCCGAAAGTCTGATGCGCTCGCGCTACAGCGCTTTTGTGCGGGCCGATGTGCCTTATCTGCTGGCGACTTGGCACAGCAGCCAACGCCCTGCTGAGCTGAAGCTCGAAGCCAGCGGCAAATGGTTGGGTTTGGAGATCAAGCAGCACCGCGTCACCGGTGCCGACACGGCCGAGGTCGAGTTTGTCGCGCGTTTTCGGGTGAGCGGCAAAGCCGTGCGCCAACACGAGCGCAGCCGCTTTGTGCGTGAAGACGGGCGCTGGTTTTACGTGGACGGCGATGTGTTGTGAAGTTGGTTTGGGGCTGCGCAGCAAGACCATCCTGTCAGTCCACCCCGTATGATCAACCCATGAACTTTGAAGCCATTCTTTTCGATTGCGACGGCGTGCTGGTGGACAGCGAAGCCATCACCTGCGGCGTGCTGCGTGACATGTTTGAAGCGCAAGGCTGGCGCATGACGCTGGCCGAGTGCATGCAGCGCTTTGTGGGCCACACCGTCAAAAGCCAGCGCAGCGTGATCGAAGCGCATACCGGCCAGCCGCTGACCGATGCCTGGCTGGAGCAGTTTTTTGCCCGGCGCAACGAACGCCTGACACAAAGCATCACCGCCATCGACGGAGTGCACGAGGCGGTGGCGCACCTGAACGAGCACTGCCAAGGCCGCATCGCCGTGGCCTCGGGTGCAGACCGTTTCAAGGTCGAGATGATGCTCAAGCAAGTGGGCCTGATGGCGTTTTTTGCAGGCCGCATTTTCAGCGGCCACGAAATGCCGCGCAGCAAGCCGCACCCCGATGTGTACCTGGCCGCTGCCGCGCACTTGCAAATAGACCCGGCGCGCTGCCTGGTGGTGGAAGACACCACCGTGGGCATCACGGCGGGTGTGGCTGCAGGGGCGACTGTGTGGGCTTATGCACCACCCGGCGCTGATGCCCATGCCCTGCGCCAAGCCGGTGCGGCGAAGGTGTTTGAGCACATGCGGGGTTTGCGCTTGGGCTCATGAGCGCGGGACAGGGTCCAAGCGCAGTTTCTCAAGTCTTCAGCATTCCGCTCACTGCCACAAAAGAGAGACAGGACCTGCATGCAGTTGCGCGTCAAACGGTGTGATGCGGTCATGGTCATGCAGCACCAGTCCATGTACAAACTTGTCGCCCACCGCGGCCTGCAGTTGGCGCAGTCCACGCAGATCAGCGCTGCGCACCGTGGCCGATGCTTTGACTTCAATGCCCACCACACGCCCCTGCTGGTCTTCAATGACCAAGTCCACTTCGTCCAGGTTTTTGCTGCGAAAGTGCGAAACGCGCAGTCGCCTGTCTGACCAAGTGACGAGCTTGAGCACCTCGGACACCACGAAATTTTCCAGCACCGGACCCCAGTGCACGCGCTCGGGCGATGTGTCTTTTTGCAATTGATCTGCCGTGTGGCCGCGCAGTGCGGCCAGCAAGCCGGTGTCTAGAAAATGCAGCTTGGGCGTTTTTGTCAACCGGTTGATCGCCTGGTTTGACCATGGGGGTATTTGGCGCAGCAAAAACAAGCGCTCCAAAATACCCACATATTTTTGCGCGGTAGGCGATGTCAGGCCCAGTGCGGCACCGTAAGTGCTGTGGTTCACCAATTGCCCCGCGTGCGCCGCCAGCATGTTCAACAGGCGCGGCATGCGATCGAGCTGGTCGATGTGGGCGATGTCACGCACATCGCGGTCAAGGATCAGGGCCACATAGTCTTGCAGCCACACTTGACGCCGACCCACCGTTGCGCGCCGCAGGGCTTCTGGGTAACCCCCTTTGAGCACCAAATCCATCAGCTCATGACTCACCACAGGCATGCCCAAATCGGGCAAGCCTTGGCCGTCAAACAAACGGTCCAGCAAATCACCCGGCGTGTCGGCCAACTCGGCTTGCGCAAAGGGCAGCAGTGTGACGACCTCTAAACGACCCGCCAAAGAGTCGGCGACCAAAGGCATGGCCATGAGGTTGGTGGAGCCGGTGAGGAGAAAGCGACCTGGCCTGGTGTCCTTGTCCACGCTCTCCTTGATGGCCAACAAGAGATCGGGTGCGCGTTGGACTTCATCGATCACGGCTTGGCTCAAACCCCGAACAAAACCTGTGGGGTCGGCGCGCGCAGCAGACAAAGTGGCGGGGTCGTCCAAGCTGATGAAGGGCCGAGCAGGGTTGGCGTACCGGCGTGCCAGGGTGGTTTTGCCCGCTTGGCGAGGGCCCACGATCAGCACCACGCGCGTGTCCTGTAGGGCGATGGCCACTTTGGCTTGAACAAAGCGTCGGATCTCTGGCTCATTCGTGCGGGGTTTGTCGGCGAGCATGTGGCTTGTTTGGGCTTTCAGTCTTGGCCAAATTTAAACACAAATAAAGACAAATTTAAAATATAAAATGGGCTTATTTAAATTTTAAAGCCCTTTTCCCACTGGTAAAAGCCAATTCAGTGGGGCTGGGACGGCCGACGAGACCTCACCCCCTCCGGCGTCACCCCCGTCCACCCCTTGAACGCCCGCATGAAACTTTTCTCGTTCTGAAACCCCACCTCGGCTGCGATCTGTTTGATGGGGCGTTGTGTGCGCAGCAGCAAGTCCATGGCCAAGTCCCGGCGCACCGCGTCTTTGAGTTGCTGCAGGCTTGCGCCTTCTTCTTTCAGTTGCCGGTGCAAGGTGCGCGCTGACAGGTTGAGCCAGGCCGCCAGGTCGTCGGCGTTGCGGCTGTGCTCGGGGTGTTCGGCCAGGGTCTGGCGCACTTTTTCCACCAGCAAGCGGTCACGCCGGTAAGGGCGCACCGTGAGCAGCAGGGCGCGCTGCAGCATGCGTTGCAAAGCCGCTTCGTCGCGGCGCACGGGCAGGCTGAGGTAACCCGCATCAAACTGCAGGCTGTGCGCGGGTGCGTTGAACTGTGTGGGGCCGTCAAACAGCACGCGGTAACTGTCGGCGTGCGGAGGTGGGGCGAAGCGCAAAGTGGTTTGCACAAGCGGAATGCGCGAGTCGGTCAGCCAGCAGGCTACGCCTAAAGCATTGCGCAGCACCGACACCACGGCAAATTCTTGCAGCGTGCCCAGTGGGCGGTGTTCGCGCAACTGCAGGTGCGCCACGCCCGCTTCGGTGCTGACTTGCAGGTGAATGTCGTCAGTCAGCAATCCGTGGTGACGGCACCAGCGCTGCAGTGCCACGCCCAAGCTAGGCGCGGTCAGTGAGGCGCGCACCAACAGCCCATAGCTGCCCCAGGGCAGGCGGCGGCTGAACCAGCCCAGGGCCTCGTCGTCCAGCTCGCGCATGGCGCTGGCCGAAAGCCATTCCATTTGCAGCGCGGTGATGCGGGCCTCGGCATGGTGCAGGGTTTCTGGCGCAATTTGTGCCTCGGCCAAGGCGGGCAGCGGGTCCATGCCGCGTTGGGTGTAGGCCTGCACAATGGCATTGACAAAAACCATGGGTGTCTCGGCGCGGCCGGTGTGGCTCGGTCGTGGTGGGGCGGGTAATGGTGGGTTCATGGCGGGTTCATGGCGGGTTCATGGCGCATGAAATTGTGGCACGATTTGCAACCCATTTGACACCCTGCAACCGGCCGTCAGGGCTTAAGCTGTCAGGCATTGCCCCACAGGCGCGGTGTTTGCCACATGCCCGGGGCCACAGCCAAGGAAGACACATGACTGTTTTGCACTCTCAACTGAACCCGCGTTCGGCCGACTTTCAGGCCAATGCCGCCGCCATGCGCAGCTTGGTGGACGACCTGCGTGCCCACTTGGAGCGCGTGGCTTTGGGCGGTGGTGATGCCCCCCGCGCCAAGCACACCGCCCGGGGCAAGTTGCTGCCGCGTGACCGCGTGCAAATGTTGCTCGACCCCGGCACGCCTTTCCTCGAAGTCGCGCCCTTGGCCGCCCTCAACATGTACAACAACGACGCGCCCAGCTCGGGCGTGATCGTGGGCATTGGCCGTGTCAGTGGGGTGGACTGCATGATCGTGTGCAACGACGCCACGGTAAAGGGCGGCACCTACTACCCCCTCACCGTGAAAAAGCATTTGCGCGCGCAAGAGATCGCGCAGCAAAACCATTTGCCCTGCATTTATCTGGTGGACTCGGGCGGCGCCAACCTGCCCAACCAAGACGAAGTCTTTCCGGATCGCGACCACTTTGGCCGCATCTTCTTCAACCAGGCCAACATGAGCGCACTGGGCATTGCGCAAATCGCCGTGGTCATGGGCTCGTGCACAGCCGGTGGCGCGTACGTGCCCGCCATGAGCGACGAGACCATCATCGTCAAGAACCAAGGCACCATCTTCTTGGGCGGCCCACCGCTGGTCAAAGCCGCCACGGGCGAGGTGGTGAGTGCCGAAGATTTGGGCGGTGGCGATGTGCACACGCGTTTGTCCGGCGTGGCCGACCACTTGGCGCAAAACGATGTGCACGCGCTGGTGCTGGCCCGCCAAGCCGTGAAAAACCTGAACGCGCAAAAGGCCCCCAACATCGCCACGCATGCACCTGTGCCGCCGCTGTTTGACGCGCAAGAGTTGTACGGCGTGATCCCCACCGACACGCGCAAGCCCTTTGATGTGCGCGAGATCATTGCCCGCATCGTCGACGGCTCTGAGTTCGACGAATTCAAATCGCGCTTTGGCACCACCTTGATCTGTGGTTTTGCCCGCATCGAGGGCATGCCGGTGGGCATCATTGCCAACAACGGCATCTTGTTCAGCGAGTCGGCCCTCAAGGGTGCGCACTTCATCGAGCTGTGCTGCCAGCGCAAGATCCCGCTGGTCTTTTTGCAAAACATCACCGGCTTCATGGTGGGCCGCAAATACGAAAACGAAGGCATCGCCCGCAACGGCGCAAAGATGGTCACGGCCGTGGCCACAGCTGCGGTACCCAAGTTCACCATCATCATGGGTGGCAGTTTTGGCGCGGGCAACTACGGCATGTGCGGCCGCGCTTACAGCCCTCGCTTTTTGTGGATGTGGCCGAACGCCCGCATCTCCGTCATGGGCGGCGAACAGGCGGCCAGCGTTTTGGCCACCGTCAAGCGCGACGGCATCGAGGGCAAGGGCGGCCAATGGAGCGCCGACGAAGAGGCTGCTTTCAAGGCCCCCATCAAAGAGCAATACGAGGTGCAGGGCCACCCCTATTACGCCACCGCACGCCTGTGGGACGACGGCATCATCGACCCGGCCGACACCCGCCGCGTGCTGGCGCTGGGTCTGAGCGCATCGCTCAATGCACCGATACCCGAAACAAAATTTGGACTTTTTCGCATGTGATGTGTATGATTTTATAAATTCATACACATTAAGGGGCTGTGCACATGCGAACCAACATTGAAATTGACGACGACTTGATGGCCGCTGCCATGGCCGCGGGCGGCTTCAAGACCAAAAAAGAAGCGGTCGAAGAGGGCTTGCGGCTGCTCAAGCGCAAGAAGGCTTACGCGGCCTTGTTGGCCGCGCGTGGCACTTTGTTTTGGGACGACTCCGACGAAGCTTGGGCCAAGGCGCGCGAAGCGAGGCAAGTTGCAGAGACCGTGCAAGAACCTGTGGCTGCTTATGCGCTCAAGCCCGCTGTGAAGGGCCGCAAATCCCGAGCAACAGCTGCCACCCGGCTGCCTGCGAAAGGCAAGCCAGCATGATTTTGGTGGACTCCAGCGTGCTGATCGATCACTTTCGAGGCACGATCAACCCACAGACCCAACAGCTCAAGCGCTGGCTCACCGGGCAGGAGGGGCCACCCGACATTGGCGTGGCCGATCTGGTTGTTTTTGAGGTGGTGCGCGGCTTCTCCACAGTCAGTGCCCAGGCCCGGGCGCGCGACCTTCTGCTGAACTTGGAGGTGGTGGAGATCGGTGGTCTCGACAACGCCTTGCAGGCGGCCACACTCTACCAACGCTTGCGCCAATCAGGCCGCACCGTGCACAGCCCCATCGACGTGCTTTTGGCCAGCTACTGCATGACCCACGGCCACACACTGCTGCACCGTGACGCCGATTTTGAATCGCTCAAAACTTTGGGAGGGCTGGACACATGGCCGCAATGAACACATCCCCTTGGCACCGTCACTTCAACTCCCAAGCGCGATACCACGTCTGGGCCACACACCGCTTGCTCGAAGCGGTCTCGCGCCTGTCCGATGGCGAATACCAGCGCGATGTGGGCCTGTTCTTCAAAAGCATCCACGGCACGCTCAACCACCTGCTGGTGGCTGAGCACTTGCTTTGGTATGCGCGATTTGCCAAAGGCGCGTCGCCTGTGCTGGCGCTGGACGCCGAGATTGAGCCGCACCGCGAACGCCTGGCCCAGGCGCTCAAAGGGGGCTCGGCGAATTGGACGCCCTTGATCGACAGCTGGACGGCCGAGCGTTTTGACGGCCATCTGGACTACCGCACCAGCAAGGGCGTGCCGCAGTCTTTGCCCTTTGCGGCCAGCTTGGCGCATGTCTTCAACCATGCCACTCACCATCGCGGCCAGATCACAGCGGCATTGACGGCCATGGGCCAGCCCGCACCCGAAATCGATTGGGTCTATCACTTGCAACAGCAAGCCGCCGAGGCCAAAAAACCATGAGCAGCGTTCAGAACACCGCCCTGAGCGTCACCGTCCAAGACCAAGTGGCCCGCATCACCTTGACCCGCCCGACGGTGCGCAATGCGTTCAACGACGAGCTGATCGCGCAAATCAAGTCGGCCTTTGAGGCTGTGGGCGCCAGAGACGACGTGCGCTGCGTGGTGCTGGCCGCCGAGGGCCCTGCCTTTTGCGCCGGTGCCGACCTCAACTGGATGCGCCGCATGGCCGACTACACCCGGGACGAAAACTTGGCCGACGCGGGCGAACTGGCTGCCATGCTGCGCGCCATTTACGCATGCCCCCAGCCCACCATCGCCCGCGTGCAAGGCGATGTGTATGCCGGCGGCATGGGCCTGGTGGCGGCGTGTGACATGGCGGTGAGCGTGGACACGGCCCACTACTGCCTGAGCGAAGTCAAGCTGGGCCTGATCCCGGCGACCATCAGCCCCTATGTGATCCGCGCCATGGGCGCGCGTGCGGCGCACCGCTACTTTTTGACGGCCGAGCGCTTTGGCGCGGCCGAGGCGCACCGCATCGGCTTGGTGCACGAGGTGGTGAGCGCCGACGCGCTGGACGCCAAAGTGGCCGAGCTCACCCAAGCGCTGGTCAGCGCCAGCCCAAAGGCGGTGCGCGCTTGCAAAAAGCTGGTGCAAGACGTGGCCGAACGCGAGATCAACGACGCGCTGGTGGTGCAGACGGTGGCAGGCATCGCCGACATCCGCGCCAGCAGTGAAGGCAAAGAGGGTGTGCTGTCCTTTTTGCAAAAACGCCAACCGTCGTGGTCCCTGTGATGTTGCACCACAGTTTTCCATCAAGCACCAGAGCGCCGTCAAGCACCAGAGCGCCGTCAAGCACCCCGACGTCATCGCGAGGCACGAAGCGATCCACGGTGGACCATCGAGGCATGGATTGCCGCGCTGCGCTCGCAATGACGGGCAGTGCGCCGTCAAGTACCAGAGCGCCGTCAAGCACCCTGACGTCATCGCGAGGCACGAAGCGATCCACGGTGAACCAGCGAGGCATGGATTGCCGCGCTGCGCTCGCAATGACGGGCAATGCGCCGTCAAGCACCAGAGCGCCGTCAAACACCAGAGCGTCGTCAAGCACCAGAGCGCCGTCAAGCACCAGGGCGTTATCAAGCACCAGAGCGTCGTCAAGCACCCTGACGTCATCGCGAGGTACGAAGCGATCCACGGTGGAGCAGCGAGGCATGGATTGCCGCGCTGCGCTCGCAATGACGGGCAATGCGCCGTCAAGTACCAGAGCGCTGTCAAGTGCCAGTGCGTTATCAAGCACCCTGACGTCATCGCGAGGCACGAAGCGATCCACGGTGGACCATCGAGGCATGGATTGCCGCGCTGCGCTCGCAATGACGGGCAGAGCGTCGTCAAGTACCAGAGCGCCGTCAAGTACCAGAGCGTCGTCAAGCACCCTGACGTCATCGCGAGGCACGAAGCGATCCATATTGCGGTTGCAGCCTTTTTAGGAGTTATGAATGTTCAAAAAAATACTGATCGCCAACCGTGGCGAAATCGCCTGCCGCGTTGCAGCCACCGCCCGCCGCATGGGGCTCAAAACCGTGGCTGTTTATTCGGACGCCGACGCCGGGGCCAAGCATGTGCAAGCGTGTGACGAAGCGGTGCACATTGGCGGCAGCGCACCCAAAGACAGCTACCTGCGATGGGAGCGCATCCTCGAAGCCGCCAAGGCTACTGGAGCCGAAGCGGTGCACCCCGGCTATGGCTTTTTGAGCGAGAACGAAGACTTTGCCAAGGCCTGCGCTGCAGCGGGTTTGGTGTTCATCGGCCCGCCCGCATCGGCGATTTTGGCCATGGGCCTCAAAGCCGAGTCCAAGCGCTTGATGGAGCAAGCCGGTGTGCCCCTGGTGCCCGGTTACCACGGTGCCGACCAAGACCCGGCGCTGTTGCAAGCCGAGGCCGATCGCATCGGTTACCCCGCGCTCATCAAAGCCAGCGCGGGGGGTGGCGGCAAAGGCATGCGCGTGGTCGACAAGTCCGAAGACTTCGCCGCTGCGCTGGCATCGTGCCAACGCGAAGCCATCAACAGCTTTGGCAGCGACGCGGTGCTGATTGAAAAGTACGTGCAGCGCCCGCGCCACATCGAGATTCAAGTCTTTGGCGACACCCACGGCAACTGTGTGTACCTGTTTGAGCGCGACTGCTCGGTGCAACGCCGCCACCAAAAGGTGTTGGAAGAAGCGCCAGCGCCCGGCATGACCGACACGCTGCGTGAACAAATGGGCGCAGCGGCTGTGGCCGCTGCCAAAGCGGTGAACTACGTGGGCGCAGGCACGGTGGAATTCATCGTCGAGCAAACCGCCTACGACCAACCTGAATCCATGCGCTTTTTCTTCATGGAAATGAATACCCGCTTGCAGGTCGAGCACCCGGTGACCGAAGCCATCACCGGTCTCGATCTGGTGGAATGGCAATTGCGTGTGGCCAGTGGTGAGCCGCTGCCCTTGCGCCAAGACCAGTTGCGCATCCACGGCCACGCCATCGAGGCGCGCATCTGCGCTGAAAACCCCGACAACAACTTCTTGCCCGCAACGGGCACTCTGCGGGTCTACCGCAAGCCGCAAGCCAGCAGTTTTGAGCGGGGCACGGTCCGTGTGGATGATGGTGTGCGCGAGGGCGACACCATCAGCCCGTTTTACGACTCGATGGTGGCCAAGCTCATCGTGCATGGCGACACCCGCGAGCAAGCACTGGCCCGGCTGGACACCGCTTTGGCACAAACCCACATCGTGGGCCTGAACACCAATGTGCAGTTCTTGCGCCACGTGGTGCGCAGCGAGGCCTTTGCCACGGCCAAGCTCGACACCGCGCTCATCCAGCGTGAAGCCGCCGTCTTGTTCAAGCAAGACAAGCTGGGCTTGCCCGCCGCTGTGGCCGCCGTGGTGGCGCACAGCTTGCAGGCCGACAAGGCCTTGCAGGGGCAAGACCCGTTCAGCCGCCGCGATGGCTGGCAGTCGCACGGGGTGGCGCAGCGCCGCTTTGAATTTGTCTGGCAAGACCAGCCCCGCTCGGCCCGCCTGAGCTATTTGCACGACGGCGCTTTGAGCCTGTCGCTGGAAGGCGAAGAGACTGTGTCGGGCATGCTGAGCTTTGCCCCCGATGGCGCAGGCCTGTGGGTGCAGTGGGGCAGTGCGCGCTGTTTCAGTCAGATCGACTGGCAAGGCGAGACCGCGCACATTTTCACGCCCCAGGGCGCGACCCGCATCACCGTGCTCGACCCGCTGGCCCACGCGGGTGAAGCGGCGCAAGAAGGCGGGCGCCTCACGGCCCCCATGCCGGGCAAGGTCGTGTCCTTTGCCGTCAAGGCGGGCGACAAGGTCAAGGCCGGTCAGGCCCTTGCGGTGATGGAAGCCATGAAGATGGAACACACCATCAGCGCGCCCAAAGACGGCGTGGTGGCCGAGTTGCTCTACGCCCCAGGCGACCAAGTCGCCGACGGGGCAGAGCTGCTCAAGCTGGGCTGACAAAATCACCCCATGAAAATCACGGTCTGTTTTGACAAGCTCGACCCTGCACCGTGGGTGCAAGGCCTGCAACTGGCCTTCCCGCTGGCCAGCGTGTCCGCCTGGGCACCTGGCGCGCCACAGGCCGACCACGCCATCGTCTGGGCCCCGCCCCAGCCGTTCATCGACGAGCAGCCGGGTTTGCAAACCCTGTTCAACATCGGCGCGGGTGTGGACGCTTTGCTGCAATTGAAACTGCCGCCCAAGCTGAAAGTCGTGCGCCTGGACGATGCGGGCATGTCGGTGCAAATGGCCGAGTTCGTGTGCCACGCGGTGATCCGGCATTTCCGCGAGTTCGACGGCTACGACGCCGACACCCAAGCGGGCAAATGGTCTTACCGCAAACCCCGCAGCCGCGCCGACTTTGCCGTGGGGGTGATGGGCTTGGGCGTGTTGGGCGAGCGGGTGGCCAAGGCGCTGCAGGTGTTTGACTTCTCCGTCAACGGCTACAGCCGCAGCGCCAAAGACTTGCCGGGTATCCGTTCTTTCAGCGGGCCACAGGCCTTGCCCGATTTTTTGGCCGCCACGCGCGTGCTGGTCAACCTGATGCCGCTCACGCCTGAGACCGAAAACATCCTGAACCACGCCACACTGTCGCAACTGCCAAAAGGCGGCTACGTCATCAACGTGGCACGCGGCAAGCACTTGGTGGACGACGACCTCTTGGCCCTGATCGACAGCGGCCACCTGGCTGGGGCTGCGCTCGATGTGTTCCGCACCGAGCCATTGCCCGCCGACCATGTGTTTTGGCAACACCCGAAAATCACTGTCACGCCCCACACCTCGGCGCGTACTTTGCGCGAAGAAAGCATCGCGCAAATCGTGGGCAAAATGCAGGCACTGCAGCGCGGTGAGCCGATCAAGGGCGTGGTGGACACCCAGCGCGGTTATTGAGTCTTGCGCTGTCTAAAATGATCCCATCATGCAAGCTCCACGCATCACCATCGCAATGACAGACCATTCGGCTGGCTTTGAAGCCACGCCCGATCGCGTGCGCTTGGGCGATTTGGTTGCTTTCTCGGCAGACGTGACCGCCTTCTTGCGCGGTGAAGACAAAGAAGTCGACACCAACAACCTGGAGGTCGCGGTCCGTAAAGGTTCTTTGGCCATTGAAACTGCGCCTTTGCTGGTAGCCCCCAATTTGTTCCGGGATTTGCGTACGCTTTTGGGTGGCGAGCTCTTGGACAGTTTGGACGCGAAAAGACGCGAGGTGATGGAGCGGTGGCAGAAAGCGTCAAGGCAATCCAAGCAAGTGTCTTACCGCATCACGGCCCCTTTCCTTGGTGAGTCGATTCACATCAATGCCGAAACCGACTATCACGCCGACGATGCCGACCAATGGGTTCAAGTCGAGCGTTATGTGCGTGGCGAAATTCAAGATTTGGGCGGTATCACCAAGGCCAATGCACACATCAAGTTGCCGGATGGACGCACGCTGAAGGTGACAACAGAGCGCGAGGTTTTACGCAACGACACCGTGAACCGCTTGTACAAGCTGGCCATGTTGCGCATCAAGGCGGAGTACAACGTGTTGACCCGCGAGCTGCGCAATGCGCGGTTGGTCGAATTTGTAGAGCATGCATCGACGGTGGATGAAGAGAGTTTGTCTCGGCTGACGCGCAGGGGTGCCGCTGCTTGGAAAGATGTGCCCAACGCCACGGCTTGGGTGGATGAGTTGCGCGGAAACAAGCCGTGAACAGCGTTCTGTTGGACACCAGCTTCCTCATCAGTTTGAGCGACCTCTCTCGTCCACACCATGCCGCAGCTATGGCTTACTACAGAGAGTGTGTTCGCCGACAGGTGGCCATGTATTTGTCCACTGTGGTGGTTTCTGAGTTTCAGATGAGGCAAGCGATCCACGATTTGCCTTTGCGCAACTTTGTCATGCTGCCGTTTAACGTAGACCACGCCATGCGCTGTGGCTTGATGATTCGACAAATGCCACGAGATGCTGGCGATGACCGGGTCCGAGTGAAAGACGACTTCAAGCTCTTGGCTCAATGTGATTGCGAGTCCATCACGCACTTGATCAGCGAAGATGCCGGCACCTTGGCCAAGTACCTCGAACGTGCGCGTGAAACCAGCTTGGCGACAACCCAGGTGGTTTTGTTACGCGACGGGTTTGATGCGGCATGGTTTGAAAATGGCCAAACGCGACTGCTGCCTTGATGCGATAAATGAGTGCGTTGCCTCTAAAAAGAACCCCAAGCAACTTGACTGCTGCAGCAGCTGTGTTCAAAGGGGCCGTGTTGCCTCCTGTTAGCCTGAAAATTGGATGAAATGATGTCCCTCAGCAAGCTTCCCTCACGCGTTCAACTCATCGACGTCGGCCCACGCGACGGCCTGCAAAACGAAAAGCAGCCGGTCCCGGCCGAGGTCAAGATCGAGCTGGTGCACCGCCTGCAGGCGGCAGGCCTGACCGAGATCGAGGTCAGCAGTTTCGTGTCTCCGAAGTGGGTGCCGCAAATGGCCGACAACGCAGAGGTGATGGCGGGCATCATGCGCCAAGCGGGCGTGCGCTATTCGGTGCTCACGCCCAATATGGTGGGCTTTCAGGCGGCAGTGGCGTCGCGCCCCGACGAAATTGTGGTCTTTGGTGCCGCCAGCCAGGCCTTCAGCCAGAAGAACATCAACTGCTCAATCGAAGAAAGCATGGAGCGCTTTGCGCCCGTGGTGCAAGCGGCGCTGGCCGCAGGCATCGCGGTGCGTGGGGCCATGAGCTGCACCGTGGGCTGCCCCTATGAAGGCGAGGTCTCGCCGAACAGTGTGGCCCACCTGGCGGGTTTGATGAAACAGATCGGCGTGCAGCGCGTGGACGTGGCCGACACCATCGGCACCGGCACACCGCTCAAGGTGCAGCACGCCATGGAGGCCACCCTCCAGCACTTCGACCTTGACCACATCAGCGGCCATTTTCACGACACCTATGGCCAAGCACTGGCCAACACGCTGGCGGCTTTGCAAATGGGGGTCTGGAATTTCCAGTCCTCGGTGGCGGGTCTGGGGGGCTGCCCTTACGCCAAGGGGGCTACTGGCAACGTGGCCACCGAAGACGTGGTGTACATGCTGCACGGCATGGGCATTGCCACCGGCATTGACCTGGGCAAGCTGGTGGATGCGGGCGCGTTCATCAGCGATTTTTTGGGCCGAAAACCCCACTCGAACGTGGCCAAGGCCATTTTGAACATGCGATTGACGTGATGCACGGGCTGCGATGAGCCTCGGCTGGGCCCACCGCTCCCATGCGTTTGGCGTCAAGCTCGCACGGCCTGATTGGCATCGGGGGGCGCTTGAGCCGCCGCTTGTTGCAGCGCCAAAGTCAATGCGGCAGTGAGTTCGTCAAAGTGCGCTATTTCAACAACGCCCTTGATGTTTTTCATAAGAGGTGATTTGGGCTCGATCATCCAAGCCCGGTCGGCCAAATTCAACATGTCGATGTCGTTTTCGTTGTCACCTACGGCCCAGATCAGCTCGAACCGTGGCTGCAGGCCGGCTTGGCGAAACTTCGTCACCACATGGTGTTTGGAAATGATGGCCTGCGCTGGGTTGGACTCGGCTTCTGGGTCGGGCACAAAGGCGCTGTTGATGCTCAATTCACCGGTGCACACATCGCCTTGAAACTGCACCGTATGCGCCAGCGCAAAGTCGGCAAAAATGCGTTTCCTCAAAATCTCGGCAGCAACAAAATAGCTGTCAGACACCACGCCCACCATGAAGCCTGCCCGCTTGAAGGCCTTGACACAGTCGATCACGCCCGCACGGATGGGCATGGCCTTGGCCACCGCCTCAAACTTTTCTCGGTGCACAAAGCGAAAGATTTGTGCGATGCTGGCGCTGCGTGTCAGCACATCGGGGTTGCTGCCGTCCAAATGCTGGCTGAGTGCCTCAACCTGGCCCGTGGCTTGCGCCAGCAAGGTGGCAAAGCGGCTGGTGGTGACGGTGCCATCCATGTCCAGTAGCAGAAGCTTCGTGCGGTTTTTTTGGCGTGTGATCGCGTAGTCCCATGAGGCTGTGGCTTGGCGCTGGCTTTCGTACATGGCGGTGATCTGCTCCACATGCAAGCGCCCGGATTCACGCGCCCTGCTGTAAATGACACGCGAGACTTCATTGGCCATTGACGTCAGGTCCACCAGCGGCTGGCTGTCGTGCTCAAGGTGGCCAATGTCCACTTCTGTCACTCGCGCATGGGTGCGCCAGGCGTCAATCAGCAGCCCGATGTCCACGCCGTAGCCGTCTTCAAAAGTGAGTTGCTTGAGCAGCGCTTTACGTGCGCCGATGATGCCTCCCAGGGGTTGGCTGAAGTGAGCCAACTCAGGAAAGAACACTTTGAGCATGGGTTTGGCCGTCAGCTCGGTGACGCGCCCGCCGCCCCGGCCAAAGCGGGCTTTGACAAAGTCGGCCCTCTCGGCCACAAAGGGACGGGCCAAGTCGCTGATGATGCCGCTGCGTAAGCCCATCAAGTCGCCGTCCAAGTACACCAAGATGTCATGTTGTGCGGCTTGCACACCATCGCTCATCGACGCACCCTTGCCAAGCAAGCTGCTGGTGATGACGCGTGCCCCCGCCGCCTTGGCCAAGGCCACTGTGTCGTCCGTCGAGCTGTCGTCCACCACGATCACTTCGGCCGTGGCTGGATCACTCAGGGCATAGCGCACAACATCAGCAATGCGTTTTTCCTCGTTCAGGGCCGGGATGATCACGCTCACGCAAGCAGGCAAAGGTGCTGCCAGACTGAGCGGCGTTGGGGGTGCTTTTAACGCTGCGGGCCCAGCCGTGGTGGCTGCGCCGGGGCCTTGCCAACGAATGACCCGCGCTGATACCCATTGCCAGATGCGTTGCCAAAAGTTCATGGGTTCTCACCTTCTTGGTTGTTGTGCGAAGCCTTTGTCCCCCCAATAGAGGTCTGGTCCACCCAATTTCAGCTTAAGAGCTTGTGCGCGCTGCATTTTACATTTGAAGAAATGTAAATACCAAAAAAGCCGTTTTTGACCCATGGCTTGGCCCTGTCACCCAGGTGCCTGGCGCAGGTCTTGAGCACGTTCAGGAACGCATTGGGCCTGTTTTGGCCCAAGCGCTCACATCATCGCAATGGGGGTTTGGGCTGCCTTTTCATCCACTTCTAAGCGGGTGATCAAAGCGGCAAGGTTCTCTTCAAGTTGCAGCAAATTGGCGACGTCCATGCGTTGCAAAGCATGGGGCAAAACACCAGCGAACGGGCCTGGAATTTTCTTCAGCAATTTCAAGCCTTCCGGCAATACATACAACTCCACCACGCGCCGATCATGAGACGACTTCTCGCTGTGCAGCAGACCAATTTTCATCAAGGACTTGACCAAATTGCTGGTGGTCGACTGGTGAATGTCCATCAAATCTGCAAGCTGCGTGACGCCTATGCCTTGGTGTTGCGCCACCAAACTCAAAGCCCAAACCTGCGCACCGCCTATGCCCGCTTGCTTTTCCATGCGCTGGAAATGCCGTCGCACCGTGTTGAAAATCAAGCGAAATTGCCGCAACACCCTTGCGGCTTGTTCGCTCAATGCGGGCGCATTGGCAGGTGAATGACTCAGCGGATGAGCGCTTGCACCTGGGTCGGGGTGGGTTGACAGAGCTGGGGTGGGTGGCATGGCTATGCAAGATCGTGACCGCTGAGCATACGACAAACCCAGAGTCCTGCGCAGAGCGTGAGGGCCAAAAAAAGGGAGGCAAGCCTCCCTGAAGCCTTGTTCTGGCGTTGAAAAGGCAGGCCAATTGTATTTGTGCAAATCCAATCGGCGTCCAGTGAAAACCCTTAAGCATCCGACAAGCCCCGTCATGGCGCTCGCAAAGCGTGCAGCCCCGGGCGCTGCTGGGGTAAACAGATCAACGCACAATCAAGGCCTATCTGACCCACTGGCAGTGCTGCCCGATAACCACCATGATCCTTGTTTTTTATCCCTGTGTCAGCGGCTCATCACAAGGCGCGCGCCCCTTGCGCGGCGGGATGGGCGTATGAGTGTGCGCTTTTCGCTGCTGAGCAAAAGAGCGGCGCTCGTGTTGGGCAAAGAGCTGCCCCATGTGCCATCGCCATGTGTGTCGGTGTGTGTGATGCACCCGCAAACCGCGGTTTGTGAAGGTTGCCTGCGCGACTTGGATGAAATCGGCGCTTGGGGCCGATTCTCAGATGACGAGAAAAGACAAGTTTGGCGACGCATCGCGCAGCGCTTGGCTGCGACCGCAGGCGATTGAGTTGGGCTGACGCGATCACGCCGTGCTGCGATCCACCACGATCAAGACATTGCAAGGCGACTCCTCCACCAAGGATTTGGCGGTCGAGCCGCTCCACCAGCGGCGCAGCAAATTGGGTTCATGTTTGTGCCCCACCACGATCAAATCGGCACCGGTACGGCTGGCAAATGACGAGAGTTCCCGGATCACCTCGCCCTTGAGCACCTCCCCTTGCACCGAAAAGCCCATGGACTGCAAAACTTGCACGCCTTGGGACAGCTGGGCTTTCAATGTTTCTTCAAGAGGGCCGTGGTCAGCAGAGGTGTAATAGCCCATTTCCATAGAGCCCACATCCATGGGATTGGGCGCAACCGCCACCAAGGTCAGCTGGGGTTGACCCCAGTGGGCCAATTCTTCCAGCTCCAGCAAGGCTTTTTGTCCAGAGTTCGAGCCGTCATAGGCCAAGATGATGTGTTTGTACATGGTCTCTCCAGGTCGTAATGGGGCTGCACATTGGGTCAAATGCATTTTAAGGAAAAACCGATTTTTGCAAGTCGGTGATGACCCTATAGACTGTGCCTTTGGTGCAGCACAGTGTTTCCAAGCCGTCATGAAAACGATTCACTTTTATTTTGACTTCATTTCGCCTTACGCCTGGTTAGGCTTTGATGCGTTGCCTCGGGCGCTGCAAGGCATCAGCCACCGGGTGGTGCACCACCCGGTGCTGTTTGCCGCGATGCTCAAGCACCATGGCCACAAAGGGCCGGCCGAGATGCCCGGCAAGCGTGATTGGACTTACCGACAGGTGTTGTGGTTGGCGCGCCAGCAAGGCACGCCATTGCAATTGCCTGCCGTACACCCTTTTAACCCGCTGGCTTGTTTGCGTTTGGCCACTGCCTGTGACCCCGGTGGTGAGCCCAATCGCTATGTCTGCGAACACATTTTCAGACATGTTTGGTGCACGGGGCTGGATGCCGCCGATCCCGCAGGCATGGCGCAGCTGAGCTGCGCCATGCAGCCGGTGCAAGACCCCTCGGGCCCCCACGTCAAACAAGCCCTACAAGAGCACACCTCAGCGGCCATTGGCGCTGGCGTGTTTGGTGTGCCGACATGGGTGGTCGATGGCCATTTGTTTTGGGGGCAAGATGCATTGCCCATGTTGCGGGCTTTTCTGCAAGGCGATGCTTGGTTTGACGGCCCTGACTGGCAGGCCGTATCGGCTTGCGTGCAGGGCGCTCGCCGCTGAGCCGCCAAGCCACAGAGTGCAAGGGCAAAGTCAAAGAATCAAAGGGCTTGCTTGGGCATGAAAGTTGTGCGCTCAGCTGGCTGAGGTGCCATCGCTCGCCGAAGCATGCAGGGCTGCCGTGGCCGCGTCTTGCGTTTCCCAGCGGTTCATGAGCCAGGCGTAAAGCGCCACGATGCCCATGAAAATCAAGACGGAACCTTGTGCTGCCATCCAAAAGTGAAATGGCGCGCCAAAGACCTCAAAGTCCAAATCGCGCGCAAAAAAAGACGGACCAAAACTCGCCAGCAACCAAACGCACAACAGCACCCACTGCAGGCTGCGTTGGCGTTTCTTCAAGGTGAGAGAAGGGCGGTGGATTTCGAGCATGGGTGAGCTTAAAGACAAAACAAGCTGAGCTTGTGCCAGTGAATACCCTCGGTTTGAGGGTTTGATGCGCACAGGGCGTGCTCACGCGTGTTGGGTGTCATCCGGGGCGAAGAAACACCCCATGATCGCCGCTTGCCTCGGGGTAACAACTGGGCAAGCGCAACACGCACGGGTAAAGCAGTGCTTGCAAGCTGCGTGTTTTCGAAGTGGTCTTGGACGTGGGAGGGTGCTTTGGGTGTGCTTGGTGTTGAGGCGTATCGGTTGTGTGCGAGGTGGGACAGGCATCCGAGCTTGCGGGCTGAAGCGCGCTGAAAAAAAACCCCCGAACGCGTCGAGCGATCGGGGGTTTTTGCTAGGAGAGCAAGCGCTTGGCAAGTGGCAGCTTGCCAAGATTGTCTTGTCAGTGTGCAGCAGAGCTTTGTGAGGTCGAGCCGTCAAAGCTGGGGAAGCGGACGTTCTCCACCATGTCCTGAACTTCTTGGTCCGGTGCCTTGGTCAGCAAGGACACGATGATGATCACCGCAAAGCCCAGCGGCACACCAAAGATACCGGCCGAGATGGGGGCGATGTCCCACCAGGTGTTGGCTTTGAGGATTTCAGGCGTCAGCGAACCCTCATGGAACAAGCCGTACATCCAGGGGTGGGTCTTGGTCATGTAGTAGAACGAGATGCCCAAACCCGCCACCATGCCCAGCGAGGCGCCCCATTTGTTGGCACGCTTCCAGAAGATGCCCAGGGTCAAGGCCGGGAAGAAGGCTGCAGCAGCGAACGAGAAGGCCGCAGACACGAGGAACAAAATGTCGGCCATGCGCAGCGATGCGACATAAGCCGCAGCCAAGGCCACGAACACCAAAATGGTTTTGGAGACCGCGACACGGCTGCTGGCCGATGCGTTGGGGTCAATCACTTTGTAGTACACGTCGTGCGACAAGGCGTTGGCAATGGTCAGCAACAAGCCGTCGGCTGTGGACAAGGCCGCAGCCAAACCACCGGCTGCCACCAAGCCAGAAATCACGAAGGGCAAGCCGCCAATTTCAGGTGTGGCCAAGACGATGATGTCTCCACCCAATCGGATTTCTGCCAACTGCAAGATGCCGTCTTTGTTGATGTCAGACACCGCCATCAGCGTGGGGTCGACCACGTTCCAGCGTGCAATCCATCCCGGCAACTGGTCTATCGGCGTGCCAACCAAGAGCGTGTAGATGTCGTACTTGACCAACACCGCCAAAGCAGGCGCTGTGAGGTACAACAAGGAGATGAAGAACAGCGACCAGGCCACCGACTCACGCGCTGCACGCACCGAAGGCACGGTGTAAAAGCGCATCAGGATGTGCGGCAATGCGGCCGTACCGATCATCAAGCAAAAGACCAGTGCCAAGAAGTTCTTGCGGGCAACATTTTGGGCGGCTTCGTCTTTGCCTGGGAAGGGCTCAGCATGGCGCAGGGGCGGTGCTGCACGGGGCGCATTGGCAGCGCGCGCAGCGGTGTAGGCCGCTTTGGCAGCTGCTTCGTCCTTGGGCAAAGCGGCAACAGCAGCTTCAGCGGCCTTGATGTCTGCTTCAGGTGCGTTGGCGGCCTTGAGCTCTTCCAGCTTTTGGGTGGCAGCTTGTTTGTCTGCAGCCATGGCGGCTGGCACATCTTTCAGCTTTTCAGCGGCCGCATCGGCACGTGCTTTGAAGATGCCGCGAACTTCGAGTTCTTTGGGGTCTTTCAGCAGTTGCTCTTCTTTGGCAGTCACTTTTTCAAGCAGGTAGCCATAAGAGACCTGAGGCACAGGCATGCCGGTGTGTTTCACCGACAACCAAACCACGGGGATCATGTAGGCGACGATCAGGATGATGTACTGCGCCACTTGGGTCCAGGTCACCGCACGCATACCGCCCAAGAATGAGCAAACCAAAATGCCGGCCAAACCGACATACACACCCACGTCGAAGGACAGACCTGTCAGACGAGCAGTGATCAGGCCCACGCCGAAGATCTGCGCCACCACATACACGAAGGACACCAAGATGGCCGCAAACACGCCGATCAGACGCGCCATGTTGCCGCCGTAGCGTGCGCCCAAAAAGTCAGGAATGGTGAATTGACCAAACTTGCGCAGGTAAGGCGCCAGGAACAAGGCCACCAAACAGTAGCCGCCGGTCCAGCCCAAGATGAAGGCCAGACCGCCGTAACCTGTCAGGTAGAGCGTACCGGCCATACCAATGAAGGACGCAGCCGACATCCAGTCAGAACCGGTGGCCATGCCGTTGTAAAGGGCAGGCACACGTCGGCCAGCCACATAGTATTCGGCGGCATCGTTGGTGCGACTCATCACACCAATGCCGCCGTACAAGAGCACGGTGGCCGCTAAAAAGGCGTAGCCGATGTACTCTCTGGGCAAGCCCATTTGCTCAAGGATGGCGAGCGTGATGACGAAGGCTGCAAAGCCTCCGATGTAGAACGCGAATACCCTGTTCAGGGATTGTTTAAATTGGCCTTGGCTTTGGCCTTCTCCGCCGAAAACGCTCATGATTCTTCTCCTTCGGACACGCCATATTCCTCGTCAAGCTTGTTCATATAGCGCGCGTAGTACCAAATGATCAGGCAATACACGATCAATGCGCCTTGGGCTGCGACCCAAAACGAGAACGGCCAGCCAAAAAAGCTGAACGTCAAGTCACGTGAAAAAAACAAAACCACGAACGTGACAAAGAACCACAAGGCCAATAACAGCCCCGTGATTCTTAAGTTTTTGCCCCAGTATTCCTGGTGACTTGCAGTGAGCAGCATCGCCATCTCCTTCTTGTTAAAAAATCAAAATACCAACTGTCACATTTGAAATTCTTGAATCCAACCCGCAGGTTGAGATCACATGAGCGTGTTCAATTTGAGCCCTGTTTCCCGCTCGAGTTGGGCGGCCACTTTGGGCTCGAAACCATTCAGGTGGCGCATGACTTCCAGCGCCTTTTCGGGGTCTTGCATTTCCATGTGCACACGGGCCATTTGGTACCAGGCGTAGGGGCTCATGGCTTGCAGTTCGGTGTTGCGCTTGAAGGCCACCAAAGATTCATCAAATCGCCGTTGACGCACCAGCACCAAGCCGAGGCCATACCAAGCACGGTCCATTTTTTCGTCAATTTGAAGGGCGGCTCTGAACGCGTGTTCGGCCTCTTGGCTCCGGCCTAATTCTTCGCAGACAAAGCCGACGTTGAAGTGCGCATTGGCGTTGGCGGGGGTGAGCGCCAAAGCGCGCTCGAAAAACCCCAAAGCCTGAACCCAGCGCCGATCGTTCAATTCGTTGAAACCCAGGCTGTTCAGGGCCAAGACATCTTGGGGATCGAGATCCAGGATGTCTTGAAACACCTCGTGGGCTTTGCTGCGCATGCCTACGACCAACAGCGCCTTGGCTTGGAGGCGCAGCCAAAAACACTTTCCACGGCTCGACGTGTGGGTGTTGGCGGGTGTGAGATGGGTTTTCACTGACATGCTGCGATACCCATTTCGAGGCAAAGTTCGATCTTCAATTGCACCACCACGACCCAAGCGATCAAAAGCCAGCTGCTGGTGGCCAAGGGAATGTGTTGGTCGAGGATCAGTTTGGGACTGATCTTGCGGGTGATCCAAAGCGCGGGCTTGGAGGCCACGTCCAGCAGTTGGTAAAAAACATTGGTGTCGCGTTTGGCGCCCGCCAGCAGTCCCAGCAAGAAACGCCCAATGATGAACATCAAAGAAAGTTCAATCAGACTCTTGGCGATGACAACAGCAAGCAGCATAAGGCTCCATTAATGGGGTGACCGGATCAATTTTTTTGGATTCTAGGGGCAAGATTGCAATCGTCCAAACCCAGCGAGTCCCGGCCAAAACCGAATGGCAGTTGATGTAAAACCTTATTTATTTACGCCTTTTCAGTGGCCTCATTCGGGGAAATTGCCAAGCTGACAAAGGCCTGACAAATTGCTGTCCGAAGGCTTACAGCCTGGGCGATGTGGGTTCGAGGGAAAACACTTAGGCAAATGGCGCCGATATACAGCGCAAACGCAGGCTGCGGCCCGCTTGTTTGGCTGTCATGAAGCCCCAAAGGGATGGGGGCAAAGGTGCAGCGTCAGCGGCGCAGGTGGGCAATCAGTCTTGCCAGCATCAGCACAGGGGTCAGAATGATCAGGTTGGAGATCAGGCCAGCGGCGATTTCTTGGCTGAGGGTTTCCGTGCGGCCAGACAGGGTGCTCGGCACGATCACGGCCACGAACACCACGCCCGCGATCAAGGGCAAGACACGCCTGGTCACCGTGGAAGTTCTGAGCATGGTGACCACCAAGGCAATGATCAGACCGATGCGAAACACGTCGCTCAATTGCGAGAGGACCAGTTCAATCACGTTGTCATTTCCTTTTGCGTGAAGCGAGCATGAAGTTTGCCATGGTCTGCGCCTTGCAAATCGGGCTGGGTTGGACGAGCCCGATTTGCAAGAAGCCAACCAGTCCATCGTCTTGTCAGGAGCGATGGAGCAGTTGGACCCGATCTCGGATGTTTAAAACCGAGTCGGGTTGACGTTGAACTTATCGCGCGTCGTGGTCGCCGGCGAAGATGTCCTTCTTGTGCGTGCCGCCTGGCACAAACAAGGTACCGATCACCACCGTCATGACCGCAATCACGATGGCATACCAGAGACCTGAGTAGATGTTGCCAGTTTGCGCAGAGATCGCAAACGCGGTGGCCGGCATCAAACCACCGAACCAGCCGTTGCCGATGTGGTAGGGCAAAGACAGGCCCGAGTAGCGGATGCGGGTGGGGAACATTTCAACCAGCATGGCGGCGATGGGGCCGTAGACCATGGTCACGAGCAGGACCAAGTAGGTCAGGATCACAATGATGGTGATCTTCTGTGTGGTGAAGATGTCAACAAAACTGTTGGCTTTGGCAATGGTTTTGTTGTCAGCAGGCACCAGCGGGTAGCCCGCTTGCTTCAGGGCTGCGTTCAGGCTGGTATCGAAAGCGGCTTTGGCCTTTTTCAGATCGCCGCCGGTCAGCTTGCCTGCGTCATAAGACTCGATGGCTGTTTCGCCCACCTTCACCACGGTCAATGTGCCAGGCGCAGCGCCTTCTTCGGTGGTGTAGTTCACCGAAGAGCGTGCCAATTGGGCTTTGGCAATGTCGCAAGACGACGTGAATTTCACAGTGCCCGTGGGGTTGAACTGGAAAGAGCAATCTTCAGCAAACACTTTCACAGAAACCGGAGTCTGATGCGCTTTGTAAATGGCGGGGTTGGCCGTTTCAGTCAAAAAGTTGAACACGGGCAAGAAGGTGGCAGCCGCCAGCGCGCAGCCGGCCAAGATGATCGGCTTGCGACCAATGCGGTCCGACAAAGAGCCGAAGAACAAGAAGCCGCCTGTACCCAAGATCAGCGACCAAGCCACCATCACGTTGGCCGTGAAGCTGTCGATCTTGATGACGTTCTGCATGAAGAACAAAGCATAGAACTGGCCGGTGTACCAAACCACAGCTTGACCCGCCACCAGACCCAGCAAAGCGATCAAGGCGATCTTGCCGTTTTTCCAGTTACCAAAGGCTTCACTCAAAGGCGCCTTGGAGGTGCGGCCTTCTTCCTTCATTTTTTTGAAGGCAGGGCTTTCGTTCATCTGCAAGCGGATGTACAGCGAAATCGCCAGTAAGAAGATGGAACCAATGAACGGAACACGCCAGCCCCATGCATTGAATGCCTTGACCATGGTGGGGTTGCCGTCGGCCATGAGCACGGCCACGCCGTCTTTCAACAAGGGCACGTCTGGGTAGTGGCCGTTGACATAGCCTTGCACCGACAAAATGACGATCAGCGAGAGCAGCAGGCCCAAAGTGGCCGTGGTCTGGATGAAGGCTGTGAAGTAGCCGCGCTGATTGGCAGGTGCGTGTTCGGCCACATAGATGGCCGTACCACCGTATTCACCGCCCAGTGCCAAGCCTTGGGCCATGCGCAAAAAGATCAGGATGATGGGCGCCGCAACGCCCCAGCTTTCGTAGTTGGGCAAAACGTCCACCAGGAAAGTAGAAATGCCCATGATGACGATGGTCATCAAGAAGGTGTATTTGCGACCAATCATGTCGCCCAGCATGCCGAACACCAACGCGCCGAAGGGACGCACGATGAAGCCCGCGGCAAAAGCCAGCAACGCAAAAACGTTGCGGGTGTTTTCCGGGAAGGCGGTGAAGAACTGCGCACCAATGATGGCGGCCAGTGCGCCGTAAAGGTAAAAGTCGTACGACTCAAAAATGGTGCCGGCTGAAGAAGCCATGATGACCTTCTTCTCCTCCGGCGTCATCGGGCGGGAGCGCTACCGCACGTTGCTTGACTGATCTGTTGTTGACATATCGTTTCCTCAAGGGTTGTCGGGTTTCAAAGCCCAACGGTTTAGGTGAAGCCTGTACTGATGGACGGGTGGTGTGCCTGCCACATAATTACCTTATAAATTTAGGCTTGTTAACTTACTAGGGGATTGCATCTGATATAAGACGCCGCAAAACCTAGGGTAAACACTTAAATTGAGGCGGCTGCCGCTTGATGTGCCTGTAGATCAATTGAAGGCATGCGCGTGCTCAGGTTGAACCATAGCGATGCCGCCCGCATGTTGTTTTGACCCAGATCAAAGGGTGTGTCGAGATTGCAGGCGGCTCAAGCGGCTCAGGAGAAGGGCACAACTCAACACGGCCTCGTGTTGGTGGGGTGCGTTGAAGGCGCAATCAGTGGGGATCGTGTGGGTCTGCAGGAGAGGGGCGATGGGGTGCCGCGCTGAGTTGGGCAACTTCTTCGGCCTCCCAGCGGTTCATGAGCCATGCATACAGCACCACGATGGCCATGAAAATCAGCAAAGAGCCTTGTGCGGCCATCCAAAAATAAAGTGGCCATCCACTGATGTCGATGGCCAAGTCGCGCGCAAAAAAACCGGGCCCAAAACTGGTCAAAAGCCAAACCATCAACAAGGTCTACTTCAAACGGTTTTGACGTTTTTTCAGCGCGGCAGATGGCGTGTGGATTTCAGGCATGCGCAAGGATACGCAAAAAACCCATGGCGTTTGTATGTGCAGCGCCACACCGATATTCAGTGTTTACCCTTGCATGCAAACCATGGTGCATGGCAAGCACCCGAGAGCGTCCAGAGTTTCAAAGCATGCCCGAGGGGTAGCGCTGAGCCCAGACATCTTGCAGGGATTGAATGACTGAGAACGCGTCGCGCAGATGATGGCGTTCGAAGTTCGACAGTTCTTGCAAATGCAGGTGGTTGTCGGGCTCCAGGCCTCGCTGCATGCAAAGGCGCTGGTGGGCGATGCGCAGGCGGGACACAAACTCGAAAGCGTCCCGCAAGTCGCGCGCACTGGGCTCAGACAGCTCGCCCAGTTTCGAGGCTTTTTCGATGCGGTCAACGGTGTTGACTTCGAGCAAGCCAGCCTCCAAGGCGCAGATGCGGGCCAAGTCCACGATGGGCGTGATGGCATGGTTTTTCAGATCGACCGTTCCGGCGTGCGCGCCGCTGTGCTTGCTGGCGATTTGGCCAAACAAGTTGAGTGGCGGGCGTTGCCTTTGTGCATTGTTCACCACATGCGCCAAAAACAAGCTTTTCTGGGGCGTATGCGCCAACACGTCTCGGCGCAAAGTCTCCAGCAGTTCGAACTCACCGTGAACCGCCCGCAGATCAAAAAAGACCGTGATCAGCATCAAGGCCTTGGGCTCGGGGTTTTCTGTCCAGCTTTGAAAATACCGTCGCCAAACATGCAAGGGCTGTCGCCATGCATCGGTCATGGCCATCATCTCTCCCGGGCAGTGGACATACCCACAGGTGGCCAAGCCGTCACAGACCAGGCGCGCCAAGGTCTTGAAATAGTCGCCGTGCAAAGCCGGGATGTAGGCATCGCTCAGAACCATGCAGTTGTCTTGGTCCGACTTGGCGGTTTGTTCGCACCGCCCTTGCGAGCCTGCCGCCACCCAGACACAGGGCACGGGTGGTGGGCCTAAGTCCACCTCGGCCAGTGCAATCAAGCGACAAGTCAAAGCATCGGTGATGGCGGTGATGATGTGACCGGTTTGGTAAGCGCTGGT
Organism: Limnohabitans sp.; assembly: GCF_044361645.1. Lineage (GTDB taxonomy): Bacteria > Pseudomonadota > Gammaproteobacteria > Burkholderiales > Burkholderiaceae_C > Limnohabitans_A. The sequence goes on along the minus strand of NZ_JBIKIL010000010.1, from coordinate 14,074 downwards.
GTTGGCTGCACTCAAATGGTTTTGCAAAGCCTTGACTTGATGACCGATGCCCACCAGACCCTCGAGCGTGCTTTGTCGGTGGATGTTGCGCGCCAAGTCCACCGGAGATGTGCTTTGCTGGCGCATCAGGTCGGAGGTGGTCAGCATGCCCATCAAGCGCAGGGTGCGGGCCACTTCGAGCACGCTGGCATTCAATGGCAAGGTGATGGGGTTGCGCTGAACCAAGGCTTGCAATGGCATGGCTCGTTTTCAGCGAGTCTTCGAGCTGAATCGCCCAAGGCGATGGCATGGGGTGGTACAGCCTCATTGGTGCTCTCAGTGGACATGATCTGGCCCCGGCCTTTCTGGGTGAGAAAGGTTTTTTCATTCTGTCAGACGCCACGTTTGTGGGGTATCAAGGCCAGTGGTTTTCATGATCCCGGTCAAGAAAAAGGGACAAACTTGACCTGTTCGGGGTGCATCGGGCGCGGCCCTAGAATGTTTGGCCTCCACCCCACAAAGCCCAGCATGTCCCAAGGTCTCATCCGCATCCGTGGTGCACGTCAGCACAACCTCAAAAACATCGACTTGGACATCCGCACGGGCGAGTTGACCGTGGTCACGGGGCCGAGCGGCTCGGGCAAATCGAGCCTGGTGTTTGATACGCTGTACGCCGAAGGCCAGCGCCGTTATGTGGAGACCTTCAGCGCCTACGCCCGACAGTTTCTGGACCGCATGGACAAACCGGCGGTGGACAAGGTCGAGGGCGTGCCCCCCGCGATTGCGATTGACCAGACCAACCCGGTGCGCAGCTCTCGCTCCACGGTGGGCACCATGACCGAGCTGAACGACCACCTCAAGCTCTTGTTTGCCCGTTTGGGTCAGCTGTTTGACAAAGACACCGCGCAGCCGGTGCGCCACGACAACCCCGACACGATTTATGCCGAACTGGCCCAGCGTGCCGCGCAGGCAGGAGACCCGCGCCTGTACCTGACCTTCCCGGTGGAGCTGCCCGCCAACACCAGCGCCGAGCAGCTTGCGCAATGGCTGTCGGCCAGCGGTTTCACCAAGGTGCAGGCCGAGCGCGAAGTGGCCACACCCACCGGCCCGCGCAAGTTGCTGGACGTGATCGCCGACCGTTTTCGCATCGGCAAGGCCGAAAAAACCCGCGTGGTCGAAGCCATCGAAGTGGCCTTGAAGCGCGGCGGTCGCCTGAATGTGTATGCAGAGAAATTGGGGTCAGACCCCAATTCGCCTCCTGTCATGGCAAGCAGTGCCTCTTCAACCACGGATCGCTTCGTGCCTCGCGATGACGCAGGTCTTGTCATGGCAAGCAGTGCCTCTTCAACCACGGATCGCTTCGTGCCTCGCGATGACGCAGGTCTTGTCATGGCAAGCGGTGCCCCTTCAACCACGGATCGCTTCGTGCCTCGCGATGACGCGGGTCTTGTCATGGCAAGCAGTGCCTCTTCAACCACGGATCGCTTCGTGCCTGGCGATGACGCGGGTCTTGTCATGGCGAGCAGTGCCTCTTCCACCATGGATCGCTTCGTGCCTCGCGATGAAGCGGGTCTTGTCATGGCGAGCGAAGCGCGGCCATCCATCGCTGAGACGGCCAGCAGCTTTGACATCTGGCGTTTTTCCACAGGCCTGCATTGCCCCGACAGCGACCAGCGTTACACCGACCCGATCCCGTCGATGTTTTCCTTCAACTCGGCCGTGGGCGCGTGCGAGACCTGCCGGGGTTTTGGTCGGGTGATTGGCGTTGACTATGGCCTGGTCATTCCCAACCCCAAGCTGACCTTGCGCGCCGGGGCCATCAAGACGCTGCAAACCCCGGCCTGGCAAGAAAACCAGGACGACTTGATGCGCCACGCCGAGGCGGCCGGCATTCCGCGCGACACGCCCTGGGACAAGTTGACGAAAGCGCAGCAAGACTGGGTGATTCAAGGTTCGCCCGAGTGGAAGGGTCGCTGGAACCACCAGTGGTATGGCGTGAAGCGCTTTTTTGAGTACCTGGAGAGCAAGGCCTACAAGATGCATATCCGCGTGCTCTTGTCCAAGTACCGCAGTTACACCGAGTGCCCCAGCTGCCAAGGCGCGCGCTTGAAGACCGAGAGTTTGCTCTGGCGCATCGGCAGCCATTCGGATGCCGATGGGGTGCTGCCGGTCGAAAAACGCTTCATGCCCGCAGGTGTGAAGTGGACGCGGGCGCAGTTGGAGGCGTTGCCGGGTTTGAGTCTGCACGACATGATGATCATGCCGCTGGATCGGCTGCGCTTGTTCTTTGACCGGGTGTCGGCTTCGGGTCATTTGGGGCAGGGCACGGTGCTCGTGGCTGGGGAGGCTCCGGCCGGGGATGGACTGGGCTCCTCATACGGTGGGGGTACGCCCAAATCGTCGCCCAGCCCATCCCCGGCCGAAGCCGTGGGGGCGGGTGCAAACGCACCTAAACACGGAGTCACCAAGACGGCGATTGATACAGCGATCGAGAGGGCGCCAGACGCACGATCGACCACAAGGTCTGTGTCAGAGCGGGGGGCGGGCGACGATTTGGGCGTACCCCCGCCGTATGAGGAGCCCGCCCCCCGCTCTGATGCAGACCGAACCGCCAAAGAAACCACTGCATTCAAACGCTCAAATGCAGACCGCTTCTCCGAAGAAACCACCGAAGCAAACCAGGCAAAAACCCAAGGCCCAAGCGCCGAACAAAAAGCCCTGCAACTGTTGCTCGAAGAAATCACCACCCGCTTGAAATACCTGTGCGACGTGGGCATCGGTTACCTCACACTCGACCGCCAAAGCCGCACCCTGAGCGGCGGTGAAGTGCAGCGCATCAACCTCACCACGGCTTTGGGCACCAGTTTGGTCAACACGCTGTTTGTGCTGGACGAGCCCAGCATCGGCCTGCACCCGCGTGACATGCACCGCATCACCTTGGCCATGCACCGCCTGCGCGATGCGGGCAACACGCTGGTGGTGGTCGAGCACGACCCGGCCGTGATGATGGCCGCCGACCGCGTGATCGACATGGGCCCTGGCCCCGGTGAGCGCGGCGGGCAAATTGTCTTTGACGGCAGCAACGCCGAGCTGCGCAATGCCGACACCCTCACGGGTGCGTATCTGGGTGGACGCAAGCAAGTGGGCCTGGGCTTCAAGCGCATGGTGAGCGACAGCACGCCGCGCTTGATCTTGGAAGGTGCCCGCGAGCACAACCTGCAAAACATCAGCGTGGACTTTCCGCTGCAGCGCCTGGTCACCATCACCGGTGTCAGTGGCTCGGGCAAGTCGAGTTTGATTCAAGACGTGCTGGCCCCGGCCTTGCAGCGCCACTTTGGCAAAGCCACCGAAACACCCGGCGCTCACGACCGCCTGCTGGGCGCTGACCACCTGAGCGATGTGGTGTTTGTCGACCAGTCGCCGATTGGCAAAACCGCCCGCTCCAACCCGGTGAGTTATGTGGGCGCGTGGGACGCGATCCGCGAGATTTTTGCCACTGCGCCGCTGTCGCGCCAGCGCGGCTACACCGCCAGCAAGTTCAGCTTCAACGGCGGCGATGGGCGTTGCCCCACTTGCGGCGGTTCGGGTTTTGAGCACGTCGAGATGCAGTTCTTGAGTGACGTGTATTTGCGTTGCCCCGACTGCGATGGCAAGCGTTACCGCCCCGAGATTTTGGAAATCACCATCGAGCGCCAGGCTCTGGGTGGATCGCCACGCTTGGCTCGCGATGACGGCAATGTTTCAAGCGCCCTTATTGGTGGCTCAGCGCGACAGTCCATAACGCCGGGTGCGGCTAGAGATGGTGGTGGTGTTTCTGGTGCTGTCACTGCGAGCGTAGCGCGGCAGTCCATGCCTGTGGGGTCTGGTGTCAGGCACCTGAACGTGGCCGACGTGCTGGACTTGACGGTGAGCGAAGCCGCCGCTTTGTTTGCGCAAGACCGCGACGTGATCCGTGCCCTGCAGCCGATTGTCGATGTGGGCTTGGAATACGTGCGCCTGGGCCAGCCCGTGCCCACCTTGTCTGGCGGCGAGGCACAGCGCTTGAAGCTCGCAGGCTTTTTGGCCGAGGCCGCCAAAAGCGCCGCCAAAAGCCGCCAGAGTTTGGCGCGCAAGGGCACGCTGTTTTTGTTTGACGAGCCGACCACCGGCCTGCACTTTGACGACATCGCCAAGCTCATGCGCGCCCTGCGCAAGCTGCTGGAAGCCGGGCATTCGCTCATCGTCATCGAGCACAACCTGGACGTGATCCGCGCCAGCGACTGGTTGATCGATTTGGGGCCTGAGGGCGGCTATGCCGGTGGCCTGATCGTGGCCGAGGGCACGCCCGAAGATGTGCGCCAACACACCACATCGCACACCGGGCTTGCGCTGCGTGAGTACGCACAGGCCATGGGCGAGGTGGGGGTGGTGCGGGAGAAGGGGTTTGTGTGGGAAAAGGGGGCGGTGCGGGAGAAGGGGGCGGTGCGGGAGACGGGAATTGACGACCCAGGGTCCGTCACTGCGAGCAAAGCGCGGCAGTCCATGTCTGGATCGCCACGCTACGCTCGCGATGACCGCAATACCGGTGTGGGACACGGTGAGGTGCATGCCCGTCGCCAGTCAGCGCTGAACAACAACATCCAGATCGTCAACGCCAAAGAGCACAACCTGAAAAACCTGAGCGTGGACATTCCACGCGGCAAGTTCAATGTGGTCACCGGCGTCAGCGGTTCGGGCAAGTCCACGCTGGCCTTTGACATTTTGTTCAACGAAGGCCAGCGCCGTTATTTGGAAAGCCTGAACGCCTACGCCCGTTCCATCGTGCAGCCCGCAGGCCGGCCCGAGGTCGATGCGGTGTATGGCATCCCGCCCACCGTGGCGATTGAGCAGCGCCTGTCGCGCGGCGGTCGCAAATCCACTGTGGGCACCACCACCGAGGTCTGGCACTTTTTGCGTTTGCTCTACGTCAAGCTGGGCATTCAGCATTGCGTGCACGACAACACGCCCGTGCAACCCCAAACGCCCGACAGCATCATTGCCCAGCTGATGACGCAGTTCAAAGGCCAGCACATCGGCCTGCTGGCCCCGCTGGTGGTCAACCGCAAGGGCGTGTACACCGAGTTGGCCGACTGGGCGCGGCCGCGTGGCTACACCCACCTGCGTGTGGACGGCGAGTTTTTGCCCACACAAGGTTTTCCGCGCATCGACCGCTTCAAAGAGCACAACATCGAGCTGCCCGTGGCCAGCCTGGATGTGCTGCCCAAGCAAGAGGCCGCCTTGCGCCAAGCCTTGGCCAAAACCCTGGAGCACGGCAAAGGCGTGGTGCATGTGCTGAGCGATCTGCATGGCCTGCGCGAAGCCATGTTTCAGGGCGAGTCCACTGCCCGCATCGGCCAGCACCGCGTGTTCTCGACCCTGCGCGCTTGCCCCGCGTGCGCCACCTCGTATGCGGAACTTGACCCCCGTTTGTTCTCGTACAACAGCAAGCACGGCTGGTGCACCGACTGTGTGGGCACGGGCGTCAAGCTGAGCAAAGACGAGCGCTTGGTGTTTGACGACTCGGTGCAAGACGACAAAAACAAAGGCCGCGAGCAAACCTTTGCCGAGCCCGAGATCGAAGACCTGGCCAACGTGGCCTGCCCCAGCTGCTCGGGCACCCGCCTGAACGCCACGGCGCGTGCCGTGCGCCTGGGCTCAGCGCCGGGACAAGGCTGGCGCATCACCGACATCGCCAGCTTGTCGGTGACCGACGTGCGGCATTGGGTGCAAAAGCTGCACCTGACCGGGCGCGACGCCGAGATCGCCCGCGACCTGGTGCCTGAGATCCAAAGCCGCTTGGCGTTTTTGGAAGAAGTGGGCTTGGGTTACCTCACGCTCGACCGGGGTGCGCCCACGCTGTCGGGCGGCGAGGCCCAGCGCATCCGCCTGGCCGCTCAGTTGGGCAGCAACCTGCAAGGCGTGTGCTATGTGCTGGACGAGCCCACCATTGGCTTGCATGCGCGTGACAACCAGATATTGCTCAAGGCTTTGAAAAGCTTGAGCGACAAGGGCAACACCCTGGTGGTGGTGGAGCACGACGAAGACACCATCCGCCGCGCCGACCACATCATCGACATCGGCCCGAGCGCGGGCAAGCGCGGTGGCCGCTTGGTGGCCGAGGGCTCGGTGGCCGACATCACGGCGTCGGCCGATTCGCAAACCGGCCGCTATTTGTTGCACGCGATGAAGCACCCGATGCAGGCCCGGCGTGGCGTCACTGGATCGCCACGCTTCGCTCGCGATGACGAATTGAAAACTGCACGCGATGATGAACGGAAATCTGCTCGCGATGACGAATCGAAAACTGAACGCGATGACGGGCACCCGATGCAGCCCCGGCGTGGCGTCACTGGATCGCCACGCTTCGCTCGCGATGACGAATCGAAAACTGCACGCGATGACGGGCAGGCTGTCATTGCGAGGAGCGAAGCGACGCGGCAATCCATGCCTGATGCACCGAAAACGCCTGAACCGCAATGGCTCACCCTCACGGGTGCCAACCTGCACAACCTGCGCCAGGTCGATGTGCACGTGCCGCTCAGGCGCCTGGTGGCCGTCACCGGTGTCAGTGGCTCCGGCAAGTCCACCCTGGCCCGCGACGTGTTGTTGGCCAATGTGCAGGCGCTGGTCAGCCAGCGCGCCACCTTTGCAGGCCGCACGGCACAAGACGCCGGTCAGCGTGTGGCTTTGACGGCGTGCAGCGATGTGCAAGGCTTTGAGACGATTGACCGCGTGCTGGAGGTCGATCAAACCCCGATCGGTAAAACACCGCGCTCCTGCCCTGCCACTTACATTGGCTTTTGGGACACCATCCGCAAACTCTTTGCCGAAACCCTGGAGGCCAAAGCACGGGGTTATGCCGCCGGGCGCTTCAGCTTCAACACCGGCGAAGGCCGCTGCCCGGGCTGCGAGGGGCAGGGCATGCGCACCATCGAGATGAGCTTTTTGCCCGATGTGAAGGTGTCTTGCGAGACTTGCCGGGGCGCGCGTTTCAACCCCGAGACCCTGGCGGTGACTTGGCGCGGCAAGAGCATTGGCGATGTGCTGCAGATGGAGGTGGACGAGGCGGTGGACTTTTTCGTCAGCATGCCCAGCATCGCACACCCGCTGCAGTTGCTCAAGGATGTGGGCTTGGGTTACCTCACCTTGGGCCAGCCGTCGCCCACGCTCAGTGGCGGCGAAGCCCAGCGCATCAAGCTGGTGACCGAGTTGACCAAGGTGCGCGACGAAGTGGGCAAACGCGGCAACAAGGCCCCGCACACTTTGTATGTGCTGGACGAGCCCACCGTGGGCCTGCACATGGCCGATGTGGACAAACTCATCAGGGTGCTGCACCGGCTGGTCAACGCGGGCCACAGTGTGATCGTGATCGAGCATGACCTGGATGTGATCGCCGAAGCCGATTGGGTGATCGATCTGGGGCCAGAAGGCGGCAACGCCGGGGGCCGCATTGTGGCGGCGATGACACCCGAGGCCTTGGTGATGTTGGGCACGCACACGGGTGTGGCCTTGGGGCCGGTGCTGGCACGGGTGTGAACCCTCTGGTGGGTCTGCGGCCAATTGAGCCAAAATGGCGCTTGCGCTCTCGCTTTGTGCCGGTGGGGGCTTGCAGGTTGAATGTGGATGGACAGGAGTGCTTGCCATGACGAGCTTTTTTTCAATGCCCAGGTTCGCCCAGATGGGGCTGGCGACGCTGGTGGCCGCCTCAGGTGGTGCGGCGGTGTCGGCAGCGCCGCCCGATACCGCAGCGGCGCACAGACTGATGCAGGACTTGGGCTTGCAGCTGCGTGCGGGCCTGCGGCCCCAAGCCCCCGCGCATGTGGACACTTTGGGCCTGGTGGCCAACACGCCCATAGACGTTCTGGTGGCGGTTCAGGTCAAAAGCGCGGTCTTGCCCGACACCCTTGAAAGCTTTTGGCGGGCCCGCATCGGGGGGGCGGTGTCGGTCGATGACATCCGTGCTTTTCATGCGTGGTTTGATGAACATGCCGCCCAAAAAGGCTTCACGGCCTATGCCAAAACCGAGGTGTTGACCGTTCGTGGGGGCCAACAACTGAACATCCAAGTGGTGCAGCCCAAGCTCAACAGCGTGCGCATTGTGCGGCCCGAGAATCCGCAGGCTGCCGCCCATCTGGCGTCTGTCCAAACCCGCGTGGGGCGGGTTTTTCAGGCGGGCTTGCCCTTGGACACCGTGGCCTTGAGTCAGGTGCTGGATTCGGCCGCCTATGGTCTGCCGATTCAACTGGAGGCCAGCTTGTCGGCAGTGAGCTCTGAGTTGATTGATTTACGGGTCAACATCCTGCCCGCCGCGGCCATGCCGGACCGCCCCGCCCGGGGTGGGGTGATGTTGGCTACCCATGGCTTGCGCGAGCACGGACAGCCCCATTTGTTGGCCGCACTGACGCTGGGCATGCCAGCGGCCAAGTCGCAACTGGCCTTGTTGGCGCAGGCCGCGGAGGGTTTGGCCTACCTGCGTGCCGATTACGAAGGGCTGTGGCCCCAGTTTGACGCACGTTGGACGGTGTTTGGCACCAGCCTGCGCCAGCGTTCGGTGACACACCAGGCCAGCGCCACGGAGGGCGAGGTCGCTGAATTCGGCATGGGCTTGAGCCGCAACGTGGGCAGCAGCAGGGACCGGGTCTACCAAGCCGATGTGCTGCTGTTCAGCCGCGCCAGCGAAAGCCGCAGGCAGGACGCGGCTGCACCACCATTCAAATTGCATGACCACCAGTGGCGCTGGCGCTGGGCCATGGACAACGAGCGCCTGTCACGCTATCCCATGCGGGCCGAGTTGTCGCTGGTGCACGGCTATCACCTCCAAGCGGCCAGCGAGGCGGTGCGGGCCGGGCATTACGCGCGTGTCAATGCGGCGTTCAAAGGGCATGTCTTGTTGAACCACAGCGGCAGTTTGCGCTTGGCAGGCCACACCAAAGCGCAGTGGGCCAGTCGCAACTTGTCGGCCCACAACCAAATCGCGCTGGGAGGTGTCCAAGGGGTGCGGGCGTACACCTCTGCCGACGGTGTGGGTGACCACGGCTTTTTGGTCAGTGCGGCCTTGATCCAAGACATTGGCCAAGCCGTGTCGGTCTCGGCCTTTTATGACGGCGGGCGCGTGCAGCTGCAGGCGGACCCTTTGCAAGCCGCGTCTGTGACCCGCTATGCCTTGCAGGCGGTGGGTGTGCAATTGCAGGGCCAGGTTGCGCAATTGCACTACACCTTGACGTGGGCCAGGGGCCAAAAAAGCCATGCGCTTGGGGTGCCCCATGCGTCCGAGTCCAAGCCCGTGAACAACCGAGCAGATTTGGCGCTGAGTTACCTTTTTTAAACTTGGGGCCCCGCACTGCTGGGGCTGGCAGGCGGGCAAGCAACAGGGCTCAGCAAGGTTTCAGGGAGGGTTCAGGAAGGGTTCGGTAAGGGTTTTCAGGCTCATGCGGGCAGCGCCGCCAAACGCCACAAAGAGGTGACTTCGGCCGAGCGCGCAGCATGCAGCGGATCGCTCGCATCTTGGGCCTTGGCGTGCTCGGGTTTGACGTCCATGCGGCCCAGCACCTGCAAGCCCGCATCTGCGATCCAGCCCAGCAAAGCCTCGCGGGTGCGCAAACCCAGGTGTTCGGCCAGGTCCGACAAAATCAACCAGCCTTCGCCACCTGCACACAGGTGGGCGGGCAGGCCGGTCAAGAAGCCCCTGAGCATTTGGCTGCCCTCGTCGTACACCGCTTGCTCCAGCAAGGTGGTGGGGCGGGCGGGCAACCAAGGCGGGTTGCAAACCACCAAGGCCGCTTGGCCTGGTGGAAACAAAGGGGTCTGCACCAGTTGCACTTGGTTTTGCAAGCCCAAGCGTTGCAAGTTGTCCAAGGCGCAGGCCATGGCACGCTCGGACAGGTCGGTGCCCACCACCTGCGCTGCGCCGCGCCGCGCCAACACCGCCGACAAAACGCCAGTGCCCACGCCGATGTCAAACGCCACAGAGTGTGTGCGCAGCGCTTGCGGCAGCGGGGCTTTGGCAACCAGAGCCACATACTCGCCGCGCACTGGCGAGAACACGCCGTAATGCGGGTAAATGCGCAAGGCCTCGCCCATGGCAGGCACTTCAACACCGTTTTTGCGCCACTCAAAAGCGCCGATCACGCCTTGCAAGCTGCGCAGCGAGATGACCGAGGCTTGCGCGTTGGACGGGCCAAAAGCCTGCACGCAGGCGGCTTGCACATCGGGCGCGCGGCGCAGGTCAATGCCGTAGTCGCTGTTCAGCTCCAGCAAGACTTGGCTCAAGATGCGCGTGCGCTGTGCTTGCGCTTGCCGGTGGGTGTGGAAGGCCGTGCCGGGGGGGGCGGGTGTCTCGGTGTTGGGCTTTTTGACGCGGGCTTTTTTGGGCTTGTCGATGCGCCGTGTCAGCGCTTGCAGCATTTGCCGCGCGTTCTGAAAGTCGCTGCGCCACAGCAAAGCTGTGCCCGCGCAGGCCAGGCGGTAAGCGGTGTCGGCGCTCATGGTGTCGTCGGCCAGCACCACGGTTTTGGGCAGCACTTGGTCAGAGCGCCAAAGGGCAGAGCGTGGGCCGTCTTTTTCAGACCATGTCAAGAGGGTGGGGGCGGTCATGCGCTGTCCATTTCAGTGAAAAAGGCTGTCGTTGTGGGTGTAGGGCAAGGGGCTTTTGGCAAGGGCGACTCGCGCCGCAATTTTTGTCATCTTGGACCTTTGCCTCGGATGAACACGAGCGACCTCGGGATCAGCCCAAACACCGATTGGACCCAACTGCATTGGCCATGGTGCGCCAAAGGGGCACAACGCAGCAACTGAGTGGGAATGGCGCTTGGACAGCGCCGTGGGTCAGGCCCTTTGCGCCAGCAGGTGCCTGGCCATTTCGGCAAAACCGGCACCACGCTCACTGGGGGTGATGTAGCGCGGAGGGTGGGTCAACTGCGCCTCAAAGCGGCGGATGTTGGCCACCCCCACACTGTGCGGGAAGTGTGCAAACATCACTTGGTCGTTGCCTGAGTCTCCCACATAAACCCATCGGTCGATTTCGGCCGACAGATCACGGCCCCACAACTCGCGCAAGATCCAGCGGGCACCGGTGAGTTTGCTGTGCTCGCCCCACCAGCCGTTGATGTGGATGCTGCTCACTGTTGCGGTCATGCCTGCGCTTTGCATGCAGCGCACCACGCTGTCGATGGCTGTTTGCGGCAAATGTGTGAACTCGCCGTGGTCAATGGCGATGTCGGTCTCACGCCCCAGACTGTCTTGTGAGCGCTTTGCGCCAGGCACCTGGTGTTCGATTTGCGCCAACACTTGTTGCATGCGGGCAAAGTTGGAGGCCCGCGTGTTGGCATCTTGCTGGTACAGCTTGCGAAGGGCTTGGCCAGCGGGGTGCAGCAGCCCGACCGCGCCGTTTTCAGCCACGATCGCGTCCACAGGCCAGCGGCTCGCAAAGGCTTCACTCCAGCCGGCAGGCCGCCCCGTGATCGGCACCACCAGCAGGCCTGCGGCTTTCAGGTCGGCCAAGGCTTGCAGGGCATCGGCCGTGATGGCACCTGCGGTGGTCAAGGTGTCGTCGATGTCGGTGAAAACGCCCAGCCAGGGCTGCGCTGGGCGGGGCCAATCGGTCAGGTCCAGCATGCGCAGGCCAAGTCAGCGGCTGAGCTCACCGAGGCGCTGCACAATGTGCAGCGTGGGTGCGCTCTGGTTCATGGTGTAGAAATGGATCGCGGGCACGCCGCCGTTGGCGAGTTGCTCGCACAGGTCAGACACCACGTCCAGGCCAAACGCCTTGATCGACTCGGCATCGTCACCATAGGCCTGCAAACGCAGCCTGATCCAACGCGGGATCTCGGCCCCGCAGGCATCCGAGAACCGCAGCAACTGCGAAGAACTGGTGATCGGCATGATGCCCGGCACCACCGGCACGTCCACGCCCAATTTGTAGGCATCGTCGACAAAGCGGAAGTACGCATCGCTGTTGTAAAAATATTGCGTGATGGCCGAGTTGGCCCCGGCCTTCACCTTGGTGACGAAGGCTTGCAAATCGGCCTCGGGCGACTTGGCCTGCGGGTGAATCTCGGGGTAAGCGGCCACCTCGATGTGGAAGTCGTCACCGGTCTCGGCGCGGATGAAAGCCACCAGATCGCTGGCGTAGTGGAACTCACCGCCTGCGCCATAGCCGCTGGGCAAATCGCCGCGCAAAGCCACCAAGCGCTTGACGCCCATGGCTTTGAGCGTGGCCAGCTCGGCGCGCACCGAGGCCTTGCTGGCACCGATGCAAGAAAAATGGGAGGCCGCTGACACGCCCTCGCTTTGGATCGCGCTCACCGTGGCAAAGGTGCCCTCTTGTGTCGAGCCGCCCGCACCGTAAGTGACCGAGCAAAACTCGGGCTTCAAGGCGTAGAGCTTTTCACGCACGCCGCGCAGTTTTTCTGCACCTTCGGGGGTTTTGGGCGGAAAAAATTCCAGGCTGATGGGCAGCTTCAAACCAGACATCACAACACCTTCAAATTCAATAGTCGTTGGCCTTGGCATAGGCCTTGGCGGCCAGATCGGCCTCGTGCGCCAGACGCGTTTTTTCACGCGCAGGCTGCACCGCAGCAGGCTCAGGCCAGCAGGCCTGGACAAAAAACTCGTGGTTGCCGTCACCGCCCGCAATGGGGCTGTCGAGCCAGGCCGTCACTGTCATGCCCAATTCGGTCAAGGCCGTGCGCACACGCTGTTCGATGAAGGGGAAATGCGTGTCGTCTTTCACAATGCCGCCTTTGCCCACTTGGCCCGGTTGCAACTCAAACTGGGGTTTGACCAGCATCAGCAGCTGGCCCGTGGGCTTGAGCAAATGCACCACGCCGGGCAGCACCAGGGTGAGTGAGATGAAGGACACATCACCCACCACCAAGTCAAAGCCCGCCAGTGCATCGGGTACGCGTTCGTCTCCTGGCTCGAGCTCGCGGGCGTTCACACCCTCGATGCACACCACCCGTTCGTCTTGGCTGATGCGCGGATGCACTTGGGCATGGCCCACGTCAATGCCCACCACCTCAGACGCGCCGTGTTGCAACAAACAGTCTGTGAAACCCCCGGTGCTTTGGCCCACATCCAAGCAGCGCAAACCCTTCACCTGAAGGCCTGTGGCCTTCAAAGCCCCTTCGAGCTTGAGGCCACCGCGCGACACATAACGCGACTCGGCATCGTCCAACAGTTCCAAAGCGGCGCTTTCGGGCACCTCGTCGCGGTTTTTTACGACGCTGCGCCAGAGCCCGTCAGGCTGCTGCCACTTCAAGCCCCCGGCGATCAAGCGCTGGGCTTGCGAGCGAGAAGCGGCCAAGCCACGTTCGACGAGAAGTTGGTCAATGCGCATGCGGTGGGGTCAATAACGGTAGGTGTCAGCCTTGTAAGGGCCGTTTTTCGAGACACCGATGTAAGCGGCTTGCTCTTCGCTCAGCACGGTCAACATGGCGCCCACCTTTTCGAGGTGCAAACGCGCCACTTTTTCGTCCAGGTGCTTGGGCAGCACATAGACTTTGCCGTTTTCGTACTGGTCTTGCTTGGTGAACAGCTCGATTTGGGCAATCGTCTGGTTCGCAAAGCTGGCGCTCATCACAAAGCTGGGGTGGCCCGTGGCGCAACCCAGGTTGACCAAGCGGCCTTTGGCCAACAGGGTGATCTTTTTGCCATCGGGGAAGATGATGTGGTCGACTTGCGGCTTGATCTCGTCCCACTGGCACTTTTCCAGCGAAGCCACATCGATCTCGTTGTCAAAGTGACCGATGTTGCAAACGATGGCTTCGTCTTTCATGGCGGCCATGTGCTCGTAGCGGATCACGTTCTTGTTGCCAGTGGCCGAGACAAAGATGTCGCACTTGTCGGCGGCGTATTCCATGGTCACCACTTTGAAGCCTTCCATGGCCGCTTGCAGGGCGTTGATCGGGTCGATCTCGGTCACCCAGACTTGGGCGCTCAAGGCGCGCAAAGCTTGGGCCGAGCCCTTGCCCACGTCGCCGTAACCGGCGACCACGGCCACTTTGCCGGCGATCATCACGTCGGTGGCGCGCTTGATGGAATCCACCAAGGACTCGCGGCAGCCGTACAGGTTGTCAAA